>CAZKVW010000019.1:7919-32491 GCA_964556285.1 uncultured Muribaculaceae bacterium
GCACAACCTGTCAGAACGTCCGGCGAGCTGCGTCGGCAGGAGCAATGGCAGAGGCTTTTGCGGCGGTTGCTGCGTCGGCAGGAGCAATGGCAGAGATATTTTGCGATATTTACAGCCGTGAACTATGGAATCCCTGGATTGGCGGCATAAGTTGTTGCCGGTGTTTGCTTTGGCGACGTTGCCTCTTGCGGTATGCGCGAGGGGCGGTGATGTCGTGCCGCCGGGGGTTGACGAGGAGGGATGCGTCGTGAGCGTGAGGGACTCTGTGGAGGACTGCGCACGGGCAACGGCCTATGAGGGATGCGTCGTGAGCGTGAGGGACTCTGTGGAGGACGGCGCACGGGCAACGGCCTACGAGGGATGCGTCGTGGTCGCGAGGGACTCTGTTGCGGATGGTGTGACAGCAGCGGTTGAGGATGAGGCGCTGAGGGCGGCTGGAGGAGCAGCAGACGCGGAGAATGTCTCGCCAGGCTGGCTGGAGCTGCCCGCATACTCGGTCACCGGCATGCGTGGGACAACACCCTCAACACTTGGCGACTTGTACCAGGTCACGCACTGGGCCGTTGAAGACAGCGTCGCTTGCCGGAATTACACTCTGCTCTATGACCCGGAAATGTACGCTTCCTACTGGGTGGCGTATCCGCTGTACGCAGACCAGGCCAGCGGCACAGGCCGTTATGAGAACTGGGCCTTTGACCCGGATGTCCCCCAGTCCAAGCAGACAGATTTGACGCACGGGGCTTACGGAGTGAGGTTCGCATCGGACAACTATGCCAAGAATTATTATGCACGGGGGCATCAGATTGCTAATGCCGACAGGAACGGAGACCGTCCGATGTGCGAGCAGACATACTACATGACCAATCTCACTCCGCAGATACAGAACGGGTTTAACGGAGGGATATGGGCGCACCTGGAGTCGGCCGTCCGCAGCCTGGTCTCTGCCGCTGCGGATGCCGCTGCGGCGGAATCCGCTTCCGCCAAGCCTGTGCCGAAGAAAGCCGCTGCGTCAGAAGCCAAGTCAACCGCGGCGGATGCGGGAGCGACGGATGCAGTCTCGTCAGACACGGTATATGTGGTGACGGGCGCGGCATTCCGCAAAAGGACGGACGGCACAGAGGCCATCAATGCCATTGTGAACGCCCGTGACGGCAAGACCTTGCCGGTGCCCAACTACTATTGGAAGGCCCTGCTCAAAGTCAAATGGGGCGTTGCGGGCTGCACGGAAGCCTCGGCCGTCGGGTTCTGGCTGCCTCACCGTGACCTCAAGGGTGCGAGCTGGGCGGATTTCACCGTGAGCGTGGACCAGATTGAGGAGTGGACAGGCATTGACATGTTCGCTAATCTGCCGGACAGCCTGCAGGCTGCGGCGGAGGCCAATGCCAGCTGGCCCGCGTTCGTCAGCTTCTGACAGACCATCCGGCATCTTTGCGAAGCCATCAGAAGCGCAAAAGCGTAAAAAAACACATATTATTTGGATATATCCGAATTATTCTCTATTTTTGCGCACAACCTACAACGAACTATGTAACTCAAATGAAGTTTGACATTGTCAATATTGAGGAATTCTCCGGCCCTAAGGCCAAGATATATTCCATAATGTATGAGGATGATGATTCGACTTTGATGGATCATTTCTTCGATGACAATATGGAAGAGCACCAAGCGGAGTTGGAGGAGATGGCGTCGAAACTTTATGTTATGGGGAATGACACTGGCTGCAGGGCCCATTTGTTCAAGCTTAATGAGGGATCTCCCGGAGACGGGGTCGTTGCGTTAAGCTGCAAGCGGATGAGGTTGTACTGTCTGCGATTTGACAACACATGCATTTTTATCGGTTCAGGGGGGTATAAGCCGCCAGATATACACGCTTATCAAGAGGATCCTTTGCTGGATTCCAAAGCCCAAGAGATGAAAGAGATTGCGGCTTGTATCAACAATGCTATAAGAGAGAAAGAACTCAAAGTAAGAGATGACGGCACACTGGAGTTATCTGATTCAATTGAATTAGAAATATGACAACAAGAAGAAAACCATCGGCAAGTTTGACAAAAATCTTGGATAACATCGACGAGGACAAACTTCGCCGTACAAGAACACGCATGCTCGTTGCCGTCAGGATTGCTGATGCCTTGGACGCAAAAGGCATCTCGCAAAAAAGGTTTGCAAAAATGACCGGCAGGAGCGAGTCGGAGATTTCAGAGTGGCTGTCCGGCAATCGTAATTTCACTATTGACACTCTTTCTGATATCAAGGCGTGTCTTGGTCTGGACCTGCTTAACATTACCGCCATGCGCATGGTTCCCGTTTCTAAAGACGTTCCTCGAGTCAAAGTTGCAAGAAGCAGGACTCCAGCAGTTTATGACAGGAGCGATGTGCTGACATCCGGCATCTTGACCGGCTGGTTGCCTGCATCACGCCTCGAACTGTCAATAGCGCTATAAAAGACAAGGATATGGAGATTAAATACAGGCTGGAATCCATAGTCGAAGCCGAGTTCAAAATGAATTACGATTTTGATTATTCGGCCCTGTCCCCCGATATGGTTAAAGTCCAGGTCGGACACGACATCAATCCGGAAATGGACAAGGATGAGGTTGTTGTCAAGGCGAAAGCCTCTTTGGTTTATGATGAGGGCGGAGTGGAGCTGGCGACGGATACCGTCATCATGCGTTTCGGCTTATCACCAATAAAAGACATAATCACCGTCAAAGACGATGGGACATTTTCCGCCAAGGATACGGTTGTCCTTGATACATTTCTTGCGGCGACTGTAGGCGCATTACGGGGCGTTATGATGAAAAACCTCAAAGGGACGCCACTTGAGCCGTATTATCTGCCACTAATCCCGATGGAGCAATTCAGAGGGGAGACGGGCCGGCGATAGCTGCGCCTTCAGCTGCGCCACCAGTCGAGGAAGGCATCCACGCGGGCGCGGCTTACGGTGGCGTCAAAGGAGCTCCGGGGCGTCAGGTCCACCCTCAAACGCCCGCCAATCAGTTTGGTCACCCCCGCCACCGAGGAACGTGAGACTATGCAGCCGCGCGAGATCTGGAAAAACTCCGCCGGGTCTATCTCCCCGATGATGGACTCCATTGTGCCGTTGATGAGATACCGCGCCCCAGCCTTGGTCACGATATAGTTGGCCTTGTCCTCCGAGAAGATGTGCGAGATGTTGTCGCAGTCGATGGGGAGTATCTGGTTGCCGATGGTGAGGATGTACCTCTTGCGGAACGTCCTTGCGGCCGGTGCGGCCACCCCTTTCCAGCTCCGCAGCCGCTCCACCGCCCGTGTCAGCGCCGGCAGCTCTATGGGCTTGAGCAGATAGTCGATGCTGCCGGCCTCAAAGGCCTTGACCGCATACGAGTCATACGCCGTGGTGATGACCACCTTGGAACGGATGTCCACCCGGCGGAATATCTCAAAGCAGTTGCCGTCAGAGAGCTCCACATCCATAAAAATCGCGTCCGGCTGCCCTCCTGCGAGCATCTCCACCGTCTCCGCGATGGACGCGCACCGTCCGATGACCTCCAAGTCCGGGAAGCGGGAAGCCAGCACCCTCGCCAGAGCCGTGCCCGCAAGTATCTCATCCTCAACAATCAGTACTGTCATAACAAGGGTAAAGATACGGAATAAACGCCACATTCGCTCGTCACGTCTATCTCCTTGCCCGCCACATCCTGGTACTGCTGCCTGATGTACTTGAGCCCGAGCCCGGTGGAGCCGTCGCCCGATGAGACCACCTTGGGAATGATATTGTTGGACACCGTGACCATATCCCCGTCAGACCGGACCTCTATCACGAGCGGGCGGGCCGCGCTGATGGAGTTGTGTTTGGTGGCGTTCTCAATGAGCATCTGCAAGCTGCTGGGGATGACGCCACGGCTCAAGTCCTCCTCCCGGATGCCGTCCCGGATCTCCAGCCCCTGCGGGAACCGCACCATGAGCAGGTCCGCATACAGCCACGCGAAGCCTTTCTCCTCGCCCAGCGTCACCGTGGCCTCCGACTCGCTCCGTATCATGCCCCTGTAGAGAGCCGCAAGCTTGTGCGTATAGGTGCTGGCCGCCTTGTCCTGCCCGTCCTGTATCAGGCAGTCGAGGATGTTGAGGGAGTTGAAGAGGAAATGCGGATTGACATTCTGTTTGAGGCGGTTGTAATTGTACTGCGCCAGATGGGCGTGTTCGCGGTCCAGAGCCGCCTGCCGCTGCGAGTGCAGGGCGTAACGCGCCATGTAGATGACAGCCACGCAAGTGAGCAGGTAGTCCAGCGCGAATGTCAGGCCGAGGCTGCGTGCCTCATCCGAATTGGCTCCCGCCATGAGAATGGCGAAGCGCACCCCGAGGATGAGCACGAACACCACGAGCAGCAGCAGGAAATTGTCCCCCTCCTGCACACCGCTGCGCCTCTCCCTCTTGCGCCGCCAGCCGTCAACGCAAGCGGCAGTCCCCGCCCCGATGACAAGTGTAGAGACAAAGGTACAGACAGGATTGACAATCAGCGGGCTGGACACCCACCGCCCGAGCAGGGAAGCCCCGCCCTTGCCGAGCGCGAAGCCCACTATGTTGACCGCAAGAATGGCCACGGCGATAAATGTCACGCTCACTTTGCGCTCAAGGCAGAGCAGCACGACCATAATCATCGTGAGCAGCGTCAGCAGCAGCTCGTCGCTGATGCCGGCGGCGCGGCATCCAAGCGCTGTCGCGGCGTGAAGCACGGCAAACAGCAGTATCAGCAGCAAGTCTTTGCGGGTCATGTCGGTGTGAGCGGTCTTTGCAATCCGGGAGCCGTTGCGGACGTGTCAGGATGTCCGCCTCGGCGCAATAAAATTACACAGAAAGGCGCAAAATAACAAAGCCAGCCCCAATGGCGCTCCGTGTTGATAAATGTTTTTATTATCATTCGTAAGAATAATAAACGATTTGCTGTTTATCTCCATAAATTGACCATTCATCTAAAAATATTGGCTATCTTGTCCGCTGCTTGTTACTTTTGCGCCGGAGGCGGAGAGCTGCGTTGACACGGCCCGGAGCGTCTCTCACACATGACAATGACTGACAGACGACACCAATTGACATTCTGGCAGATGTGGAACTTAAGCTTCGGATTCTTCGGAGTCCAGATAGCTTATGCTCTACAGAGCGCCAACATCAGCCGCATATTCGCGACCCTCGGGGCCGATCCGCACCAGCTCAGCTTCTTCTGGATACTGCCCCCGCTCATGGGCATGATTGTGCAGCCCCTCATCGGCGAATGGTCAGACAGGACTTGGTGCCGCATGGGCAGACGCAAGCCGTATCTGCTGGCCGGCGCAATCGTGGCTGTGCTGGTGATGCTGATGCTCCCCAACGCCGGCAGCCTCAACCTGTCCAAGGCATACGTCTTCCTCGGACTCAACGCCGCGATGTGGTTCGGGCTGTTCTCCCTGATATTCCTTGACACATCCATCAACGTGGCCATGCAGCCGTTCAAGATGATGGTCGGCGACATGGTGTCCGAGAGCCAGAAAGCGCAGGCCTACTCCATACAGTCCATGCTCTGCAACGCCGGCAGCCTCGTGGGATACCTCTTCCCGATATTCTTCACATGGATAGGCATCTCCAACACCGCCCCCGAGGGCGTCATCCCCGACTCGGTCAAATGGAGCTTCTACATCGGCGCGCTGATACTCATCCTGTGCGTCCTGTACACGTTCTTCAACGTCCGGGAAATGCCGCCAAAGGAATATGCGGAGTTCCACGGCACGGCCGCCGCTGCGGATGAGGAATCTGCCATCGGCACGGCGGAAATTACGGCTGACGGCAAGACGGCGGCCGCCGCCAAAGCCGCCATAGAGGGGGGCAATCCGGGCATGTTCAGGCTGCTCGCCACAGCTCCCAAGACATTCTGGACGGTGTCGCTGGTGCAGTTCTTCTGCTGGGCGGCATTCCTCCTGCTCTGGACATATACCAACGGCGCAATCGCCGACACCTGCTGGGGCACGACTGACGCGGCTTCGGAGGGCTATCAGGCCGCCGGCAACTGGGTCGGGGTGCTGTTTGCCGTTGAGGCGGTGGGGGCGATGCTGTGGGCTCTGGTAATCCCGCGCTTCAAGACCCTCAAGCAGGCCTACGCCGTCAGCATTCTCATAGGGGCTGCCGGGTTCGCCTCTGTGTACTTCCTGCACAATCAGTGGGCGCTGTGCGCCTCGTTCCTGCTTATCGGGGTCGTTTGGGGAGCTATGCTCGCCATCCCTTTCACATTCGTGACCAATGCGCTGACGCATCATATAGGCACATACCTGGGACTGTTCAACTGCGCCATCTGTCTGCCGCAGATAGTCGCAGCCGCCACGGGAGGCTTTGTCCTGAGGGCTATCGGAGGATCGCAGGCGGGCATGTTCCTCGTGGCGGCCGCCCTGCTCGTGCTGGGAGCCGCGAGCGTCGCGCTTATAAACAAGACACAACTTAACAACAACTAACCGTTCTTTTATGAAGAGAATAATAACCATCCTTGCAGACATTGCGGTCACTTGCGCGATGTCTGTCAGTGTATTCGCCCAGGGCGGATATCAAGTCAAGGGCGTGGTTGTCGATGAAGCCGGCCCTGTCGTCGGCGCGACGGTGCTCGAAGCGGGCACGTCCAACGGCACATCGACAGGCCTCGACGGCGAGTATGTCCTGTCCGTCAAGGGCGCTGACGCGCTCGTGGAGGTCAGCTGCATCGGATATGCCACACAGACATTCAGGGCTGATGCTGTCCCGTCCGTAGTCAAGCTGGCAGAGGACAACGAGTTTCTGGATGAGGCTGTGGCCATCGGCTATGGCTCGCTCAGCAAGAAAGAGCTCTCCAGCTCCATCGTGCAAGTGGACAAAAAGGATTTCTTCCGCGGGTCCATGAACAACGCGATGGAGATGCTCACAGGCAAGGTCGCGGGCCTCAATGTCAACACCACTGCGGCGGCCAACCCCAACTCCAACTCTTCCCTCCAGGTCCGCGGAGCCACATCGCTCACAGCCGGCAATGACCCTCTCATCGTCATAGACGGAGTCCCTGGAGGCGAGATACGCAACATTGCTCCTCAAGACATCGAGTCCATGACCGTCCTCAAGGATGCCGCGTCTGCGGCCATCTACGGCACACGCGGAGCTAACGGCGTCATCCTCATCACTACCAAAAAAGGATCCGAGGGCGAGCCGGGCACATCCCACATCACATACGACTCCTATTTCGGGGTCAATATCGCCAAGCCTCACCCGGAGGTGCTGTCGGCCGATGAGTTCCGCCGCAGCCGCAGGGGCACGGACTATGGCTATGACACCGACTGGTACTCCGAGCTGCTCAACGACTTCTCTTATGAGCACAATCAGTACATCGCCATTGACGGCAGCACCAAGGGAGGGTCGTACAACGCCTCTGTCAACTACAAAAAGGCCGAGGGGCTCGACCTCGTGGACGACCGTGAGGAATACGGCATCCGCGCCGCCATCGAGCAAAAGGCTCTCAAGAACATCCTGACATTCAATGTCAGCCTCAACGCCCGCAAGGTCAACGAGACGTGGGGCGACGACGGGCAGTTCAGCAACGCCCTGTCCATCAACCCCACCATCCCCATTTACAATGAGGACGGCACATACTATCAGCCCACTTCGCCGACCAACGCGACCAACCCTGTGTCTGCCGTGACCCTCAAGACCAATGACGGCCACCGCACCTACCTGCTCGGCACCGCCGGGGTCAAGGCTGCGCTGTTTACCAACGAGCATCACAACCTCACCACCAGCCTAACATACTCGGTCAATTACAACGACCTCAAGAGCAACTACTACACGCCATCGACATCTTCCGCGTCCTATTGGGGCGGCTATGCCGGTGACGCTAACATCAGCTACAACAAGTACACGACCAACAACCTCGAATGGCTGTTCAACTACACATTCTCCTCACAGGACCACACGGTGCAGGCCGTCGCGGGCTACTCCTACGAGGACTATGTGTCCGAGACCATGTACATGGACAACAAGGACTTCGCCTATGACAACTTCCTGTACAACAACATCGGGAGCGGGTCGTACCTCGGGGAGGGATTGGCGTCCATGAGCTCCGGCAAGACCGAGTCCAAGCTCATCGGCGTGTTCACCCGTGTCAACTACAACTGGAAAGACCTCATCATGGCCTCTGCGTCCATCAGGTATGAGGGATCGACCAAGTTCGGGGCCAACAAGAAATGGGGGTCGTTCCCTGCCGCGTCCGTGGCATGGGAAATCGCCAACATGGACTTTATGGACGGGACAGACCTGTTCCAGAGCCTCAAGCCGAGGGTGTCCTACGGTGTGACAGGGCGCAGCGATTTCAGCGCGTACAAGTCCCTGACCACCTACAGCACCTACGGCAACTACTACATGGACGGCGAATGGGTCAAGGGTTATGCCCCGTCAGCCAACGCCAACCCGGATCTCGGCTGGGAGAAGCTGGTCAGCGCCAACATCGGCGTGGATGTGGTCATGCTTGGCAGCCGTCTGCGCGGCAGCATCGACCTGTTTGAGCGCCAGTCCCAGGACCTGCTCTACAACTACACCGCGCCGCAGCCCCCGTTTGTGTACAACTCCATTCTTGTCAACGTGGGCACCACATCCAACAAGGGCATTGAGCTGTCCGTGGACGGGGATATCATTGCCGGCAAGGACTGGGGGTGGACGAGCGGCGTCAACTGGTCTTACGGCACGACCAAGCTCACCAAACTCTCCAACAGCGTGTACAACGCCTCCTACATCGACCTCTACCAGAAATCCGGCGTAGGCACCAACGAGTACTACTTCCGCGTGATGGAGGGAGGCAAGGTAGGACAGTTCTACGGATACAAGACCGCAGGAGTCAACGAAGAGGGCACCCTGCTGATATACAATGACCAGGACGAGGTCATCCCCGTGACGCAGGCCGACGCGGCGTACAAGCGCTATATCGGCAACGGCGCACCCAAGCACTTCCTCTCGTGGAACAACACCATCCGCTACAAGAGCTTCGACCTCAACCTGTTCTTTACAGGGGCATTCGGATTTGACATCTTTAACCAGAGGCTCTACAACATGGGCCTCTCCGGCAGCGGCTCTGACAATGTCCTCAAGACTGCGTACACCAAGTATGACTACATCTCATATGCCGGTGGCGTCATTTCCGACTTCTTCCTGGAGAGGGGAGACTACTTCAAGCTCCAGAGCGCTACTCTTGGCTACAATTTCAGGCCGCAGTCCCGCGAATGGATTGACAGCCTCAGGGTCTATTTCACCGCCAAGAACGTCTTTACGCTCACCGGATATTCGGGCAATGACCCTTCGATAGTGTCTGTCAACGGCATCACGCCGAGTGTGGACGTGGCATCCGCATATCCGACCGCGCTGCAGCTCACCCTTGGTGTCACCCTGACATTCTAATACATCTACAAGTCTATGAAACATAATATTATCATCAGATACGCAATCGGGGCGGCTGCGGCGTTGACTTGCATGACGTCCTGCTTCAATCTCGACGAGAAAGTCTTCGACAGGGTGGACGCGAGCGTCTTCTATGAGGACGAGAGCAGCGTTAAGGGCGCCGTCGCGGCCATCTATGAGGCGGCTTCCAGAGGCTACGCCGAGTATTTCTACTACCTCAACGAATTCTCCGCCGACCAGATCGCGTGGCGCGTGTGGAATGGCGGCTTATGGGGCTACGACGAGGGGCTTAAGTTCCAGCTCTCCATCCAGGAGTGGTCGCCGGAGTCCACTATCATCAAGCAGGCATGGGAGACCGCATGGACGACTATCGGCTTGGCCAACAATGTCATCAATGACCTTGAGAATATCACGCCCTCCTCTGTCGGCATGACCGAGGAGAGCATCGCCCCGTACATCGCGGAGGTCAGGACGCTCAGGGCTTGGGCCTATTACAACGTGTTTGAGGTCTGGGGCGGCGCGCTCCCTCTCTACGCCACCGTCAGTTCCGAAGTCCCTCCGAGCGCGGATGCCGACTTTGACAAGGGCTGCCAGAAGATATATGACTTCATCGCCAGTGAGCTGGACGAGTCATGGGAGAGCCTGCCCAAGAACAGCATCAACCGCATGAACCAGGCCTCCAACCGCATGATCAAGATGAGGCTCCTGCTCAACAGCGGGGTGTTTACAGGCACGGAGCGTTTCACGGAATGCGCCACCCTCGCCCAGGAGATTCTCGACGGCACATATGGCACATACAGCCTCGCCAGAGACTGGCGTGACATCTATGGCATGAACAACAACGAGTGCTCCGAGAATATCATGGCGTTCGCGTTTGAGTACGGGTACTCCAACAGCGCCGCTCTCAACATGCGCAATGTCCCCGGATTCCCTTACAATTTTAAAGACATCCTCGGCTGCGCTTCGAGCGACGCGAGCGGGTGGAACTGCACCATCATAGCTCCCTCGCATGACAACAGCGGCACCGTCCTGACGACTGGCGGCACGACCGGATCCAAGTCCTTTGTCACCGACTACGGTGACAAGCTCGGAGCTGTGTACGACAGGTTTGACGACAGGGACATACGCAAGAAGCCGTTCCACTGCAACACGGACGGCACTTGGGAGGGATTGTTCCTGATGGGCGCCCAGACGGACTATCACAGCGGAGAGCCGGTCTCTGCCGATGCCGACCGTGACGGACAAGATCTGGTGTATGTTGACCAGGTCGGGCAGTTCCTCGAGCAGGCGCGCCCTCTGGAGACCGTCATGTCGCCCCGCTGGGGAGAGACCAACTCGGGCTACCGCCTGGTCAGGTATCCGGTCTATCCGGACGAGGTGGGATTTGACTACCGTGACGCGGACGAAGTGGAGTTCCGTCTGGCGGAGGTGTACTACACTCTGGCTGAGTGCAAGCTCCGCGCAGGCGACTCTGACGGGGCCAAGGCTCTGGTCAATGACGTGCGCAGCCGTTATTTCTCCAGCTCTGACTGGAACACCGTCAAGGATGAGCCGGGGCCGGGATTTACCGCATTTGACCTCGACTGGATGCTCAACGAATGGGGCAAGGAGTTCCTCGGGGAGGGCAGGCGCCGCCGTACGGACCTGCGCCGTTTCGACAAATTCACCCAGGGGCAGTGGTGGTTCTTCGGCAGGGCCGAGAATTACCAGGCGACACGCGATCGCAAATACGAGTGGTTCCCGCTTCCTGCCAGCGCCCTGCTTGTCAATCCGGGACTCGTGCAGAACCCTGACTATGTAGCACAATAACATGCAAGCACACACAACGATATGAACACAAGAATATCCAAATATGCCAGCCTCGCGCTCCTCTTCCCGGCGCTCGCGCTCGGATTGTCCTCCTGCAGCGATGACGACGAGATAGTGTTCCCGCACGAGGAGCAGGCTTTTGAGACGAGATCCGACAGGATACTTGTCGAGGCCATCATGCCGTCCGGCACGGCGGATGACGATGAAATCTACATCGTCGGCGACTTCAATGGCGGGGCTGATGCCGCAGTAGGCTCTGTGGCCTACCAGATGGAGCATTCCTCCGTCATCACGGAGAAATGGGGCGTCTATCTGGACCCCAGCGCTTTTGTCAGCGGCAAGACCCTGGCGGACGGGTTCACGTTTGTCAGCGTCTCGCAAGGGGCGGAGAAATCCGTCAAGAACGAGGATGTCAGCCACACCCTCAAGATAAGCGCGGGACAGTGGGCCAATGTCTACGTGGACAGGTGGGCCAAGTACTTTGAGAAGCAGGACAGCGGGGATGACGACATCCCCGCCCACGATGGCTACATCCGCATTTGGGTCAACGACCAGACCTCCTGGGGAGGCGCGGTGGCCCTGTACATGTGGGGCAGTGTCAATGACCTTGGCGGCAGCTGGCCGGGCATGCAGCCCACAGGCTCCGCTACCTTGAGCGGCACGTCCTACATCTACTTCGACTACGCCACAGCTGATATCACGGGGCTCGACGAGAACCTCATCTTCAACAACAACGGAGGCGGCACCCAGCTTGCCGACTACGCCATCAGCTTTGACGGCGCGACAGCGGACTACTTCCTCGTGATCACAGACGAGGGCTGCACAGCCGAGGATCGCTCCAACATCCCCGCCCATGACGGCTACATCCGCGTCTGGGTCTATGACCAGACCTCCTGGGGCGGCGCGGTGGCCCTGTACATGTGGGGCAGCGTCAACGACTTTGGCGGCGCCTGGCCGGGCATGCAGCCTACGGGCACTGCGACTGTCGGCAGCAAGTCCTACATCTACTTTGACTACGCCACGGCTGACATCACCGGACTCGACGAGAACCTCATCTTCAACAACAACGGAGGCGGCACCCAGCTCGCCGACTACGCCATCAGCTTTGACGGCGCGACGGTGGACTACTTCCTCGTCATTACCGATGACGGCTGCGCTGCGGAGGGCGGTGACACGCCGACCCCGGAGCCTGTCGTGGAGAAAGACAAGATCTATGTCCTCAACGAAACCGGCTGGACAGACCTTACCATCTACTCTTATGATGCTGAGGGCGGAGCGGCTTTCGGCGAATGGCCCGGAGCGGCTTCTTCCGGTACAGAGACCATTGAGGGCGTTGACTATGAAGTATTTGAGTTTGTCAAGAGCTATGCCGGCACGACTGTCAGCCTGATATTCAGCAAGAGTGGCGCTGCGCAGTTTGACGGCCCGGCCGGCATCACTCTGGCTTCGGAGCTGTTTGTCAATGTCAAGGTCACCAATGAGTCCGAGATACTCACGGATCCCCGGCGCACATTCAAGGTGTATGTCAAGGACGAGAGCGGCTGGGGCGACATCGCGCTCTATGCCTGGGGCGACGCGGAGATATTCGGCGGCTGGCCCGGAGCTGTCCCGTCCAGCACCGTGAGCCTCTGCGGCGACACCTACAAGGTGTTTGACGTCCCTGCGGGCAACAGCGGCAAGACGGAGCATTTCATCTTCAACAACAACAACGGCGGCACCCAGTTTGACGCGCAGACAGTCACGCTCTCGGATGACATCTACATGTCCGTGACCTCCTCCTCGTACACCCTGCTGGAAAATCCCGGCAGCCGCCTGTACTTTGAGGATCAGAGCGGCTGGAGCAGCCTGTACTGCTACATCTGGGGTGACGGCGAGCTGTACGGCGCGTGGCCGGGCAAGCCCTATGACGGGGAGCAGGCCGTGAATGGGGTCACGTACAAGTACTTCAACGTGGCCGCGTCCGACGCGGGCAAGAGCGCCAACCCCATTGTCAACAACAATTCCGGGAGTCAGTTCGATGTCGCGAGCGGCATCACCCTCGGCGAGGACTACTTCTTCACAATCACGTCAACAGGCGTGACAGCCAGATGATGAAAGTCTCTAATATCTTAAGGAATGCAGTCATGGTCGCGCTTGCGGCCATGACTGCACTTTCTTGCAAAAAGGACTCCCCCTCCGTCATTATCACTCCGACGGAGGACAAAGTCGGAGCGCCTGTGTTCTACGAGGCCAATCCCAAGCTGTTTGCCTCGACCAAGGCTCTCGCGGCCGTGGAGGGGCGGCTGGATGAGATACGCGCCTTGGGAACGGATGTGCTGTGGCTGATGCCCATTTTCCCGGTGGGCAGCAAGAACAGCGTCAACTCCCCTTACTGCACCCGCGATTACACCTCGGTCAATCCGTCATTCGGCACGCTGGATGACCTCAAGTCTCTGGTAAGCGCGGCCCACAGCAAAGGGATGAAAGTTATCCTCGACATCGCTTGCAACCACACCGCGTGGGATCATCCGTGGATTACGGAGCATCCGGACTGGTACACCCATGACTCGGCCGGCAACATCATCTCTCCCGCAGGCACCAATTGGACGGACGTGGCGGATCTCAACTATGACAATAAGTCCATGCGTGCGGCAATGCTTGACGCGCTGCTCTGGTGGCCCAAGAACGCCGGCATCGACGGCTACCGCTTCGATGCGGTGTCTTATGTGCCGTATGACTTCTGGAGTGATGTCACGACAGCCCTCAAGGCGTATGACAGTGACGCTGTGCTTCTTGCCGAGGTCAGCGACCCCAAATGCTTTGGCTATGGCTTTGACTACGCCTATGGCTGGAGTTACCAGTCTGCGCTGAAGTCCCTTTTCGCTGGCGGGTCGGTGAGCGACTTCTACTCCGCGCTCACCGATGAGAACAGCTCCGCCACAGGTGACGGGCGCTGGATGAGGTTCATCACCAACCATGACATGGCGTCGGAGAGCTCGCCGGTGAGCGTCTACAAGAGTGCTGCCGGGGCGTTGGCGGCATTTGTAATTACGGCGTTTGCAGGAGACAGCCCCATGATATACTCCTCGCAGGAGATTGGCTATGCCAAGGCGTTGAGCTTCTTCTCCTACAACATCATGGACTGGAGCTCCAACAGCTCCTATACGTCCGCTTACAAGGCAGTGATGGCCGCCCGCTCAGAATGCGGGGCATATCTGGATGGTGCGCCGCGCATGTACACCACGGGCAAGCTTGTCAGCCTGTGGTGGGAGGATTCTGGGCACGGGGTGTTTGTCGTGGTCAATCCCACCGCCGCTCAGCAGAGCGCGACCGCTCCCATGGAGCGGCGCGGCGAGAGCGTCACCGACATGCTGACGGGCAGCTCCACCACGGTGCCCACCACGCTTACGCTGGGGGCTTACGAATACAGGATATACAAAAAATAGCGAATGAGCAGGAAGCCGCTTGCACTCTGGCTCCTTGCCGCAGGATTGCTGGCATTAGCCGCTGGCTGCGAAAAGGAGGCCCCTAAAGTCATCCGGACGGAGGACAGCTCCGCCGTTGTGAATGTCAGCTCCATCCCTTGGGACGGGGTCAAACGGGCGGATATCACCTACCAGCTGCTCGTGTACAGCTTTGCCGACAGTGATGGCGACGGCATAGGGGATTTCAAGGGGATAGAGAGCCGCCTGGACTACCTGCAGTCGCTGGGTGTCTCGGCCCTGTGGCTCTCTCCCATTCACCCCGCGGCATCATATCATGGCTATGATGTAGAGGATTATTATTCCGTCAACAGCCTGTACGGGACAGAGGAGGATTTCATCTCTCTGGTGAAGTCGGCGCACGAACGCGGCATCAAGATATACCTGGACTATGTGCTCAACCACACTTCCTCCAGCCACCCTTGGTTCCAGAGCGCGTTGTCCGGCGGTGAGGACGGGGAGCGCCGGGACTGGTACATCTTCTCCTCCAACCCGCAAAGCGACATACGTGACGGCAAGATAGCGATGATAGCCAGCGAGGGGGCGTCCGGGTACTCTTCCTCGGAATGGATCCAGTCCGTGAGCTCAAGCGGCGCGGCATCGCAGCGCATCCGTTTCACCATCACTGCCGACAACGGCATCCCCAAGACCATCAAGGCGGAGCAGGTGTCCGATGTAGCCAACAGCGGTTCCGCGTCTTCGGGAGTCTGGCTGTATTATGGGAACGGCAACACTGCGCAGTTCTACAGGCAGGACTCCTCGACCCTGACGCTCTCTCTGGATATAGACAGCTCATGGGGCGTACTGGTGCGCACCAGCACCACGCAGTGGGGGAGCTACAAATACGGGGCTGTCTCGGGGCGCAACCAGCTCTCATGGGGAGAGGAGCTGCAGCTGACCAACTCTGACGGGCAGGACATCCTGCTCCCGGGCATGGAGGCGGTATGGTATCATTCGGCATTCAGCACCTCCGCATTCGCTGACCTCAACTATGGGGCTGCGTCGAGTTGCGCGTCTTCAGGGGCGTTCAAGGCGGTCGCGGACGCGGCAGACAAGTGGATAAGCCTCGGGGTGGACGGGATGAGGCTGGATGCTGTCAAGCACATCTACCACAACCCTTCCAGCTCCGAGAATCCGACATTCCTCAAGACGTTCTATGACCGCTGCAATGCCACATATAAGGCAGCCGGGGGCAGCGGAGACTTCTATATGGTCGGCGAGAACCTGTCCGAGGCGGCTGATGTGTCCCCGTACTATCGCGGGCTTCCGGCCATGTTTGAGTTCAGTTTCTGGTACAGGCTGCAATGGGCGCTCAACAATGCGACCGGGTGCTATTTTGCTAATGACATCCTCGGCTACAGGCAGATGTACGAGGCGGTGAGGAGCGGCTGCATCGCCGCCACCAAGCTGTCCAACCATGATGAGGACCGGACGGCAAGCACATTGGGACGCAACATCGGCCGGGAGAGGATGGCGGCATCAGTGCTGATGACTTCGGCCGGGTCGCCGTACATCTATCAGGGCGAGGAGCTCGGTTACTGGGGAACCAAGGACAATGGCGACGAGTACGTCCGCGCTCCAATGCTCTGGAATGCCGACGGCAGCTCACTCGCTTCCGGGGGAGTCAGCGGCAAGGTGGACAGATCTATGCTCACCTCATCCATGTCTGTGGAGGCGCAGTCCGCTGACAGCACGTCAATGCTCTCCACTTACCGGTATCTGGCCGCGCTGCGCAACCAGTATCCTGCGCTGGCGCAGGGCGTGATGAGCGCACACGGGACTTACAACAACACCAATACGTCGGACTCTTCCATTGCTTGCTGGTACATGGACAGCGTGGACGGGCGGATGCTGGTCGTGCACAATTTCGCGGCGGATTCCAAGACGCTTCCGTTCGCCGGGGATGACCTCTCGGAGCCTGTAGGGGTGTTGGGCACGGCCACAGTGCATGGCGCGGCCGGCAGCTACTCGCTGGATATAGGCGGATTGTCCTCCGTGGTATTCCGGATCCGCTGATGCGCCCATGAGCCCCCGCATCGCCCATAGACTCTTGTCCGCGCTGCTGTGCACAGCGGCTTTGGCCCTTGCGCTGTCATGTGCCAAGGATCCTTTGCCTGTGATAAGCGGCGGGGAGGACTCTCAGGACAGATACTCCTCTGCGGACAAGGACACCGGCCTGGACTACATCTATGGCGGCAGCATCATCCCGGAGATACATATCACAGTGCCTCTTGACCAATGGAACGCCCTGCTGGCGGCTTATGACCAAGACCACAACACCAAGGAGCAGGTGAGCTGCGATGTGATGTACCGCAAAGGTTCGGATGTCACGACGGTGACTCAAGCTGGCTTGAGGCTCAGGGGCAACACCTCACGCCGCCGTCCGGAGGGGTCGGACGGCAAGATGCATTCCTCGTCCGGGACGACTGACTGGCACCATTGCCATTTCCAGGTCAACTTCCGCAAATATGTCAAGGATGACGCGCACACGGTGCACGGCGCCCGCAAAATCATTCTCAAATGGTGCAAGGACGACCCCTCCTATGTGCGGGAGCTGTACTGTTACGACCTGTTTCGCCGTGCGGGGGTGTGGAGCGCGTCCCGCGCCGCTTATTGCAAGCTGTATATCCGTGTGGAGGGGGATGCGCGGGAGGCGTATTTCGGCATTTACTGCATGATAGAGCCGGTGGATGACGAGTTCCTCAAGGCTCGCAGGGGCGAGTTTGGCTCCAGCGAGGGATTCCTGTGGAAATGCCGTTACGGCGCGAGCCTTGCCTCCACCTCGGTGTCGTTCGGGCCGGATCTGGATGACGGCAAGGAGTACGTCTACGAGCTCAAGACCGGCACGGACAACTATGCTGCGGCTGAGGCACAGCTCAAAGGGTTCATCTCCAAGGTAAAAGGGACACGCGGGGATGATTTCAGCTCCTGGATATCGCAGGTCTGTGACGTTGACCATCTGTTGAGGACTTACGCTGTCAATGTCGCCACTGGCATGTGGGATGACTACTGGAACAACAAGAACAACTTCTACATCTATTTCAGCTCCCGGAACAGGTACAACTACAAGTTCTGGTTTATCCCGTTCGACTATGACAACACCCTCGGCACTTCGAGCAACTGCGTCAAGATATCAGATTCCGGGCGGCAGGACCCGTTCAACTGGGGAGACAGCAGCTCCAACCCTCTCATTGCCAAGCTGCTGGACAATGACAGCTGGCGCGAGTCGTACAGGCGGAGCCTGCTGGAGCTTGTCGATCCGGCGGCGGGGCTGCTGGACTGTGACGCCAGCGTCAGCCGCATCCAGAAGTGGCAGAACTCCATCTCCGGGATGACGGCCAATGACACCGGGGAGGACGAGATGGTGCGCGACCGTCCCGCCTCGTGGAGCAACCATTCCGAGTACAGGCTGACTGACACTGGGAGCAACAATTTCTTCAAGGTCAAGGCCGAAACAATCAACAAATACTGTAACCAATGAAAGCATTACCAATCGCTATTGCCCTGGCTCTCGTGGCTGCGGCAGCTGCGGCCTGCACCGCCGCGGGGCCTGCGGACAAGACAGCCTCTGTCGTCTATGAGATGAATGTGCGCCAATACACCCCCGAGGGGACCCTGGCGGCGGCGCAGGCCCAGCTGCCGCGCCTGAAAGACCTTGGAGTCGATATAGTCTGGCTCATGCCCATTCATCCCATCGGGGTGGAGGGGAGAAAGGGTGTTCTGGGGTCTTACTATGCCCCGCGCGACTACAAGGCCGTCAACCCGGAATTCGGCACGATGGAGGACTTTGACAATTTCCTCGCCGCCGCCCACAAGCTCGGGCTGCGGGTAATCATGGACATGGTGTGCAACCATACCTCTCCCGACGCGGTGTGGAACACCCCAGACCATTATGACTGGTATGTGCGGGATTCGCTCGGGCATACTATTGTAGAATACGACTGGACAGACATAGCCAAGCTCAACTACGGCTGCGCTGACATGCGGGCGGCCATGGATGACGCGCTCAAGTTCTGGATAGCCAAGGGCGTGGACGGCTACCGCTGCGATGCCGCATGGAGTGTGCCCACGGAGTATTGGGCGCATATCTTGCCCCAGCTGCAGGCAATCAACCCCGACATTTACCTGCTGGCCGAGGCCGAGAAGCCGGAGCTGCACACTGAGGCCCAGTTTGAGGCTGCATACGCCTGGCGGCTGCACCACATTTTTGGCGAGATAGCCAAGGGCCGTGCCGGAGTGAAAGAGCTTGAAGCGGTCATAGACGCGCAGGAGACCGAATTCCCGGCATCGACGGGAATGCTGTCATTCACCTCCAACCATGATGAGAACAGCTGGGCAGGGACGGAGTTTGAGCGTCTCGGCGACGCGTGGAAGGTCATGGCCGTGCTGTGCTACACCCTCCCCAAGAGTCAGCCTCTCATCTATACCGGGCAGGAAGTCGGCTGGGACAAGCGTTTCGCGTTCTTTGAGAAAGACAGGACTCCTGACTGGACTCCCAATGAATATACGGCATTCTACCGGGAGATGAACAAGCTCTATCATGACAATCCTGCGCTCCACTGGGGCCCGGAGGCTGGGGAGTTCGCCGTGGTGTCGGATGATGACAGCACATTGGTGTTCACCCGCGCCAGAGGCAGCAATAAGGTGACGGTCTCCGCTCAGCTCAAGGCCCCTTGGGAGTACACCATCACTGTCGAATGAGACGGGTCATCCGATTGAGGATATGAAATCATTTGGACACAATTTGTGGCTGCTGGCCGCTTTGACGGCGCTGGCCGTGACGGCATGCGGGACTCGGACAGGTGTCGGCCCGGAGGCGGCGCAAGGTGGACGGGACGCGGTCGGCGCAACGGCAGAGCAGGTCAAGCGTATGGCTCTGGACAACATCCCGGATGCGACATCCGCCCAGGTGACGCATGTGGAGCCGCCGAGCTGGTGGGTCGGGATGGAGACTCCTCTCCAGCTGATGATACACGGCGACAATGCTGGCTCGTGCGATGTCTCCATCGTCGGCGGGCGCGGCGTCAAGGTGACCGGCATCCACAGGGCGGAGAGTCCCAACTACATATTTGTGGACATCAGCATTTCCCGCAGGGCGAAGAGCGGCACATACTATATCGTGCTGTCACGCGGGTCGGAACGCTGCAAGCTGGAGTACCGCATAGACAGCCGCCGGGCGGAGTCTGCACAGAGGGAGAGTTTCACGACGGCCGACCTTGTGTACCTGCTCATGCCTGACCGTTTTGTCAACGGCAACCCGGACAATGACAATGTGCCTGGCCTCGCGGACAAGGCGCGTCCTGAGACCCTCTGGGGCCGTCATGGGGGAGACCTCGAGGGCGTCATCAGCCAGCTGGACTATCTGGAGGATCTCGGGGTGACCGCCGTCTGGTGCACCCCTCTGCTCGAGGACAACGAGCCTCGGGGCTCTTATCATGGCTATGCGTGCTCGGACTATTACAAGGTGGACGCCCGGTTCGGCGGCAACGCCCTGTACAAGCAGTTTGTGGAGGAGGCCCACCGTCACGGCATCAAGGTCATCATGGACGTGGTGACCAACCATTGCGGCATCCGTCATTGGTGGTACAAGGATTTGCCGTTCCACGACTGGGTGCACCAGTGGCCCCAGTACACCCACAGCAACTGCGTCTTCTCCATGCAGAACGACCCATATGCCGCAGAGGCGGACAAGGCCAATATGGTGGGAGGCTGGTTCGCGCCTTCGATGGTGGACATGGATCTGGACAACCCTTTCCTGCTCCAGTATTTCAAGCAGTGGGCGGTGTGGTGGATAGAGTGGGCTGACTTGGACGGGTTGAGGGTGGATACCTACCCCTACAATGAGAAACAGCCGATGAGCCAGTGGTGCAAGGCCGTGCGGGCCGAATATCCCAAGATTAACATCGTCGGCGAGGTGTGGAGCTATAATGTGCCGCAGGTGGCATATTGGCAGGCTGACAACCCCAACAAGGACGGGTTTAACTCCAATCTCCCGTCGGTGATGAATTTCCCCCTGTACTCGGCTCTCTGCAAGGGGCTTCCGGCGGACGAGCCGGGCTGGGACGGAGGCATGACGCAGATATATGACGCGGTGGCAGATGACTTCTACTATCACGATGCCGACAAGCTGCTGATATTCCCCGGCAACCATGACACTGACCGCATTGCGGACATTCTCGGGCGCGACCCCGGCAGACAGAAGATTGCCATGGCACTGATGGCGACCCTGCGCGGCATTCCGCAGATATTCTCGGCGGATGAGCTGATGGCGGTGTCGGCCGACCGCAGCCAGGGGCATGGCGGGCTGCGCATAGATTTCCCTTTGGGATGGGAAAATGACCCCGAGGCGCGGGAGATGCACGACTATTGCAGGAGGCTTTTCCGCTGGCGCAAATCCGCAACGGCTGTGCATGGAGGGACGATGAAGCACTATTTCCGCAGGGACAACACGTATGCGTTCTTCCGGAGTGACGGGGAGCAGACGGTGATGGTGTACATCAACAACAGCCCCGAGGAGAGGAGGGTGCCATGGGAGGATTACGCCGAGATGACAGGCACTGGAAGATGCGATGGGGCCTACGTGGCGGCTGCGTGGGTGAATGTGATTACAGGCGAGGAGGTGGACTTCTCCCGAGGAGTGACGGTCGGCCCGCACCAGCCGCTGATAGTGGAAAAGCGAATCTAAGAAAAAACGACACAGAAGATATGCAAGTGACATTCAAGATCCAATACAACACCGTGTGGGGCGAGAGCCTTTGTCTCGTGGCCCGCGATGTCAAATACCCTATGAGCTGGGGCGATGGCGGTGTCTGGAGCGTGACGCTCCCGCGATGCGCCAAGGCTGACCTCGCCGACTACAGCTATGTGGTGATGCGCGACGGCCTGATCTGGCGCACGGAATGGGATCATCACCACCGCAGCGTTGACAGTCTGACCACGGCCTCTGCATCGGGAGGGGCTGCCTCTGACGCTTCCGGCGGGCAGACGGGATTCGATGGCGGACAGCTGCATGGAGTGCCTACCGCCGATGCGTCCGCCGGACAGCAGCCGGCATTCCGCATCGGGACATCAGCCGGACAAGCGTCCGCCAATGCCGGCGTCATCGTCCAGGACGCGTGGATTGACTGCCCTATCCAGGGATGCCCGTTCCCCCGCAAGCATTCTGCCGGGATATTTGACCGTCCGGGGTACAAGGGGGCAGGGACAGTCATCCCGGTATTCTCGCTGCGCACCGAGGGCGACTTCGGCATCGGGGAGTTCCGCGACCTGCGTCCGCTCGTTGACTGGGCCTCCGCGACCGGGCAGAGCGTCATCCAGCTGCTCCCGGTCAACGACACCACCCGCAAGGGCGAATGGGGCGACTCCTACCCCTACAGCCCCATTTCTTCATTCGCCCTGCATCCGCTGTACATCCACCTGCCCGATGTCGGGGTCAAGGAGACCCCCTCTTACCGCCGCACCAAGCAGGAACTCAATGACCTTGTGGAGCTGGACTACCCGAGAGTCTTCAAAGAGAAGATGGCTCTGCTGCGCAAGGCTTTCAAGGCAAGCGGCGCCGCAGACCTCAGTACCCGCGAATACAAGCGATTCTGCCGCGACAACGCGTTGTGGCTGGACGAATATGCCGAATTCTGCTCCCGCCGCGACGGCGACAGCGCGGACTTCTGGCGCTGGGTGCAGTACCATCTGGACAAGCAGTTCTCCGAGGAGGTGGCGTACGCGCACAGCAAAGGGGTCTATTTCAAGGGCGACCTGCCTATCGGAGTGAGCCGGGACAGCGCGGAAGCCTATTGGCATCCGGAGCTGTTCAACCTGGACTCCAACGCCGGAGCTCCGCCGGACTTCTTCTCCAGCGAGGGGCAGAACTGGGGATTCCCGACCTATAACTGGGACGCCATGGCGGAGGATGACTACGCATGGTGGAAAGCCCGTCTGCGCAAGATGTCCCAGTATTTCTCCGCATTCCGCATAGACCATATCCTCGGATTTTTCCGCATCTGGGAGATTCCTGTCGAATGCAAGAGCGGGCTCGGCGGGCATTTTAACCCCGCGCTCCCTTATACCTCCGAGGAACTGTCCCGCATGCAGTTGCCCACGGAGGGGCTTTTCCTCCCCGACCCGCGTCACAAGGATTGCTGGCAGCCGATGATTACCCCCACTGGCAAGGATGCTCTGGAATGGTGGCAGCGCGAACGCTACGAGGCTCTGTACAACGACTTCTTCTATCACAGGCACAACGACTTCTGGAAGCGCAACGCCGAGAAGAAGCTCCCGGAGCTGCTCTCCGCCACCGGGATGCTGGCCTGCGGGGAGGACTTGGGCATGGTGCCGGACTGTGTGCCGGAGGTGATGGATCACGAGAAGATACTCTCGCTGGAGATGGCGAACGTGGACAAGCATCGCCCATGGCCTTACCTCAGCGTCTGCGCGACTTCCAGCCACGACATGGAGACCCTGCGGATGCAGTCGCCGGGTGACCGGACTCCGGAAGAATGCGAGCGCATCATTTGTGAGCATCTGGACAGCGCGTCCATGCTGGCGATATTTCCTTTGCAGGACTGGCTGTCCTTGGACGGGAGGCTGCGCAGGCCTGATTTCCAGTCCGAGCGCATCAACCAGCCCGCAGACCCGGACAACCATTGGCGTTTCCGCATCCACCTGGACTTGGAGAGGCTTCCTCTTGAGGGCGGGTTCCTGGCCAAGGTCGGCGACCTCATCCGCCGCTACGGCCGCTCCCGCTGAAGGCTGTCCGGAGATACCCTTGCCGCTGTTGTGTGCAGCAGGCAAATTGCGTGAGCCAGATTAGGAAGCTGTTTTGCAAAAGACCTTTAAGCGCAGTTATGCCCGTCCGTAGAGACGAGACGTATTCTGATTAAATTCGCTAAATTTGTGGTTGAGGAGTTTTTTCGATGGGCGGATTTAATGGCATACGAAAAGATGATGCAGATGTCAGGGAAAGTGAGATAATGTCGGTCTCGCCTGATTTGTTGGACATTCTCCTGTCCGACCGCACTACAGGCAAAAATATTTTCTGGGCCACTGACGATTATTCGTCCAAAGGGCTGGGTTATGGTTATAAGGACGAGATTACTCGGGAGAAAATCACCGGAGACAACGAGTGCCTTATTATGCCAAGGGTGCTCAAAAGAAAAGAAGTCAGGCAGTCTCGTGTGAGAGAAAGAGCGGAGGTGTTCACTCCCTCGTGGATTTGCAATGTGCAGAACAATCGTGTGGACGCGGCATGGTTCGGGAGAGACAACGTGTTCAATGAGGAGGCTGCACAAAGCGGAGTCCATAAATGGATTACCTCTACAGACAAGGTTGCATTCCCCAAGGGCAAGACTTGGAAGTCCTACATAAAAACCACCGTGCTTGAAATTACGTGCGGTGAAGCTCCGTATCTTGTCAGTAGATATGACACGACCACCGGGGACTATCTTCCTGTACGGCAACGGATAGGACTGCTGGATCGCAAGCTTAGGGTAGTCGGGGAAAATACGGTTTCGCCGGAAGAATGGATGGAGTGGGCCATCATCGCATACCAGAACACTTATGGTTACGAGTGGCAGGGTGACAACCTGCTGCTTGCAAGAGAGAATCTGCTCCAGACATTTATCGATTTCTATGCCGACAAATTCTCGGCGGCTCCATCACTTGCGCACCTCGAGACAATAGCCATAATCATCTCATGGAATCTATGGCAAATGGACGGGTTGAAAGGGGTTGTCCCCGACAGTTGCCATGATATGGAGCAGACAGGGTTTCTGTTTGACGGTGGAGGCTGTAAGAAAGTTCGTTGCCCCGGTTGTGAAAACAACGACATGAAGAGACATAACGGTCTGTATTGCAATGTTATGGATTGGGAGAAAGGAATGCCGACAAGGTATCTGTCTT
>CAZKVW010000020.1:0-22746 GCA_964556285.1 uncultured Muribaculaceae bacterium
CCGCTATTACAATGTGTCATATTCTACATAGTCGAGATCGTTGATTTCTCCGGCCACAGGAGACTCGCAGACTATCTCGTTCTGCGGCAGTGCCTCAATGCATGTCATCAGAGGCGACTGATAGGTTGTTTTTCGTTCCATTTTGTTGTGTTATTAATATTATCAGTTGGCTAATGCCAATGTTATGGTCTTGGTGCCGGTGTCGAGGACAAGGTGATAGACCCTCTCAGAGTTAGTACCTGTCCCGCGCAGTGCGGCATCATTGTTTTGAGTAGGATTCTTGCTGTCATTGAACCCGGCCTTGCCGTCGTCCACTGTAAGAGAGTAGCCAAGCATGTCTATATGAGTAATGCTGACATTGTAATACAGTCTGAAGCGCGCCATCCACGTGGCAGTTGACAGACAACTGAAATAGGACTCGAACACATAAGCGTCCACAGCGCCGTCATTGTCAGAGTCATATTCAGATGTCTTCGCCATGCATATATAGTATGCCGGATCATTGAAGAACACCCTCGAGTCGTCGACAAAGGCCATTCTGTTGGCTGTGGGATACGGGATGCCGCCATTCAAATAGATGTACTGGGCATGGGCGAAATACTTGCCGCACTGCCACAAAGCATCCGGATACCTCATCGTCCTGTCGTATATCTCCATGACCATCAGGCGTGTGTCAGGATTGAAGAAGAGCACATAGTCCCCGTCTACGGCGCGGAACCTGTACACTCCTCTCGCTCCGGTAGGCTCCAGCCATTCTTTCGGCACGAGATTGTCTATGTCAGCGATGCCGGTGATGGTCACAGTCTGCCCCTGCGTGAGAGACAGCTTGCCAGAGGTCAAGTAACCGGCATCCGTGTACCGGCCGGACTCAAGATCCTCGTCCATAAGCGCCACCCCGTTGACGGCAATCTCCTCGCGGCTCAGCGTGGAGGCATCAACCGTCAGCGTATGCAGACTGCCGGAGGTGAAGTCAATCGCGAACGGGAACACATAGTCCATGACCCATGAGTACTCGCTCGTCGTAAAGGAAAGGTGCATGATGTCTCCCGCGCTGACACTGAACGGGGCTGTCGCGTAAGTCACATCAAAACTGCTGCCGACACTGATGTTGGAGAGGTCAAGTGAAATTGTCCCCAGCGCGTCAGTGCTCGCCTGCAGACCGGAGTCGGAATCAAAAGGATATGAGAACCTGCCGGCAATGCTCTTGCCGTTTACCCCTATGCTCACGCTTGTGGCCTCAACAGGCAATCCCGTAAAACTCATCGTCGTATATGCGCTCAGGTGACGCAATGTCTTGTCAAAGCTGCTCTTGGCTTCAGTGTTGCCCAAATCGGAAACCAGCTTGACCGTTGATGACGGGTCGATGCCCGACGCAAGCGGAGTCTGGGCGGCAGGGAAAGATATGTATATTCTGCCGTCCTCCTCATTCACTGATGACACTGCGGAAGACGGGGTGCAGAACCAGTAGTCATACCGGGATGCCGGGACGACCTTGCGGTTGGCCGTAAAGGAGAATGCCGCCTTGGCGCCGCCGTCCGAGACGGAAGAAGCCTCCGCTGTCAGGTTGTTGGAGACGGACGACTTGTCCATAATCTCCAGCATGCGCAAATCACTGCTGCCTGATGCCCAGAGACTAGAGCCGTCAACCCCGCTTACCCCCGCGATTGACATGGACGCGAAGATGTCCATCTTCTCATACAGGTACTTGTCAATCAGCCCCTGATACACTGATTCGCTCACCGGGACAATCCATCCGTGGCGTGCGCCCGGGCGTGTGGTACCGTCCTCGACATTGGGTCCCTTGAAAGAATGCTCAACCCAAGGGCCTGTCATCGCGGGAGCCGCAAACATGTCGTATGCGTATGGAGACTCCGCGAAGCTCTCGGCGAACAGGTAGAGACTGCCGTCAGGGGCGTCCACGAGAATCGGGGCTTCACGCTGCTTATCCAGCGGGGTGATACGCACCGGGTCAGTCCAGGGGCCTGTAAGATTGTCCGACTCGCACCACACTATGGTCTTGCCGAGCGTGGGAGACGCCTCGCGCGTGGACTCTATCTTGGTGATGGCGTAGTACTTGTCACCCATCTTGCGGATAAACGTGTCTATCATCGCCAGATCCGCATAGTCCTCGGACCAGTCAAACAGGAGCTTCGGCTCCGTAAAAGTGACAAAATCGCTGGTGAGCACATAAAATGTACGCCGCGACGGGATGTCCGAATAGGGATGCCCCGGATGCCATGTGATGATGTACTGGTCGCTGTCCGCGTCATAGTATGGCTTGGGAGCGCAGAGGGCCGGACGCGGAGTGTCCCAGCCGTCAGGATCCAGCACGGAGACCGGGAAATAGCTGATCGTCCAGTTGATAAAATCCTCTGTACGCCAAAGGGACACCAAGTTGTCAGAGTTTACTTTTTCAACACCAATCCCGTACCACGCGCCGTCGCGCCCCTTGGTATAGGTGTGATGGCCGCTGAACTCGCTGTTGACGACTCTGCCGAGATTGAGGGTTGTCCAGTCATGGCAGTCACGGGATATGGCATAGAACATCTTCCTGTAGCGGGCATTGGTCATAAAGAGCCACAAGTAGCCGCCCTCACCCTCCGCCTTGGCTGGCACAGGCTGCGAGGCCTGTGTCGGGACTAATTCCTGCTCATTGCACCCGCACAAGCAAAGTATCAGCGTTATAAGGAATATGAAATGTTTTTTCATCATGGTCTATGTTGTATTATTGTGCGTTTGCCAAATCCTGTTCCCACTCCGGACGGCTGTACTCCTGCGCGAGGTCATATCCCGCCTCGGCAGCCTGATTGACCACGTAGTCCGGCAGAGGCATATACTGGTGAGTGGGGATGACGCTCTTGGTCGCATACATCTGCGTGGCGTAGCGGTTGTAGCGGATGAGGTCTATCTTGCGGCAGCCCTCGAAGTACAGCTCATGCCCCCGCTCCGTCAGAATGGCGTCGAGAAAATTGTCCACACTCGAAGTCGCGGACGAGGAAAGGGCGGATATCCCCGCGCGGGCGCGCACCTGGTTGACCGCCGCGACGGCTTGGGAGCTGACGGCATTGTCCCTGCGGGTCAGTACCTCCGCGTACATCAGCAGCACGTCCGCCCAGCGGGCCAGGATATAGTCATGTCCCTGATAAGTCGTCTCGGTCTCGTCAGGCCATTTGTTGAGCAGATAGCCGTACCATATCGAACCGAGGTTGGCGGAGGTCACCACCTGCCCGCTGGTGCGGGTATAGGAAGTGACTATGCATTCGCGGCGCTGGTCATTGGAATCAAAGCTGTTGTAGAACCACGGGGCAACATTGATGGACTGGCCCCAGCCGCCACCTCCAGGGAATGTCTCATCCGCCTTGAGGTCTG
Organism: uncultured Muribaculaceae bacterium; assembly: GCA_964556285.1. Taxonomy (GTDB): domain Bacteria; phylum Bacteroidota; class Bacteroidia; order Bacteroidales; family UBA932; genus Cryptobacteroides. Next base: position 3,370 of record CAZKVW010000020.1, read on the forward strand.
AAGGCCTGGAATAATAGGCGATCGGATTGATATTGCCGCCCTGCGCCTGGCCAGTGCCGTCTGCGGAGCAGGACACCGCCATGATGATCTCGCTGTTCCATTTGTTGTAGTAGCTGAATATGGACTTGTAGTCGGGGCAGAGGGAATACTTGTTCTTGGCGGCAAGTTCCTCGTACATCTCGACGGCCTTGTCATACCAGCCGGACATGTGGTAGCCCTCGTTGAGGCAGAGGCGCATCATCAGGTAGCGGGCGTAGTCGCGGTTGTAACGGCCTTTCTCGCTCTGCGTCTCGGGGATGGCCTGAAGCGCGGCCTCATAGTCATCATAGGCCCACTGGCACATCTCGTCAAGACTGGGCCTCACTGTCTGCTTGTAAGTGTCACGGTTTTCCAAATCGTCGTAGGAGACAATCATCGGCACAGGACCGTATAGGTTGAGCAGGTAGTTGATCATTATCCCCCTGAGCAGATGGGCCTCCCCGACAAGCGCGGCTTTCTTGCCCTCCGAGAAAATGGACTCATCCGCCTCATCCAAGGTCTTCAGTATATCAGTCATACGGGTGACTCCAGAGACTTTCTGCCATTGGTTGTGATTGTTTGCAGCCTTGCAAACTGCCGTCGTATACAGATGACATCTCGTGAAGATGCCTCTGGGGAAATTATACCAATCTGTCCCGCTTGCATTAAGCCCTTGAATATCGCTGGTGGTATCAAACATGCGCAGCTCGCCGCCAGTCTGGATATAATTGCCGAACATCTGCACAAAACTGGATGATCCGGAGGCGCAGAACTCGTAGGTCCACTGCATCTGGTACGGCACATACATCTCCATCATAAAGGATTCATATTCACTTTCAGCAGATGGATAAGAACCTTGTATGAGAGAACCATAGATATAGGGATCGAAATTGCCCTCACATCCGCAGAGGGTGACAGCCAGAACGGAGACGGCAATTATTTCTTTTATTCGTTTCATACTGTCAAACAAATTGATGTACACTTGCTTCATTTCGTCTGGAAGTTGAGTTTGACACCCGCCGAGTACACACGACTTATCGGATACTGCCCGCCAGTCAGGTGGTTGCGTGATATGGAGATCTCCGGGTCGTAGACGGTGAACTTGGTGAATGTGACCGGGTTCTGGAGGTCGGCATACACCCTCAGGCTCTTGACCACCTTGGACAGTGAGCGCAGCGACTTGGAGCCAAAGGTATAGCCGAGAGTGATGTTGCGCACCCTGAGGAATGACGCGTCCTGCCTGGTGTAATTGACTCCAAGCCCCGCCGGCAGGGTCACGGTCTTGGTGAACGCGATGCCGGGATATTTCCCGTCCTGTGCGGTCTGGGAGTTATAGACCTGATAGGCATATTTGCCGAATGATGTTGCTGTCAAGCCGTTAAGCAGATTGCCTGTTGACGCTGACCTGCTGATTGCGACATTGGTCTTCTCCACTCCGACCTGACCGTATGTGGAGACCGCGAAGTCCCAGTTCCTCCACGAGAGGCTGGCGCCGAGCCCGAAATAGAAGTCCGGCACATTATTGTCCATGTAGGCATCGTCCACCGTAATCTCCCCGTCCCCGTTCTTGTCCTTGATAATGGGGAATCCAGGCATGCAGGCGTACTTGCCGAGAGCCCGCTGTGAGTCAGGGATATTGGTCTTGTCCGTATTGACCAGCCCGTCCCACTTGTAATAGTAGTTAGCGTTGACCGGCTCGTTGTGACGCTTCTGGTACGCCTTGTAGGCATAGTTGTCCTGGCGGCTCACCCAGACGGCATTGTAGCGCGAGAGAGTGCCGTTGAGATTGAGCTCCGTGTCGCGCGTCTTGACTATCTGGGAGTTGAGCTCAAACTCAAACCCGGCACGATAGTAGTGCCCATAGTTGACAGGACGCTTGGTGTTGAAGTCAAGCAGGTCAGTGAAGTCCGTGCCAAGCAGATGGGTGATGTCGTTGCGGAACACGTCCGCCGACCCCCACAGTTTGTCCCTGAATAGGGAAAAGTCCACACCGACATTCTTCATCACCGTCTTCTGCCAGGTGACATCCGTGTAATTGATTCCGTCCTTGGCATACGGCACATAGACCGTGGAATTGGAATCAAACGTGACATACTGCTTGGAATTCTTTATCACCCCGTACAGGGTAGTCCCCAAGTTGTCACTGCCGGTAGTGCCGATACTGGCGCGGAGCTTGAGCATGTTGAGCCAGCCCGCATCCTTGAGCCAAGGCTCATCGGCTATCTTCCATGCTGCCGACACGCTCGGGAACCATGCGTACTTCTTGTCCTCAAAAAACTTGTCTGTCCCGTCCCTGCGGATGGTGGCGGAAAGGATGTACCTGTCCAGCCCGTTGAAGGTGACACGGGCGAACTGGGAGCGCTTCTCGTTCTTGGACTTGCCGGATTCGTGATAGAACGGGCCGTCAGCGGAAGCAAGGTTGGTGGCCCGGATGTGGTCATTCGCGTTCTCGTATGTGACATTAAGGCTCTCGCCATCGTTGAAATACACGCCCATCCCGGCAACCGCGCTGACATCGAGCGCCTTGTCCCAGAAACTGTGCTGGAACGTCACCGTGCCCTCCAGAGTCTGGTTGGAGCGGTCCGCCCAGCCGTACACTCCCCGCGAGTCTGTCCTGAGGGCATAATAGACCCCCTCCGGTATGTAAGCGTCCCTCTTGGTATTCTCCCTGTTGACCCCGTATATGCCCTTGGTGCTGAGCCAGCCCTTGACTATGTCTACATCGAGGGCAAAATTGGCATACACCCCGGACTGCTTGGTCTTGTCATCGATACTCTCCACCTGCAAGGGGTTAGGAGTCTGATTGAAAATGGTATAATTGCCATCCTCGTCCTTTACTGGCAGGTATGTGGGGTACACTGTAGCATCGTAGAGCACACCAGCCCTCTTGTTCTGCCCGTTGCCCTGATCCGCGCCGACTGTGGAGTTAGTGAAACTGTTGTTGTTGACGTTCAGTATGGAGGTCAGGCGCATCCAGTCGGTAATCTTGGCTTGGACATTGGTGCGCAGGATGATGCGCTGCATGTCCGAGTTGCGCACGATGGAGGTCTCGTCGTAATAGTTGACGCTCATCAGCCAGCTCACCCTGTCATTGCCTCCGTTGACAGACAAACTATGGTTTGTGATATAGCCGTTCTTGAGCACGAGATCCATCCAGTCGGTGTCAGGGACGCTGTCGATGTAGTCATCCGTGAAGAGAGGAGTCCAGCCGCCGGCATAGGTAGTGTTGCCGTAAGGATAATAGCCTCCCTCCAGCAGGTAGCTCTCCTTGTTGAACACGTTGAGCAGCCGCAGCATATCCGGGCCGCTGACCATCTTGAGGTAGGGGTAGCTCTTCTGCAAGGAGACACTGCCCTCATAGTCAACATGGATCTTGCCGGCAGAGCCTTTCTTGGTGGTAATCAGGATCACTCCGTTGGCCGCGTCAATGCCGTAGATGGCCGCAGAAGCGTCTTTGAGTATCTCGATGGACTCAATGTCGGCGGGATTGATGCCTCCAAGCCCCGCCCGGTAGTTGGATGTGGGAAGCATGCTGCTGCCGACACCCACCTCAAGGGATGATGACGGCATGACCACCCCATCCACGACATACACCGGAGTGCCGCCGCCACGGATGGAGATGTCTATGCTGCCGCCAGGCTGGGGGCTGTCGATGGTGGCCTGCAGACCGGCAGCCCTGCCGAGCAGCAGATTGTTGAGGTTGCTGTTGGCCGCCTTGGATATGTTCTCTGTCTTGACAGTGGCGATGGCGGTGGTGAGGTTCTTGCGCGTGGTAGTGCCGTAGCCCATGACCACAGCCTCGTCCAGCACGCTGATGTCCTCCAGCATGGTGACGTCCAGCCGCGAGCTCCTGCCTACGCGCACATCGAGGTCGCGATAGCCGAGGCAGCGGAACTCCAGCACCGCGCCTTCGGCCGCAGCGATGGAGTATCTGCCGTCAATGTCCGCCATGACGGCGGTCTGGGCATCCCGCACCTTGACCGCCACACCGATGACAGGCTGGCCGTCAGAGTCGAGCACTGTGCCGCTTACGCTACCTTGGCGGCTGTTGTCCCTGATGGGAGGATTGGCAGGATGCCGGCTTGACAGTACAATCGTCTGGCCTTCCAACGACCAAGAGACATCCTGCCCGGCGAGAATCTGGGTCACCGCGTCCTGCAGGCTGGTGGCATTGACGCTCACGATCTTGCCGGCATCTATGTCATCCGTAGAGTACACGAACGTGTATCCGCTCTTGCCCTGCAGCTCGGCCATGGCCTTCTTGACAGTGACATCCTTGAGACTGAGGCTGAAACTCTGCGCCAGCAGCGCGGCGGACAGGCACAGCATCCCCACACCGGCCGTGACGGCTTTGAGAATTGGGTTCATAGTCAGTGTTGTGTTGACATTAAGTTGATTGGTTGGTTTGTGTATATCGTGGTATTTCTGAAGTGGCACCGCTGCGGTCAGGGAATGGTCAATCGTCCCTTGGAGGAGCGTCAATGGTGACGAGATTGCCCTGTCTTGTGCAAAGCACGACACCTGTGGCAGACAGGGCCTCAAGTATGTCATCGAGGGTCATGCCCGGATGGGTGAAGTCTCCATAGAAACGCAGCCGCCCGACTCTCTCGGAGGCGAACACCACGTTGACCCCATAGCGGCGTTCGAGGCTGTGGGCGATGTCCGCGAGCATCTTGTCATCGAAGAACAAGTATCCGTTCATCCACTCCACGGACTGCCGGGCAGAGGTTATGCTGCGCACAAGGGAGCCGCTGCTCTTGTCCAGCGTCACTTTCTGGTTAGGCACGACGCTGAGTGCCCTGTCGGGCAACTGGGCGTTGCTGACCAGCAGAGACCCGTCTATAAGTGTGACGCAGGACTCCAAGTCGTCAGGATAGTCGGAAATGTTGAACTTGGTGCCCAGCACCGTCACCACCATGTTGGCTGTGCGGACCTCAAATGGGGCATTCTCGTTGCGGGTGACATCGAAGTATCCCTCCCCTGTCAGCTGCACCTGCCGGGCATTGCGCCCGAAAGAGCTTGAAAAGCGCAGCTCAGACCCCTTGTTGAGTTCGACATTCGTCCCGTCAGGGAGGGTGACGGACGAGCAGCCGGAAGCGGCTGCATAGACAGCGGCAGTCTCCTGCGTGACAGCCGCACGCCTCTCCCCCATTTCGAATGTGACAAAGCACAGCAACGCGGCTGCGATAGCGGAAGAAGAGCCGAATATCCACATACTGCGGCGACGCTTGCGGGCGTCCACCCTGCGCATCATCTTTGAGTACGCCTTGTCCGGGTCGAAACGCGACGCTTGCGGGAGGGCTGTCGAGGCAAGCCAGAGATCCCGGGTGCGCAGGAAACGCTCCGCATTGTCTGGAGATGCGCATATCCATTCCCTCAAGACGGCAGCGCGTGTGCTGTCTATCTCATGATTCAGGCAGTCCAGAATCAGGGTGTCAATATTGTTGGCGCTCGCCGTTGGCATTACGTGTCACTTCCTTAAAATGCATGTAAGCTGAACCATCTCCCCGCCATTTCATCAGGCACCGGTCCAGCGCTTCAGTTCGTCTTTAAGACGACCAACTTGAGCCGGAGGGTAGCGAAATTTTTGATTTTTTTCGCAAGCAGGGTGACATGGAATGGCAAGACGCAATGAGCGAGCAAGACACTTCGGACAGCAAAAACGTCAATTTCGCAAAGAAAAGCATAAACCTTTTTTGGGGGGCTTTCAAGCGTCGCCGGGTCGGGCTATGTTTGCCCCAGCGGCCGCGACAGAGAGATGCCGGCCGCCATCTCTATCAAATTAATTCGCAAAAGAGTGAATTATTCACAAAATAACACTATTTTTGCCATAACTTCGTGGCGAGGTGGAGGGGAGAATGAACATCTGTTTTGAGGATAAGGCGTTGGAGGGACTGTACACAGCAGGGGCGACGAAAGACCACCGGTATAACAAATTGCCAAAGGATGTAATAAGGAGATATGTCAAAACCGTCAACTTTTTGAGAGCAGCCAGACGCATAAAAGACTTATTTCTGATACGGTCACTTCATTACGAGAAGAAAGAAGGGGGACTCAAGGGAGTTGACGCTGTGTGGATAACGCGCCAGTACAGATTGCTTTTCCACGGCACTCCTGACAAGGACGGCATCATCGTGAACGCAGTGATTTTTGAAATTTCCAAGCATTATGGACAATAACAGAGAATTAACTCCTTTTGAGGCTACACATCCAGGGGAGATGATACGTGCCGAACTCAAGGAACTCAAAATGACACAGAGGCAGCTCGCCGAGAAGTCCGGCATCAAGCCTTCTGTCCTCAGCGAGACGATTAACGGCAAACGGCCAGTCTCACTCGGTGTCGCATTGGCATTGGAAAAGGCCCTCGGCATTCCCGCCAAAGTCTGGATGAACATGCAGAACCAGTATGACATTGACAAGGCAAAAATAGGGCGACATGAAAACGGCAGGGAGACTTGCTCAGTCACAATCCCGGCCGGAGACCGGAATCTGTTGCAAGACCTTGCCCGCAAGTTCGGCTGGACTTGCGTGTTCTGAATTACCACAAAAGACGCTGACAAGAGAGTCCGGCAGATTGAGCTGCGGCCGGCGGAACGGAGCGGTTTTTGAAGTTGGCGCATGTTTGTTATATTTGTCTCCGATGGACAAGGTCAGATATTATCTGTTGAAAGCTGCAATCAGGGCGTTGGGAGCCCTGCCGCTGCGGAGCCTGTACAGGCTGGGACGCCTGCTGTCACGGGTGGCGGAGAATGTCGTGCACTACCGCAGGGATGTGGTCCTCATCAACCTGTCCAGAAGCTACCCCGACCGCAAATACGGGGACATCAAGCGGCTCGCGCACGAGTTCTACATCCATTTGGGCGAGATATTCGCCGAGACGGTTTGGATGGCAGGATGCCACAGGCGGCCCGGGCGGTTTGCAGATTCGCACATGGTGCGCGTCACCAATCCGGAGACCCTCAACAGGCTCTTTGAGCAGACTCCCGGGGTGATGCTTGTGTCAGGGCACATGGGCAACTGGGAGCTGATGGGAGGGGTGCGGCTGTTTGACTACGGGGACATTCCCCCGGCATTTGACGAGAAAAATGTGATCGCGGCGTACAAGCGCCTCCACGACCCGGTCATGGACAGGCTGATGAAAGAGATGCGCTCCGCAGTGGCGCGTGACCGCTCCCAGGCCTGCCAGCTCGTGGAGTCCGCCGACTTCATCCGCGCCATAGCGAGACATCACGGCGAACGGCACATATGGTACAGCATCAACGACCAGCACCCCTACAAGGGGGCGGCCTATGCGGAGCTGGAGTTTATGCACCAGCCCACAAGCACCATGACAGCCACCTACAGGATAGCCGCCAAATACAAGTTCAGTCTCGTGTACCTGAGCATACGCCGTGCTTCGGCAGGGCACTATGAATATACCCTCATCCCCATAGCCGAAGATGCCTCCCAGATACCTGTGGATGAGATGATACACACCAATTACCGACTGATGGAGGAGGACTTGGAGGCGCAGCCCGCCCTCTATCTGTGGTCTCACAAAAGATGGAAATAGTCATGCGAAAACTAATTGCACCGGCAGCGGCCCTGCTGCTGGCAATGCCGACAGGGCTGGGCGCCCAGAGCGTCAGCTACTCTCTCCCCCAGACTTCCATTGTCATGGAGGTCGAGGCGGTCAAGGAGTCATTCTTTGCCGGGCCTTACGCCAAATACGCCCGCAAATATCTCGGTGTAGATGCCCGCCAGCAGGACGAGACGACATGGCAAATCTCCAGCATACGTCTCAAACCCCTCGTGGAGGCTGACCAGAGCGCACGTTACACTGTCGCCCTCCCCAAGGGCAAGGGCGCTGAAGACATCATGCTCAGGCTCACCACGCAGGGGCTTGTCGCCGACGGGGACGGGAGCCTCTCGGACGACGGGGTCTGGAGATTCACCGCCAAGGCCAGCGCTGATTTTGCTGACAAGGGGATCAGCTCCAACCTCACCTCCGAGTCCGCCACTCTGTATCAGAATGTCAAGCGGGACGACGCATATACCAAAGTGTCGGTGCAGCAGAGCATGGTGGTGGAGAAGTCCGCTGAGGCAAAGGCCTCAGAGACCGCCGACCTGATATTCCGCCTCCGCAAGGTGCGCATCCAGATTGTCACAGGCGACACCGACGCCTCGTACAACGGGGAAGCGATGGCCTCCGTGCTCGCCGAGCTTGACAAGCTCGAGAAAGAGTACATGACCATGTTCCTCGGGTACAGCGAGCGTCAGACGCAAGTCCAGAGGCTTGACATAGTGCCCCAAAAGGGTGAGCCGGTGAGTGTCGCATTCCGCATCTCAGACCAGGACGGGGTCGTATCTGCGGACAATGTGACGGGCAAGCCTTACCTGCTGCAGATAGACGCGCAAGAGGTCAGCGGCCAAGCATCCCCGGACAAGGCCAAGGACTGCATCGTCTACCGCGTCCCTGCCGTCTGCAACGTCAAGATTACTGACGGGGTGAATGTGCTCCTCCAAAGCCGGATGCCCATATACCAGTTCGGGACGGAGCAGTACTATCCCGTCAAATGACGCTGCCCTCCTGTGCTGCGTTGCAGCAGCACAATCCGGCCCGGCGGCATCAGGCTGGCCCCGCAGGACAGTCTGCCGCAAAAGACATATCCGAGAGAGAACGACTAAAACAATGACTACTGTATAATGGCAACAATCAAAGACCTGCAGCCGAAGATTGTCTGGGACAATTTCTACGGCATCACCCGGCAGCCCCGTCCCTCCAAGCACGAGGAAAAGATACGCGCCTGGCTTCTGGACTGGGGCAAAACTCATGGGGTAGAGACATTTGTGGACGACACCGGCAATGTCATCATGCGCGTGGGCGCCACTCCTGGATACGAAGGCCGCAAAGGAGTCATCCTCCAAGGGCACATGGACATGGTCCCCCAGAAGAACGCCGATGTCAGGCACGACTTCCTGACAGACCCGATAGAGACCCGCGTGGACGGCGACTGGATACGCGCCAAAGGCACCACTCTCGGAGCTGACGACGGTCTGGGAGTGGCTCTCGCCCTCTCCGCGATACAAGACCCGAGCGTCAAGCACGGCCCTATAGAGGTGCTCATCACCTACGACGAGGAGACCGGCATGACCGGGGCGGCCTCCCTCAAGCCCGGGGTGCTCCATGGGGACATTCTCATCAACCTCGACTCGGAGACCGAGGGCGAGTTCTATGTCGGCTGCGCCGGCGGGCTCGACTCTTCGGCAGATTCGGCATACAAGGAGCAGCCCGCGCCCGCCGGGTGGGAATGCTGGACCCTGAATGTCAAAGGCTGCCAGGGAGGGCACTCCGGCATGGATATCATCCTGTGCCGGGCCAACGCCAACAGGCTGGCGGCCCGCCTCATCCATGCGCTGCTCACGAGGACGGACGCTGAACTGTCTGCAATGGAGGGCGGCACACTGCGCAACGCCATCCCGAGAGAATGCTTCTCCACTCTCTTCATACGGGATGCCCGTCAGGCACAGGCTGTCGTGGACGAGGTGACTGCGGAGATCAAGGCCGAATACGCGGCCACAGACCCTGACTTGGAAGTGGAGTTCCGCCCCTGCTCCGATGCAGAGGCCGGCAGCCAGTGTGTGCCGCACGACACTGCGCTCACATACGTCAGGACAATCCTCGCATGCCCCGACGGGGTGGAGAGGATGAGCGACTCCATGCCCGGAATGGTCGAGACGTCCAACAACATGGCCATGGTCAAGGTGGCGCACGGGACGTTCTTTGTCAAGACCCTCCTGCGCAGCTCGGTAGACAGCGCGAAGCATGCGCTCGCCACGAGGATTGAGAGCGTGTTCGCCCTGGCCGGCATCCCGACGGCATTCACCGGCGAATACAGCGGATGGGCGCCCAATCCAGACTCGGAGATACTCGCCGTGATGAGGGACACTTACACCAAGATGTTCGGGCAGGAGCCGAAAGTCATGGCGATACATGCCGGGCTTGAATGCGGCATCCTGTCTGGGGCATACCCTCACTGGGACATGGTCTCCATCGGCCCTACCCTCAAGAGCCCGCACTCCCCTGACGAGCGCGCTTATATCCCAAGCGTGGGCAAGGTGTGGGAGTTCCTCAAAGCCGTCCTTGCCGCCGTTCCGGCGAAATAGCGGTGCGCAGCAATTGGCGCATGAAATGGCGTGCATAGGCATATTTGACTCGGGAGTGGGCGGCATGTCCGTCCTGCGGGAGATTCTCAAAGTCCTCCCCCGGGAAAGGTATGTCTATTACGCGGACAACGCCTGGTGTCCCTACGGGGAGAAGAGCCGCCAGGTCATTATCGGCAGGGCGCGGGAGATTACACGGACGCTGCTCTTTCGCGGGGCGCAGGTCATCGTGGTGGCATGCAACACCGCCACGGCAGCCGCCATATCCGTCCTCAGGAGCGAATACGGGGAGGACAACGGCCAAGTGTCCGCTCTGACCGGAGGGCGTATGAGCCATATCCGTTTCGTGGGAATGGAGCCGGCCATCAAGCCGGCAGCTCTTGGCACCCGCAGCGGGGTGGTCGGAGTCCTCGCCACGGCCGGGACGCTCTCTTCATCCAAATACCTCGATGTCCGGGGGCGTTATGACAGCCATGTGCGCATCGTCGAACATGCCGGGGAGGGCTTTGTCGAGATGGTTGAGCGCGGAGAACTGGACAGCCCGAAGACCGATGAGGTCGTGGGGAAAAGCCTCGCGCCGCTGCTCGCAGAGGGCGCTGACACCGTGGTGCTCGGCTGCACGCATTACCCGTTCCTCATAGGAAGTCTGCGCAGGGTGGCAAGGCAGCTCGCGCCCGGGCGGGAGGTCAGGTTTATAGACCCCGCGCCCGCCGTAGCCAGGCAGCTTGTCAATGTGATGGAAGCTGATGGACTCCTGCAAGAGGCTCCGGACGGGCAAGAGCAAGAGCGCGGGACGGAGACGGATGTCCTGCTGCTGTCCTCCGGTCCTGTCGAGCCTCTGGAGCGCACATACAAACTGATAAGGCCTGAAGCTTGACGCACACGCCTCTGCACGGATTATGTGACTTGTTGGAGCAGGGATGCAATCCCCCGGGACACTGTGCAGCAGGGTCTGCGGCTCAGCTGCTGTGCAGCAGCAATATCAGCAGGGCGAGCGGAAAATACTCCCCGAGACTCGTCCGCAACAGGGCAAGAGCTTTCTTCATGTGATACTTGACAGTATTGACACTGATGCCCAACTTTTGGGCTATCTCGCCATACTCCAGCCCGTCAAAACGACTCATCCTGAACACCTCGCGGCTGCGCGACGGGAGGGCGTCTATCGCCTTGCTGACGGACGACTCCAGCTCCTTCTCCATAAGCTGCCCGAGCGGATGCTCCCCAGACGCCATCTGCTCTGCCAGCCGGGACAGTTCCTCCGGAGCGGCCGGGACAGCGCCCTTTTTCTTGAGCATGTCCAGGCATCTGTTGCGCACGGACTGCACGAGGTAGGCGCGCAGCGAGACATTGACAGTGACCGCATCGACCTTGCGGAAGAGGTCGTACAGCACGTCTCCCACGACCGTCTCGGCAGTGAAGTCATCACCGACATAACCTGCCGCTATGACACACAGCACACCATAATGCTTGCGGAACAAGGTGCGCCAAGCATCCTCATCGTGGGCTCTCAAGCCCTTGAGCAAACTGTATTCTTCTTCGCTGAGCATATCCGTTCTTCCGGGCGCAATTTACAAAAATTCGGCAAAAACACAGCAGCCGCATCGCTCCGCATCAACCGGGACGACACCCTCTTCGGCATCATCTGCACCCTCGACAGCAAGAAAGCGCATTACAACTACATATCTACGCCTCCGGCTCTCTTTCAGAAAGAGCAAAAAACAAGAGAGACTGCGAATCGCAGCCTCTCCTCTGCTCCCCTTCTAGGACTTGAACCTAGGACCCCCTGATTAACAGTCAGGTGCTCTAACCAACTGAGCTAAAGAGGAATGTTGTTACGCCCTCCCGACGTATCGGATTACAAATGTACAACAAAATATCGAACGTTCAAAAAAAATCTCGTTTTTTTGGCTATCTTCGCGACTGCCGTCGCATCGGCCGCGCAAGCTGCCGGCCCGCTTGCGGCGCATTTTGGAATGTGAACAGGCATGCCCGCCGCTATAAATATCGATTTGCTGTCCCAGATGATCGGGGATCTCATTCTGGAAAGGGATGAGGTCGCCTTGCCGGGTCTTGGCGTGTTTGTGGCGGAGCTGATGCCGGCTTCTTTTTCGGACAGGGGCTACACGGTCAACCCGCCGTACAGGCGACTGTCATTCCGGCAGCGCGAGAGCGATGACCGTTCGCTGGTCGAGATGTACGCCAAGGCCTGTGGGACAGGCCAGGCGGACGCGGAGCGGACATTGGCCGAGTATCTGTCCGGCTTGAGGGAGGTGCTGACCACGCGCAAGTCCGTCACGTTCCCGGGACTGGGGAGGTTGAGGGCGACACGCGAAAACCATTTCTTCTTTGTCCCCGAAGAGACTCTGGACATATATCCGGCGGGATTTGGGCTGCAGCCGCTTTCCTTGAAGTTCAGGAGCGGGGAGGACAGCGCTGCGGCTGTGAGTGCGGCCGTGGCCCGGATGGAGACCATTGTTGCCCCCCAAGGCCGTCAGGACTCCGGAGCGGAGCCTCCGGCAGAGCCGCTTGGCGAGACGGCAAGTGATACGGCTGCAGATGGCGCGGACACACCGGCGGACGTGGCGGTGGCAGCGGATGCCCGCAAACCGCGCCGCCGCAGGATGCCGCTCCCGTTGAGGCTGGCCGCGATAGCCGTTGTCGCGGCGGCTGTATGCCTTGCCGCGCTTGCGGTGGCAGGACGCGTGGCTCCGCAGGCAGTAGACACTATACTATATACTCCGGCAGAGAGGGCGCTGATATGGAACTGATCTACGAGCAGACCATAGCTCCGCTGATACCGTCCCGCAAGGCTGCTGACATCGGCAGACACTCACGGATGGAGGAAATGCTGCCCGTAGTGGAGCCTTCCGGGCTGGTCATAGGCCGTTGCCGCCGTTCGTATGCCCATAGCGGGGCGGGGCCGTTGCATCCTGTCGTCCACCTCCACATCATCAACCGCGACGGCATGCTGTATCTGCAGAAACGCTCGATGCGCAAGCGGCTTCTCCCGGGACGCTGGGACACCGCCGTAGGAGGGCATGTGACCTACGGGGAGAGCCTTTCGGAGGCTCTCTACCGGGAGGCTGAAGAAGAGCTCGGCCTCTATGACTTCAACCCGATATACATTGACACATACGTGTTTGAGTCCGATACTGAGAAAGAGCTTGTCAACATCTGGGAAGCCGTGGGGAGTTTTGAGCTGCATCCGTCGGCCGAAGAGGTCGAGGAGGGACGCTGGTGGTCACGCTCCGGACTGCGCAAGGCTATGGGCAAGGACATCCTCACGCCCAATTTTGAGAGCGAGTTCAACCGCTTTGGGGAGGCTCTGTACGCCTTGTTGTAGCTGATGGCGGAATGGATGGAGACGACGCGTCTGCGGCCGGCCTGAATTGTGGAGCCATGTTTTGAATGATGGGTGAGATTAATAAATTCATTGCCGACCAGCTGTCGGTGTGGCCGCTTGCAGCAGCCAATTTCCGGGCCCTCAAATCCGTGCGCACCAAGAGTATCCGTGCCGGAGGGCTGGAGGTGCTGGCGCAGTGCAACCCGGGGCGTCTAGCCTCGTCCACGGCGGACATCGCCCCGGCTGTCATAGCCTCGCGACCGTGCTTCCTCTGCCCAGCCACCAGGCCTCCCGAGCAGACGGAAATCAAGTTCGATGGGCGAAAAGGGCGCAGGTACAATATCCAGGTCAATCCTTATCCCATATTTCCCGGGCATCTGGTCATCGCCCGCGACCGTCATGTCCCCCAGTCTATCTGGAGGTGTTTCGTGGACATGCTCGACCTTGCCCGGAAATATCCGGAATACACATTCTTCTATAACGGGCCGCACAGCGGGGCTTCGGCCCCTGACCACATGCATTTCCAGGCTGTGCCTAGAGGGAGCATGCCGCTGGAGAATGCTGTGGACGGCGAGCTGTCAGGCGGCGGGGAAGGGCGCTTGCGGCATTTGACCGATGTGCAGGATGCGGAACTCTTCCATTACGGAGGATATGCCAGGGGCGTATTCGCCATGCGGGCGCGTACCGTCAAGTCTGCCGCCAAGCTGCTGTACCGCTTGCTGGACTGTGTGCCGCTGCGTCCCGGGGAGAATGAGCCGAGGGTCAATCTCTATGCGTGGGCCGTCCCGGGAGAGATAAGGGTGATGGCCATACTGCGCGGCAATCTGCGCTCCCGCCATTATACTGCGGCGGGAGAAGACCATCTGACCGTCAGTCCCGGATGCGTGGACATGGCGGGGGTGTTCATCTGCCCGGTGGAGGAAGACTTTGACAAGATAGACTCGTCTCTGGTGGAGGAGATGCTGTCGGACGTGTGCGTCAGCCCCGGGACGGAGGAGGAGGTGATATGGCGCCTGACACGCTCCCAGCGCAGCGTGGATGTAGGCATTCTGGCAGCGGAAGAGATTGTGTTTGAAATCATTTCTGACGGGGCAGGCCCCCAGCGGGTGTCATGGCGCGACGGCAAGATAGACTACAACGGCGCGTTGTACGACGAGCTGTATTTTGACGCGGTGACCCCGTCTTCGCTTTTCGCTGAGCCGACATTCATACTGCGAGACGTTCGCATCGGCATCGGTTTCCATTGGGAGAGGCTGCAAGAGCAGCGTTTTGCCGGGTCGCTCAAGTTTGTGGTGGAGGGAGACAGAGTCCGGGCGGTCAACCGTGTGGGGGTTGAGGATTATCTGCTCAGCGTCATTTCCTCGGAGATGAATCCGGACGCTCCCCTTGAGTTTCTCAAGTCGCATGCGGTGATTTCCCGTTCGTGGCTCCTTGCGAGGATGGAGGCTCATGACGCGCACCAGGCGTTCGATGTCTGCGCGGACGACCATTGCCAGCGTTATCAGGGCTTGTCTGAAAAGGTAGGAGCTGCTGCGCGTGAGGCGGTGGACTCGACTTGGGGACAGGTGCTGACGTACGGCGGGGAGATATGCGACACGCGATTCTCCAAATGCTGCGGGGGCATGACCGAACGATTCAGCACCTGCTGGGAAGATGTGGACTACCCCTACCTGACGGTGCATCCGGACAATGACGGAGGGGAGGATTTCTGCAACTGCTCGGACAAGGCCCTGCTCTCGCGGGTGCTGCGCGACTATGACATGGAGACTATGGACTTTTATCGCTGGGAGGTGCGTTACAGCCGTGGGCAGCTTTCGGAGCTGGTCTCGCGCCGCAGCGGCGTTGATATTGGGGAGGTGGAGGATCTCGTCCCGCTTGAGCGGGGAGGCAGCGGCCGCATCAAGCTCCTGCGCATCGTGGGCAGCAAGGGCGTTCTGGAGATCGGCAAGGAGCTGCGCATCCGGCAGTGCCTGAGCGAGACGCATCTCAAGAGCTCCGCATTTGAAGTGTCCCGGGACGGGGATGACTTCGTGCTCAAGGGCAAGGGCTGGGGGCATGGCGTGGGGCTGTGCCAGATAGGGGCTGCGGTCATGGCCTCCAAGGGCTATGACCACGCGGCGATCCTGAGGCATTACTACCCCGGTGCGCAGATAGAGAAACGGCCTTGACCTATGAGGACAGCCCCGGCATATCGCAATCCTTGGCTCTGGGTGCCCACGCTGTATTTTGCGGAGGGCATACCGTACGTGCTTGTCAACAATGTCTCAATTGTGATGTACAAGAATCTCGGCGTGCCGAACGGCGAGCTGGGCATGTACACGTCGCTGCTGTATCTGCCGTGGGTAATCAAGCCGTTGTGGAGCCCGTTTGTGGACGTGCTCCGGACCAAGCGGTGGTGGGTCGTGTCGATGCAGACCGTGATGACCGTCTGTTTTGCCGCCGTCGCTTTGGCTCTGGCCGGATTCGGCGGGGCGGGGGTTTTTGCGGGAGCAGGGGCTGGCGCGGATGCAGGCGGCGGATTCGGTGCCGGGCCTCTTTTTGTGGCGACGCTGGTGATTTTCTATATCACCGCCATGGCCTCGGCAACGCACGATATTGCTGCGGACGGATTCTATATGCTGGCTCTCGATGCGCACCGGCAGGCGCAATTCGTGGGAATCAGGAGCACTTTTTACCGCATTGCCACGGTATTTGGACAGGGAGTGCTGGTGATGGTGGCCGGGGCGTTGGAGCAGGGCATGGGCAGGGTGCCGGCAGCATGGAGCGTGACGCTCCTTGTCAGCGCGATTGCATTCGCGCTGATGACCGCGTGGCACACGCGGATGCTGCCCGCCCCTCCCGCCGACAGCCCCAGGCGAGCAGATGATGAGAATTCGGCAGATGGCTCAACCGATAGCCCAAGGTGTGCAGATGATGTGAATGCGGCATCGGGGTCGGCTGCGCCCCGTGCCTCCCGGCATGGCGGGGAGGACGCTGCTGTAGCAGACGTGGTTCCGGCACAGGGCCGGGACATTGCGCGGGGGCTGGCCCAAAGTTTCGTGACATTCTTCAGGCGCGGCGGCGTTTGGCTCGCCATCCTGTTTATGCTCCTCTTCCGGCTGCCCGAGGCGTTCTCGGTCAAGATGCTCAGCCCCTTTATGCTTGACTCGGCGGCCAGGGGCGGCCTGGGCATGAGCACCGCATCCGTCGGGCTGGTGTACGGGACGGTCGGGGTGGTGGCGTTGACCCTCGGCGGCATCATAGGCGGACTTGCCGCAGGCCGTTGGGGACTCCGCAAGATGATGTTCCCCATGGCGTTGAGCCTTGCGCTGCCTTGCGCCGTGTATCTTGTCATGGCGCTGGTGCACCCCGGCTCTATCTGGTTTGTCGGGGCATGTGTGGCGTTCGACCAGTTCGGCTACGGGTTCGGGTTCACGGCATACATGCTCTATATGATATGGTTTTCGCGCGGGAAGTATGAGACCTCCCACTACGCCATCTGCACCGCGTTTATGGCGCTCTCGATGATGTTGCCGGGCATGATTGCCGGGTACATGCAGGAGCGTATGGGATACGTCGGCTTTTTCTGGATGGTGATGGCTTGCTGCCTGGCGACAGTGGCGGTGACCGCTCTCGCAGCCAGGAGAGTGGAGCCGGATTATGGGCGCAAAACAGCTTCTTAAATACTTGAGTTTTTGCAAGCAGCGAAACATACCAATTCTGCTGTATGAATCGTGGAGGATATATGATTTATTATCAGGGAAATAGACAAAATGCTTGTGGTGAAAGCGGCACAAGCGATTTACCTAATATACTGTGTTACAGGGCTTTGGCCTCCACGCATTATCTGCTGTTGAACCAGCTTGTTTTTGTTGTTTATGAATCAGCTATTTAGGAAAAATACCATGTGTTTGGCTATCGCTGCCGTCATCACTGCGCTTGCATCGTTTGCCACGGCGGCCGCCTCCGCCCCGGCATCGTCGGCGCGTCCCGCGTCATCGGCCGTCTTGGCGCCTGCCCCCGCCGTCCCGCCAGTCCCGGCGGCCGCCTCCGCACGTGTCAAGCCGGGCATCGAGGTGCTCCAGGAGCGGGACTTTGCGGGACTCAAAGGACGCAGGGTCGCCTTGCTGACCAACCCAAGCGGGGTGGACCGCAACCTGCGTTCGACCATTGACATCCTGTTTGAAGCTCCCGATGTGCACCTCGTGCGTCTGTTCGGCCCGGAGCACGGCGTACGCGGGGACGCTTATGCCGGCGACGAGACATCGGACAGCATTGATGAGGCCACCGGACTCAAGGTGTATTCCCTCTACGGCAGATACCGCCAGCCGACACCCTCGATGCTTGAGGACCTGGATGTGGTGGTGTATGACATCCAGGACGTGGGGGCGCGCTCTTACACATTCATAAGCACGCTCGGCCTGATGATGCGCAGCTGCGCCGAGGCCGGAGTAGAAGTGATGGTGCTTGACCGTCCCAACCCCCTTGGCGGACTCAAAGTCGAGGGACCCTGTGTGCGGGACGGGTTCTTCTCGTTCGTCGGGCAGTACAGGATCCCGTACATATACGGGCTGACAGTGGGGGAGCTTGCCATGCTTATTAACGAGGAGGGGCTCAACCGTGGCCAGAAAGGCGATCTCCCTCCGATCAAATGCAAGCTCACGGTCATCCCCATGGAGGGGTGGAGCCGGGACATGACCTACATGGATACGGGACTCCCTTGGATATTGCCGTCCCCCAACATCCCGTACCCGCAGACGGCTGTCAATTATCCTTGCGCCGGGCTGGTCGGGGAATGCCCGGGCTACCTCAATATAGGCATCGGATACACTTTGCCTTTTGGCACGTTCGCGGCGGAATGGATAGATGCCGCCCGGCTAAAATACGCGCTTGATTGCCTGTGCCTGCCTGGCGTGGCATTCAGGGAGATACATTACAAGCCATTCTTCGGGTCCAAACGCGGGACGCTGCTGCACGGGGTGCAGTATGAGATTACGGACTACGAGGCGGCGGAACTGACGCTGGTGCAGTTCTATGTGATGCAGGCGCTGCACGAGCTGTATCCGGAGGTCAATCCATTTGCCGGTGGCGGGTCTTACGCCATGTTTGACAAGGTGTGCGGGTCAGACCAGGTGCGCAAGAAGTTTTCCCAGACATTCCGTGTGGACTCTATCCGGGAATATTGGGACGCGGATGTGGAGGGGTGGAAAGCCCTGTCGCGCCGCTGGATGCTGTACTGACCCTTGCGGAGAATTTCGCGCCGGATTTCGCTAGAATGTTGCACCGGATCTACGAGGCACATTTCGAAATCATTCTTGGACGGCGGCACAGATTTTTTCAGACTTATAACGGCTTACCCGGACTTTTCCGAGGACCGCACTGACGCAAAGCACCGAATTTGGATCTTGCACGCTTCCTGCATTTCGCAAGGAACAGGAGGTGGCTTTCCAGGGCTGTTCGTGACAGACCAATGCTCCTTGCGAGGCCAAAAAGGTAGCGGAGGACACATGGCAATGAACCGCAACGGCTTCTGGCGAGGGTACCCGTGCCCTGCCGCTTCACTGACAAGCTCACCGGCATGGAAATGTCTTAATGCCCTCGGATGTAGACTCCAGACGTGGAAGGCGATGGCATCCTTGACAAGCGACCATGACTGGCAATGGCGATGGCATCCTTGACAAACGGGCAGAAATACCTACATTTGCAGTGCTTGCAAAAAAGGACTTATGAAACCGCTCTCACCGCAGCGGCGGCCACTTGCTGCGACTCAGGCGGGACTCCGTGATTCAGAAGCGTAAAGACGGCTCCAAGAGACAGCCACATGCCAGAGATGGATTCCGCAAAAGAAATGACTCTCAAGCAAATAGCGGTTTACCGCTGCCCCCTGCCATCGA
>CAZKVW010000020.1:22846-28383 GCA_964556285.1 uncultured Muribaculaceae bacterium
GCAAAAGAAATGACTCTCAAGCAAATAGCGGTTTACCGCTGCCCCCTGCCATCGAAATTCGGCATTCCGCGCCAGAGCGGAGTCGTCAGGAAACTCGAGGGGCAGGTACGGCTGTGCGGGGCATTCGCCGACGGGGCATTCCTGAGAGGCATTGAAGATTTTGAATACATCTGGCTGGTCTGGGGATTCTCGCTCAACAGGGATGTCAGGGGGCACAGCACGGTGAGGCCCCCAAGGCTCGGCGGCAACAAGAGCATGGGCGTGTTCGCCACGCGTTCCCCCTACCGTCCCAATCCTGTAGGCCTGTCATCCGTCCGCCTGGTCTCTGTGGAGAATGGGACGCTCAATGTCAGAGGGGCAGACCTGGCGGACGGGACGCCCATCTATGACATCAAGCCCTACCTCCCCTATACTGATTCGCACCCGGAGGCAAAGGCCGGGTTTGCCGACAACGCGAAGTGGGAGCCGCTGGAAGTCAGCATCCCCGATGACTTGGAAAAAGAGATAGAGGACAGGGCGGGCAGGGAGGCCGTCAGCACTGTCCGCTCACTGCTGTCGCAGGATCCGAGGCCAAGATACCAGAATGACCAGGCGCGAATCTATGGGATGGCCTACGGCAGCATGGACATACGTTTCCGTGTCGAGGAAGGAGTCCTGCACGTCTGCGCGATAGAAAGCACGGACGGCCTCCCCGCAGACGGGCATTCCCGCTGACACCCTTGCCAGTCAGGGGACGAGCAGGTTCTCCATGTTACGGATGACATAAGGCTTCCATGCTTCGATGAGGGCGGAGAAGCCTTGCGGGACTCCGGATTCCCCGATGTCGGAGGATTCGGTAAGGGCCTTGAAAAGAGGGCTGAACAGGAACGGCGTGATGACGCCGCTGACGATGTTCAGGATGATGGCGTATGCGGGGGTGTTCTTGATGTGCCCGGCCTTGATTTCATTGTTGTACGCCTGATATATCGAGACAAAGAATGACTCGATATGGATCTTCGACGCGGTGCTTACAATCAGCTGCGGATCCCTGTCAATCTCCTTGGCGATGAAGAGCGGCAGCTTCGGGTTCTTCATCAGCTGCTTGAAATATGCGTCCACCAGCTCCTCGATGCGCTGCTCAACAGGAGCGTCCTTTTGTATTATTCCCAATATCTCGGGGACGAACGACTTGATGAGATTCCCGAATATTTCCCCGAAAATCTTGTCCTTCGTCCTGTAATAGTAGTAGAGCGCAGGACGGCCAATCCCGGCCGCCTCGGCAATGAGGGTCATGTTTGTGCCTTCGTAGCCCTTGTCAATGAATACCTTTGTCGCAGCCTCAAGTATGCGGGACTCCATGTCGTTATTTTGTTCCATTTGCATTTCCCTTTAAAGCCTCCTTTCGGCACCGCTGTCGAATATCTGCCTGAATGAGCCCTCGGCCCTGGCAGAAAGCATGGCTCCCCTCTCCCCCATGCGTTTGATGCTCTCCGAGTCGGAAGCCTTTTGCTCCGGTGAATAGTTGTCTTTGAAACGCCTTATCTCGTCAACATAGCCCGATGTCTCGGCGTAACGCCAGAAATAGCCGGCATACTGGATGCCGTCGTAGCACCAGGGCTTGGCGAACAGGTTGTAGTGGATGAGCTGCGGGGCCTCCAGCTCCGGATGGTTGTCGTTGGGCATGGCATCCCACTCCGGGCCGAGGAATACGATCTTGCCCTTGCAGAGCGCATTGAAATAGTCCTGGTCGGGAGCGATGCTGTCGAAATGATACTTGTTGAGCAGCTCCAGGAAACGGGTCCCAAGATGCGCCTCCCTCAATTTCCCCAGGTTCATCAGCAGGATGCCGGAATTGATGTACTCGATGGCCTTGTCAACTCCGACGTATTTCTCCACATATTCGACGAAAGGCGGTATCTCCTGTATGGAGTAGTCCGGGCAGGCGGCGATGAGATTGTCCCCGAGCTGGACTTCATAGAGCTTTGAGAGGTCTCCGGGGACCACGATGTCGCTGTCCAGATATATGCCCTTGTCATACTGTGGGAACATGTCCGGGATGAATATCCGGAAATAAATGGTCAGCGTGAAGTAGTCCGCCCTGAGCTTGTTGCCCATGAAGTCGGCCTCAATGCCGTCAAACGTCTCTTTCATCGGGAGGAACTCTATCTCAAAGTGCTCCTTGGAAAGGGAGGAGATGCGTCTGATGTGCTCATCGGAGATGCCCTGGTGGAGCACAGCGATGTGGTAGTCGTATTTCTCCGTTGAAGACCCCTGGATAATCGAGTTGATGGCGACGGCAAGCCACGGGGCGTAGTTGTCGTCAATGGTAAAGAATACGGGAATTGTCGTCCGTCTCGTCATTTCTCTTTCCATGATCTTGATTGTTTTATCTAATGAATAATCTTTGAGCTGCTTATGCATCTTTGCCGTCTGCCATGGCTTGACGGATACCGTGTGGGCCCACGGGAAAGCGCGCCATGTCGTGCTGTAGTGGCGGAATACCGTGTCCGGATGGGTGCGCCGCTGGTCGTTGTATCTTCTCGGGGCAATCCTCGCGCTCACGGCAGAGAGATTGAGGGCGTGCTGGTCGGGGAGGAACATTCTCTTGCGACGGCACAAGTCCCTGCATTTCTGCATGAGGCCAGTCTTGCGGATCTCGTCCAGATTCATCAGCAGCACTCCCGAATTGAGGTATCTCCCGTGACGAGGGCGCATGCGGGAATAGAACCACCTCCCGTAATAGTCCGGGACTCCGACGAATTCCACCCCTTCCAGCGGCTGGTGATAGAACTCCGAACAGTCTTTCTGGCAGACAACGTCATAGTCGAGGTACAGGATGCGCCCGGGCAGGCCAGGGACGAGGTCCGAATACAGCCTGAGCATGCAGTATGGCGTGAAACGCGTCCCGAGGTTGGCCACCGGAGGGTCGGCGGCGAACATGTCCGTGCAGTCAATGAGCCGCGACTGCCCGCCTGTCCCTCTCACCAGCCTCCCAATCCTGGAAGCGAAGTCCCGGCTTACCGGCCGCCTCCCCTGGTATGACATGGTCAGCATGTACACGCAAAGCGGCTCGCTGACATGCTCAAGCAGCGTCAGCACTGAGAGCATTATCCCTCTCTGCGTGTTCTCGTCTCCGCAATACAGGATGTTCATGGCGCAGTTGTCTTGTTGTTCATTATCAGCATCTGCAGACGGTTCTCGACATTGGCGAAGCTGGTATCCGGGTCAAAATCCAGCGGGAGTATCTGTATGTCCGGATAATCCTCCTTGAGCCTCTTGATTGTGCCCCTGCCGCAGACATGGTTGGGGATGCAACCGAACGGCTGGAGGATGATGTGCGACTTGACGCCCTCCTTGGCATATCTTGATATCTCGGCTGCCATCAGCCAGCCTTCGCCGCAAGAAAGGGTCTTCGGGATGATGTCCTTTACCCCCTGATAGGCCAGATCTGGGGTCATGCCGGCCTCGTACAGAGGATGGCGGACAGCCACCTTTTCCAGCTTCTTCTGGATATGGTCAAAGAGCCAGGTCACGAGGAAAGGGTATTTCGGGATATCCGCCTTGTACTTCGATATCTCCTCCATCGACACCAGGAAGTCCTTGCGCAGCTGGTCTGTGACCTTGGGGAATATCGTCTCCATCCCGTTGCGCTCAAGATAGCGTTCGAGGTTGAAATTAGACCCCGGATGATATGTCACAAGCAGCTCTCCGGTCACAAAGACCCTCGGCTTGGGCTGCGACCTGTCGTAAGGTATCTTGCAGAATGCGTCAATGCTCCGGCTGAATGCCTTCCCCGCCTCCCTTGTGCTGCGGGACAAGCCGTTGCAGATGTCCTCTATGCACTCGTCCAGAGTCTTGTCCGTGACTCCCGCCTCCAGCTCGTAGGGCCTTGTCTTGCGGCTGAGTTCGAGGAGGATGTCCATCATCATCGCCCCGGTGGCCGCCTCGACCACAGAAGAAAAACCGAGAAGCTGCACCCCCGGCTGGCTGTGCTTGGAGTCGGTCGGGTCTGTGCTTATCACGGGCACATCCTTCCATCCCGCATCGTCAAGTGCCTTGCGGAGCAGGGCTGCGTAGTGCGACATCCTGCAGTCGCACTGGAACTTTACCATGCCGACCGCGACCTCGTCCTGACGGTCATGCCACCCGCCCTTCTGGAGCGCGTCCAGCAGCTCCCCGATGACCATCTGGCAGGGGAAGCATATGTCGTTGTGGGAATATCTCTTGCCGAGGCGCACCTGCTCCGGCCCCCCGACAGGAATCGTCTGGCACTTGAAGCCCTCCTTGGTGAAGACCGCCTGGAATATCTGGCTGACCTGGCGGTTGATGTTGGGAATCAGAATCGTCCTGCGCGTCTTGTCCTCCTTGAAGTATTTGACGGGGAAAGCTGTCTGGAGCTCCGAGAAAGGCCTGCCCAGACCCTCGTCGGCGCGGCGCACCCTGACCGACTCGATGAATGAGCGGACACGTATCCCTATGCTGCCAGCAGCGTCGCTCTCGTCAATCTTGAGGATGAGCGACGGCTTGTGCCCGGCCGTGTTCATTATCCTGTATATCTCGTCGGAGAGTATGGCGTCATGGCCGCAGCCGAATGAGACCATCTGGACATATTCCAGCTCAGGGGTCTTGGAGGCCTCCATGGCAGCTTCGAGGAGCCGGGTGTGGAAATTGTTGGTCACCTCGACCCTCGTGTTGCTGATGTCCTGGCTTGACAGGCCCGGGAGGGCGTCCACGGGGAGCACAGGCACTCCCATTGCGGAGAGCATGGCAGGAATGTCGTGATTGACGAGAGGGTCGCTCTGGTAGGGCCGCCCGGCCACTACGGCGGCGAAACGTCCCTCAGCCCTGGTCTTTGCGAGCAGCTCCTCCCCTTGTCTGCGCAGGGCGCTCCTGAACCCGAGCAGGTGCGCCTCCGCCTGGGCGAAAGCCTCCTTTGCCTCCTTCTTGCTCACGCCAAGGCTCCCCACAGCATAGCTTTGTATCTGGACCGGCCAGTCCTTGGGGGTGAAGAAATGGAACACAGGGGTGTCGAAAGGTATCCCGTAAAGTCTCCCGGGATTCTGTGAGTTCCGCACCACGAGAGGATACCCCTGCACGATGGTGCAGACGTAGGGGCTCTGCTTGTCAAGGCCCTCCGGCGGCATGTGCATCACATAAGGGAAGAATATCCTGTCGGGCTTCTTTGCCGCCAGATTGAGGATGTGTCCATGCGCCAGCTTGGCGGGGAAGCAGATGGTGTCAGACTCCACGAAACGTAGGCCGTTCTCATAGTCCTTTCTGTCAGAAGGGTCGGAGAGAACCACGCCGTAGCCGAGGCTTCTGAAGAAGACGCTCCAGAAAGGATAGCTGTCCCAGAATTCCAGCACCCTCGGAATGCCGATGGTAAGACCTTTTGCGGGCGCGACAGGGGTCACAGGCACATCTTCAAATAGATGCGCGTTCCTCCATTCAAACAGGTTGGCGGCCTTGACGGCGGCGGCCGAGGCTGGTTTGCCGGCCCCCCTCTCGCAGCGGTTGCCGCTGACGAAGCGCTTGCCGGAAGAGAACTTCATCACGCT
>CAZKVW010000020.1:28483-32269 GCA_964556285.1 uncultured Muribaculaceae bacterium
GTGCAGCGGCTTCCGAGCCGTGCCGGGTTCCGGGAACGGAACGCGGCCTCTGCGATTGAGGCCACGGGGATATTCAGGGTCGTGGCGAAGTTCTCAAGGAATGACCCGCATCCGGAAGAGCAGGCCTCATTGAGCATCATCTGCGTGATGACCCCGTCCTTTATCCATATCGCTTTCATGTCCTGGCCGCCTATGTCGAGGATGAAGCTCACGTCAGGGACAGTCTTGATGGAGCCCGTCGCATGGGCGAGGGTCTCTACAGTGTGGCTGTCGGCTCCGAAAGCCTCCGCGACCATGCGCTCGCCGTAACCTGTGGTGCAAAGCCCTTTGACATTGAGGGTCACTTCCCTGCTCATGTACTTGTCCCGCATTTCGAGCAGCCCCCGCCTGATTACTTTGAGCGGCTCGCCGAAATTGTTGGCGTAGAAGCTGTCGATGACCTTTTCGTCCTCGTCTATAAGGACAAATTTGGAAGTCGTGCTTCCTGAATCTATACCGATATAGACGGGCAGGACACCGTCGGAAGGGATTACGGGCGATTCGACGGATTTCAGCTCTTTGGAATGCCTTTCCAAGAAAGCTCTCTTCTCCTCCTCATTCTTGAAGAACGGCCTGGCCGGTGCCTCGTCCTTTCCGAAGCCGCTGATGTCTATCTTGGAGATTTTGTCCAGAAGGTCTTCGATGGTCATTCTGACCGCTCCCGGAAGTTTCGGCGAAGCGATGGCGGCTCCGTATGCGACGATTGTCTCGGGATGCTCGGGGATGACAATATCCTTGTCCCCAAGATGAAGCCTCTGCGCGAAAGCTCTCACAAGGGTCGGGTTGAATGTCAGGGGGCCCCCCTCGAATATTATCGGAGCCTTGAGTTCAAGCCCCTGTGAAAGGCCGCCGATGGTCTGCTTGACTATGGCATGGCAGGTCGAAAGCGCGATGTCCTCTCTGGACGCACCCTGCAGGAGCAGCGGCTGGATGTCAGTCTTGGCGAATACCCCGCAGCGCCCGGAGATGCTGTAGACCCTCTTCCCGGCGGAGGAGAGAGACTCAAAACCCTCCGAAGGGACTTTGAGGAGGGCCGCAATCTCGTCTATGAAGGCGCCGGTACCGCCCGCGCAGCTCCCGTTCATCCTCATGTCATTGGCTTCCGTCACGCCGCTCACGGGATTCTTGACAAAGAACACCACCTTGGCATCCTGGCCGCCGAGCTCGATGGCCGTCCGGACTTCGGGATAGAGCTTGCTCACTGCCGTAGCGTTGGCTATGACTTCCTGGATATAAGGGACTCCCAAAGCATCCGCCACCGGTTTGGCGCCGCTCCCGCAGATGGCGACCGTCATCTCCGTCTGCCCCAGCCCTTCCAGCCCCTGCGAATCTCCAGTCTCCGAAAGTTTTGAGGCCTCTGCAGTCTCGGAAGAGCTGAGGACCTCCGAGAGCATCTCCCTCAAAGTATCGACCTGAGCCGCATTGTGCCTCCGGTAGAGGCTCACAGGCACAGAACCGTCCTTTTCGTTGACTATCACGACCTTGACCGTCGTAGAGCCTATATCTATACCAAGAGTCATGTCCTTGACATTTGCGTTTGACACTTATGTCAGACGCAAATGTAGGAATTTTTCACGACTTGTCCATCTTTTCTTGCAATTTGGCCAGGAGGTTGTCGGACGGCCGGAGACCGAGCTTGCGGCGGATGTTGGCGCGCTGGCTGTTGATGTTTGACTCCTTTTTGTCCAGCATCACGCAGATCTCGCCGAGTTTCTTGCCCTGCAGCACGAGGCGGCATATCTCGCGCTCCGACGGGGTAAGCTCCGGAAAAGCCTTTTCGACGGCATCACGGGAGGTGTCCCGGTTGCGGATATATTCCTCCACATTGGCCAGGAGGTTGTATCTCGCCTTTTTGTCAAGGTTTTCGATAAGTTCCCATGCGTCATCGCCGGAATGCTTCTTTGAAGCCAGAGACAAATAGATCCTGATGTCGTCCTTGCGTATCCTGAGTATAGTCAGCAGTTCCGCCTCGTCTCTTCTCAGCTGGCTGTTCTCCTCCTCAATATCGCGTATGCTTCTCGACACCAGCAGGCCGACAGCTCCAACCACGGCAAAGGATATCACGAACAGGACGAGGAAATTGCGGAGCGTCTCATCGCCTGATATGACAGTGCAGGCAATGTAAGTCGCAATGGAGGCAATGCCCAGTATAAGGGTATTCGTCTCCAGGAGGGCAGCCATTGAGACCATGGTGTTTAACGCAAGGAGCACGGTGTTGGCGACTATCAGCATCAGGCTGTACTGGTCCGGGGCGCATGAGAGATGGATCATTTCAACTGTCAGCGTGACTTGGCCGATGATTGTGCATGCGGACAGACATGCCGCCACGCTGATCCGCTTGGCGAAATACAGAGCCAGGGAAATGGTGACAGCGACCAGAAATCCTGCATGTGTGCAATTGAAGAAAGAGGATGTCGGACCGGTTATTCCTGCGAAAATGGCCGCAATGCCAAGTATTGTCACGGGCAGGTAACAGCACAGGAGCAGGACAAGCCGCTGCCTGTCGATACGGGCGCTTTCCCTGCCGAGAATCGTGCCTGGAGTGATGAAGTGTGCCGAAAATATGCCATTCTTGCCCATAGAGCGCAACGTTGACTGTTTTAAAGGCCTAAATTTAATCATTATTATTTGCTTTGACCGCTTTAAAGGTCGGTTTCTCCGACTTGATGAATTATTATTGCCGCCCAAACAAATTATCAGGGTCATGAGAAGATACAACATGATGCTCGCCGCGCTGACGCTCCCGCTTGCGGCAGTCGCATACTCATGCGAGAGCGAGGACGACAAGCTCTCTCCGGCAAAGACATCCAATCCGGCCGCATACATCTCCAATCCGGAGAAACTTGCCATGCTCCACAATGTCTACGACCTCAACGGGGACGGGAGCGTATATGAGATTGATTACACCGCAGACTACAAGCTCGATGAGGTGCTCGATGCGGGCATCACGAGCACTACCCCGCTGTTCCAGTATATAGGCAGCCTGCTGTATGACAACCTGCCGTCGCAATCGCAGAAGGCGTCTTTCGGCGCGGGCTGCTCCGCTTTCGCGGCTCCGGACACCACGACGCGCGATTTCCTCATGGGACGGAACTATGACTTCCGGCACTCCACCAAGGACAGCACAAGCTATGTCGATATTGCGGCCTTTGTGGTCCGTACCGCGCCAGAGGGCGGGAAAAAATCCATCTCACTCGTTGACGGCCTCAACCTCGGATACGGCAAAGGCTTCTACAACGACGGGGCTACCGACCTGTCACTGATGATGGGCTTGCCCTACGCCGCGCTTGACGGCATCAACGAGGACGGGTTCGCCATCGGGATCCTTGCCTTGAGGGAGAACCAGACCAACCAGCAGACAGGGAAGAAGCGGATAAGCAGCACCGTGGCCATCCGAATGCTGCTCGACCGCGCGTCAACAGTCAAGGAGGCCGTAAGAATGCTCGAGGGTTATGACATGGACATGCGCGGGCAGGGGTCAAGCAACTACCATTTCTTCATGGCAGACGCGACAGGCGACTATGCCATCGTGGAATACACCTATGCGCCCAAAGACACCATCCCCACGGTCATGGAAGTCTTCTCCGGCAATGACACGCTGCGCTGCGTCACCAACTTCTATGTCTCCCCCACGATGGTCGGCACGAGAGACGGATGGGGTTCCGACCACGGCAAGGACAGATATTTCAACATGCGCGACGCCCTGCTGGACAACGGCTACGCGCTGACGGAGAAGCAAGCGTGGTC
>CAZKVW010000021.1:0-1826 GCA_964556285.1 uncultured Muribaculaceae bacterium
GACACGTACATCTTGCTGAATCCCAGCCGCCCCGCCTCGCTGATGCGCCTGTCCGTCTGGGAGACTGGGCGTATCTCCCCGCTGAGCCCCACCTCCCCGGCGAAGCACACATCCGAGGGGATGGCGAAGTCGAAATTGGAAGACAGCACCGCGCATATCACAGCCAGATCGCAGGCCGGGTCGCTGACACGGATGCCCCCGGCCATGTTGAGAAACACATCCTTGGCGCTCAAGTGAAACCCTGCCCTCTTTTCCAGCACGGCAAGCAGCATGTTGAGCCTCCTGACATCAAAGCCGGTGGCGGAACGCTGGGCTGTCCCATAGACAGCCGAACTGACAAGGGCCTGCACCTCAAACAGCAACGAACGCGTCCCGTCAAGCGACGCGCAGACGGCTGTGCCGCTGAGCCCCTGCTCGTGCATGGGGATGAGTAGCTCGGAGGGGTTGAGCACAGTGCGCAGCCCCGATCCTGTCATCTCAAAGACCGCCAGCTCGTCAGTCGATCCGAAGCGGTTCTTGATGCTGCGCAGTATCCTGTATGCCCCCCTGTTGTCGCCCTCAAACTGCAGCACCACATCCACAATGTGCTCCAATATCTTGGGGCCGGCGATGTAGCCCTCCTTGGTGATGTGCCCTATCAGGATGACGGGAATGCCGCTGTCCTTGGCAAAACGCAGCAGCGACGCCGCCACTTCCTTGATCTGCGAGACTGACCCGGGCGTTGAGTCTACGCTCTCCGTGTACATGGTCTGCACCGAGTCCACTATCATCAGACCCGGCCTGAGCGCCTCCGCCTCCGCGATGACATTCTCTATGAGGGTCTCGCTGTATATGTAGCAGTCCGAGCCGTCCCCTCCGAGCCTGTCCGCGCGCATCTTGACCTGCCCTACGCTCTCCTCACCGGTTACATAGAATGTAACCAGACCCTTGCACGACAAGGGTATCTGCAATGACAGCGTGGACTTGCCTATGCCAGGCTCACCCCCGAGCAGCACGAGCGAGCCGGGGACAATGCCGCCGCCGAGGATGCGGTCCACCTCGGCATTGCCCAGCGAGACACGGCTCTCCCCGGAGCTTGCGATATCCCTCAAATGCAGCGGCTTGCGCACCGAGGCTGGGCGGGCGGCCCCGGCGCGTTTGACCCCCGTATCCAAGGTCTTCTCCACCATAGTGTTCCATTCCCCGCAAGCGGGGCATCTCCCCATCCATTTGGGGCTCTCGTTGCCGCACGAAGTGCAGTACCACACCGATTTAGTCTTTGCTCCCAATGCCATAGCCTGTCATTTTGATAATGCGCAAATGCAATTAGCCACCCCTCCGGATGCACGCCACCCTCAACGCGGCAGCTTGAATACCTCCATGCCGCTTATCTCGCCGCCCTCTATTTTGAAACGCAGGGCGGTGCGCAGCTGGTGCCAGCCCTGTATGCCGCAGGCCCCCGGGTTGAGCGTGAGCATCTGGTAATGCGTGTCATACATCACCCGGAGGATATGCGAATGCCCGCAGACGAATATCTGCGGCCTGTACCTCTCTATCAACGCCCGCGCCTTGAGGTCATAATGCCCCGGCCACCCGCCTATATGTATCATCAGCACGCTCATGCCTTCCACCTCAAAGAACCTGTACAACGGATACTCCGGCAGCAGGTCGCGGGTGTCGCAGTTGCCGATGACTCCGACCAGAGGCTTGAAAGACGCGAACTGCTGCGCCGTCTCCACTCCGCCGCCGAAATCCCCCGCATGCCACAGCTGGTCCACCGGAGCCAGGAAGTCCTTGAATTCCTGCCCGAACACCCCGTGGCTGTCTGACACCAATCCTATTAACAT
>CAZKVW010000021.1:1926-4543 GCA_964556285.1 uncultured Muribaculaceae bacterium
GGCCTCTTCCCGGGAGAAATCCCCCTCCGGCCCTATCAGAATGATGATGTCCCTGCCGCCATACCCGTCCAAGGCCTCATTGATGGAGACGCGCGGGGCATCACCCTCAAAACAGCAGCATATCAGCCGCAGGGCATCCGTCCTGCCGGATGTCCGTGAAACGAACTCCCGCACCCCCACAGGCTCTTCCACCGCAGGGACAGCCCCCTTGAGGGACTGCTTGCTCGCGCTGAGCAGCACCCGGCGCAGCCGTTCAGGCTTGAACACCCTGCGCTCCGACCTTTCCCCGATGACTGGGACTATGACATCTATGCCGCATTCGGTCGCCTTTTCGGCAAACCACTCATAGCGTTCCATGCTCTTGGTAGGGCACACCGCCATGGTCAAGTGATACGGGTGCGAACCCCAGTCCGGCTCCACATTCACGACCCGGGCTTCGGCGGCCTCGGGATCAGCAGATGTCAGGGTGCAGGTGTAGAGAGTCCCCTCCCCGTCTATGACAAATATCTCATCTCCGGCGCGATGCCGCATGACCCTCACGCAATGAGCCGACTCCTGCGCGTCCAGACGGCAGCTTCCGTCCCTGACCTGCCTTGAATAGAACACTTCCATAGTCCTCCCCTAAACGATTTCGTCCGCCGCCCTCTGACGCGTTCCTGCCTCAGTGCCATCTGCCGTCAGACTGTATACGTACTCCCGCATCACCGCCTGATGATGCTGACGGTGGAGTCCAGCCCCACCTTGATGATCTGGGACGCAAGCCCGGTAGATTCGCGCTCCAACGCCGGATCCAGGATGTAGTCCACGGCATCCCGTATCTCCTGGGTGATGTCCTTGTAAGTGTGCGGGGACGGCTCCCCGGAGACATTGGCCGAAGTCGAGACCAGAGGCCTCCCCAGCCGCGCGACCAGATCCCTGCAAAACTGCGCCATCGGCACCCGGATGCCGACAGACCCGTCCTCCGCCACAACGTTGTACGCGAGCAGATGACGGCCAGTCACCGCCTCACGCCCCTCTGCGGGAGGCTCTCCGGCTATCGCGCCCGGATATATGAGCGTCATCGGCCGGTCATTGACCTCCACAAGGTCTATCGCCACGTCCGGGATGCGCCTGACGTAACGCGCCACCATGTCCATGTCGGCAGCCAGCAGCACCAGGGACTTGCTGTCCGGGCGCCGCTTGATGTCATACACTCTCGATACGGCCTCGGGGTTGGTGGCGTCACATCCTATCCCCCATATAGTGTCCGTAGGATAGAGTATCACGCCTCCATCCCTCAACACCTGCGCCGCTTCCTTGATATGTCCTGCAATGTCCATATTCTATCTCGGGAACAATGTCCCCCTCTGCCTCCACCATTTGATGAGCAAGAATCCGAACAGCATGCCGCCCAAATGCGCGAAATGCGCCACTCCGTCGGCTGTCCCGGTGACCCCTGTCAGCAGCTCGATGGCCGCGAAAATGATGACCCATACCTTGGCGCTGAGCGAGATGGGAGGGAATATCAGCGTCAGCCTCGATGTCGGGAACAGCATGGCATACGCTATGAGCAGGCCGTAGATGGCTCCGGAAGCCCCAAGCGTCGGCGTAAGCTTGAGAGCCTGGTACGCCTGCGCCGCCTTGGCCGACCCCTCTGCGATAGCCTCCATATAGGAATGCGCCTGCAGAGCCTGCACCCCCAGATGCAGGGCCACCGCCCCCAGTCCGCAGACAAAATACAGCACCAGGAAATTGCGCGACCCTATGACCCTCTCCAGCACCGTCCCGAATATGAAGAGCGTGTACATATTGAAGAATATGTGCCAGAACCCGCCGTGCATAAACATGTGGGTGATGATCTGCCACCAATGGAAATACTGGGAAGTGGGGTAGAACAGGGCGAAATTGGTAATCATCACTTCCTTGTTGACAAGGGTAGCGACAAACACCAGAATATTTATCAGGAGCAGGTTGCGGGTCACCTGCGGGACGTTGTCAAAAGCCGCCATCAGTCTGTACTCTCTGTGTCAATGTAAACGTTTGTCCAATTCATCAATGCCTATGATGCTGATAATACGCCGTCCGCCGGGCGCGAACTCCGGGGTCTCGCAGGCAAGGAGGCCGTCCAGCAATCTCTGTGCCTCCGTCGGGGAGCTGACGCCCGGCGAAGTTGACGCGCCCAGGATTGCCAGCCGCTGCGAGCGTGTCTGCGCCATGGTCTCGCGCACCGACACGGTATTGTCAGAGAGCACCAGCAGCAGGTCAAACACCATAGCCTCCACCTTGCCCGGGTCGCTGCCGTAACCCTCCGGCACACCGTTGACAACCACCGTGTCAGTCCCGAATGGCGTGATGTCAAAACCCAGCCTGCGCAGCTCTTCCGAGGACTTGTCAAACAGCAGCCTGTTGGCGGCGCCGACCTGCACCTGCACCGGGAACAGCGTCTGCTGGGAGACGGGCGTGTCGTGGGACATCGCGTCAAGAAACCTCTCGTACAGTATGCGCTCAAGAGCGCGTCTCGCGTGGACCAGCATTACCCCGGAGGGCACCTCGGAGAGGATATATTTGCCTTGCAATACAAGGATCTTGGACGGCTGCGCCGAATGCTCGTCAAAGAGCTTGCCGTAGTCCTGGTCCC
>CAZKVW010000021.1:4643-6295 GCA_964556285.1 uncultured Muribaculaceae bacterium
CGCAAGCCCACCAGAGCCAGATGCCGCGCTGGCCGCCGGGCCTTGCTCGTCAAAGGGGTTGAATGTCGGGTCAAAGTCCGCCGCCGGGGCGGTGACGGGGTGGTAAGCGTCAAAGGATTTGCCGAACGAGGGCATGTCCACCGCCCCGGCGGCGTCAAAATCAATCGAAGCGCCAAAGGAGTTGCGGCCGAGCGACTCCCGGATGCAGGCATACAGCACCTGGAACACTACCGGCTCGTCCTCAAACTTGACCTCCGTCTTGGACGGATGGATGTTGACATCCATGCTGTGAGGGTCAGTCTCCAGATACAAGAAATAGGACGGCGTCACCCCTACAGGGATAAAGTCCTCATAGGCCTTCATAACAGCCTTGTGCAGGTAGGGGCTGCGGAAGTATCTGCCGTTGACGAAGAAGAACTGGTTGCCGACCGTCTTCTTGGCACCGTCCGGCCTGCCGATGTATCCGCGCACACGCATAAGGGAAGTGTCTGCTGACACATCCACAATGTCACCCGCAACGGCAGCGCCCATCAAGTCCATGATGCGGAATTTGAGGGACTTGGCCGGTTTGAGGACATATATGTCATGCCCGTTGTTGGTCAGGGTGAAGCCCACCTCGGGGCGGGTCAGCGCCACCCTTGTGAACTCTTCCACTATATGCTTGAGCTCCACCGCGTCCGACTTGAGGAACTTGCGCCGGGCAGGGGTGTTGTAGAAGAGGTTGCGCACCATGAAGTTGGATCCCACAGGCGCGGCTGTGACGGAGGTGGTCACCTTGTTGTATTCGGCTATATGCACCTGCGTGGCGGTCTCGTCCTGCGGGCGGCGGGTCTTGAGCGTCACCTCGGCGACTGCGGCTATGGACGCGAGGGCCTCCCCCCTGAATCCGTATGTGCTTATCGCCTCCAAGTCCTCCGCAGTGGCTATTTTGGATGTGGCATGCCTCTCGAAGCAGAGCAGCGCGTCCGACGGGGACATGCCGCAGCCGTTGTCAATCACTTGCATGAGGGTGCGGCCCGAGTCGGTGACTATCACATTGACGGAGGTCGCGCCGGCGTCCACGGCATTCTCCATGAGCTCCTTGATCACCGAGGCGGGCCGCTGCACGACCTCCCCGGCGGCTATCATGTTGGCTATGTTGCCAGGCAGTATCTTGAGAGCGGGCATTGCCTACAGGAGGGTATAGAATTTGGCGATATAGAACAGCACAACAGCGACCAGCAGCAGCCCGATGATGCCGATGATGTTCTGCGCCCTGTTGGAGCTGGAGCGCGTCTTCTGGTAGTTGCCGCCGCGCATGGAGCCCTTGATGTAGGAGCCGGGCACATAGCCCTCCCGCCCCTCCTTGCCTCCGCCGTCCGCCTTGCCCGCGACAATTCCCTTTCCCGCCGCGCTTCCCTTGCCCGCGCTGGCGCCTCCGTCCACACTGCCGAACTTGCGGCGAAGCTCCTCCTTGTCCTTGTCGTAGTACATCGGCTTGTAGTCAAACACCTTGTGCTCCTGATCCCCGAAAAAATTGAATATGCCCATAACAGAGACAAAATTAATGGCTTTTGCCCTCAAAAACAACCGTCCCCGCCGTCAAGCGCTGCCTCTGCGCTCAGAGATTCTTCACTTCCCTTCGGCTTCGCTCAGGGCAGGCCGTTCAGAAT
>CAZKVW010000021.1:6395-7589 GCA_964556285.1 uncultured Muribaculaceae bacterium
GCAATTCATCCCCAAAAAGCATCAATTCATCCGTCTTGTTAACCATTTAGTTGAATAATTGCTAATTTGCCCATACACGATGAACATTAAACAAAGTGAAAAGACAACTTCTCTTTTGACGTTTGCCGAACATTAACAAACTGATATGAACAACTTTCTCAAATGCGTCCCGGCTCTTGCCATTGCATTGGCAGTGATGGGCTGCGAGCGCGACACAGTAACCAATTACATCGACCAGGAGGTCTATGAGGACTTCGGATTCTACCGCAGGAGCGACATGGCCCTGGTCGAAGTCACCCTGCCTGACGGATATTCCGCAGACGGTGATGAAATCTACATCGTGGGAGCGTTCAACGGCGGTGAAGAGGCATTCGGAGACACGGATTACCTGCTCACATCATCGGAGCGCTTGCCCGGACGGTATGGCGTATATCTGGACCCGGACAAATACAAGGACGGAGCCAAGCTGGAGGACGGATTCTGGTTCATCTCCGGCAACAGCGGCCGCGAAGTTGACACCCTCGGGGTCGAGGTGGTGCATTGCGACACGGTCGGACTCGCGCAAAGAGCTGTCGTCTCAATCGCGGCTTGGGAGACGACATTCGTCCCCCGCAACGAAAACGTCACACACGACGGCCCGGTGGTGTATGTCAAAGACGAGACCGGATGGAGCCGGCTCCTGCTCAATGTGAGCGGCGAGGCGGGCAACTCGCAGATTGAGGCCAAGGGGCCTGTCAGCGTGCAAGGCGGCAAATGGAAATATTTTGACATGGGGGCAGGCGCGGCCGGCAAGGAGGCGGACCTGACATTCGGCAATGGCGAGACCTCTCTGGCTGCGGTGCACGTAACCTTGGACAGCGACCTGTACTACACTGTCACCGCCAGCGGCGTGAACGAGGCGTCAGCATTCCCTCTCCATTCAGGCATACGTATCTATGTGGATGACAAGACCGGCTGGGACGCCACCGCCCTGTATCTCTATGGTGACGCCAACGATCTGGGAGGGACGTGGCCCGGCATCCAACCCTCCGGATCCATCTCCTACAAAGGCTATGACTACACCATCTTCACCGTAAGCTCCAGCGCGTTCGGCCTCGGAGAATACCTGATATTCAACAACAACGGAGGAGGCACACAGCTGCCGGACTATCACGTGGACTTCACGGACGGGGTGTCGGACTATTTCTTCATGAT
>CAZKVW010000021.1:7689-10019 GCA_964556285.1 uncultured Muribaculaceae bacterium
TCTGACAAGTCCCTGTCATTCATATTCTCCAACACCTCCAACACGGACACGAGGGTCACCGTCAAGGACTTCTTCACCCTCGATGGCGACAAATATGTCATGGTGACTTCATCCGGTGCAGAAGCGGTTGACCCGGACAACTTCGACCCGGACTCCAAGCCCGAATACCAATACACCATGTACATCGATGACCAGTCAGGATATCCCGGTCTGACGGTGTACTACTGGTGGAAAGTCGGGAGCGGCACCCAGGACAACCAGACCTTCCCGGGAGAGCCGGTCACCGAGACGACCGAGATAGGAGGCGTCAGCTACAAGACTCTCAAGGTGCTCAAGGCGGCATCCGACAGCACCGTCAACTTCCAGTTTGTATCCACGGAGAACACCAAGACCAAGGTCAAAAAGGCATTCACCATGGACAAAGACCTGTATGTCAAGCTCACGTCCTCGTCTGCGGAGCTGATTGACCGGGATGTCATCTTGTATGTGGACAACCAGGTGAGCATCTGGAAAGAAGCCGGACTCTTCTACCTCTATGTCTACGGCGGGACGCTTGGCAACAACTACACAGGGGCATGGCCGGGGCAGCAGTTTGAGGGCACGATGGACAAAGACGGGGTCACCTGGTACAAATTCACGATTCCCGATGCTCTCGGAGGCACATGCAAGCTCCAGTTCAGCAACGACAGTGTCGCTCCCAAGACCCGCATCAAGAGTTCCTCGGAGATGACTCTCTCCTCCAATGAGATATATCTCCGTATAGAGGACGGCAACAGCGTCCCTGTCATACTCCAGTAAACTCCAGACAAACAGCTTCTTAAACCGGATGACAACGATGAAAGCATATTATATCATTATACTGTCCGCGCTGGCGCTTGCCGCAGGATGCGAAAAAGACAAAGTGGTCGAAGAGGTCAGGGAGGTCATAGTCCCTGCCCCCG
The DNA here is from genome assembly GCA_964556285.1 of uncultured Muribaculaceae bacterium. Lineage (GTDB taxonomy): Bacteria > Bacteroidota > Bacteroidia > Bacteroidales > UBA932 > Cryptobacteroides. Next base: position 8,631 of record CAZKVW010000021.1, read on the forward strand.
AGGATACCGTCATATCCCCGTCAGTCCCTCCGGGGTTTGAGGACGGGCACATCAACCCGACGGTGACTGACGGAGTCACATATATGTTCGACAACACTACGACGGGAGTCCCCTCGGTCTATATCAAGGTGTCCGAAGACGAATGGAACACGCTGCTGCTGGCATTCGACAAGAACAGCCGCACCCGCGAGAATGTACATGCGGACCTGTCCTATGTCAAAGGGAATGAGTCATTTGCCGTCAGGGACATCGCCCTCTCCATCAAGGGCAACACCTCACGCCGCCGCCCCGAGGGGGTCAGCGGCCAGCTCCACAAGTCCAACGGGGCCAATTGGCATCACGCCCATTTCGGCATCAGCCTGGACAAATACGACTCGGGCAACAACATCGGCGGGGTGCGCAAGCTTGTCCTCAAATGGTTCAAGGACGACAGCAACTATGTCCGGGAGCTGTACAGCTATGACCTCTTCCGCAGGTTCGGCGTGTGGACTGGCCCGGAGGATGTCTACGTCAAGGTGTTCATCCAGGTCGGCAAAGATCTGGAGCCGGCATATTTCGGCATTTACCAGATGTATGAGCCGTATGACAAGCCCTATCTGGAGCGCAGGGCTTCCAGCTTCGGGTCAGCGGAGGGCAACCTCTGGTCATGCAACTACGGAGCCAGGCTCACCCCGGCGACCATACCATATATTATGGAAGAGGACGGGGAGGGCGCCATCTACGAGCTGGCCAGCTCCTCGACAGGCCTGGACGGGGCCAAGGCCCAGCTCAGCGACTTCATCACCAATCTCAACACCCTGACGGGAGACACATTCCACGACTGGATCGGCTCGCACATGGACGTGGACCTCTTCCTCAAGACTTATTCGGTGTATGCCGGCATAGGCATGTGGGATGACTACTGGAACAACGGAGGCAACAATGTCTATCTCTACGTCAACAGCACGTCTGCCACTGACTATCAGGTGTACATGCTCCCGCATGACTTTGACAACACGCTCGGCACCACTTCCGCAGTGGGGGTCCAGACAGACGCTGTGACGCAAGACCCCTATCACTGGGGGACTTCGGATGTGAGCGTGGCGCCGCTGGTCAACAAGATACTCGCGTTTGACGACTACAAGGCCATCTATACCAAGTATCTCCGCGAATTGGCCTCTGACGGCGGGCTGCTCACCTATGACAGCAGCATCGCCCGCATCAACGCCTGGCAGAGCCTCATCAAAGACCTCGTTGACAACGACACCCACGAGGACACTTCGCTGGTAGATGTCCCGGCATCATGGGGCAACCATCCCGAATACCGGGTGATTGAGGACGGGGACAACAATTTCTTCCGCGTCAAGACGGCCTCCATCCTCAAATGGACTGACGGCCAGTGACCGGGCG
>CAZKVW010000021.1:10119-28196 GCA_964556285.1 uncultured Muribaculaceae bacterium
GGGCGGTAGTGCCGACGCGAAGTCACGGCATACGCAGCCAGCACCATCGCGCCGGTGATGATCCATGACACCGGATACGCCACGATGAGCATGCGAAATCCCGGGAAATGCGGGCACACCACATATATCCACGCCAGACGCAGCACACAAGTCCCGAGCACCGTCAGCATGGCGGGCAGCAGGGACTCCCCATAGCCTCTCATGGACGCGGAAGCTATCTCGTAGGCGTTGCACAGGAACAGCGGCAGCAGCGCAGTCTCCATCCTGATCTTGCCATAGCGGATGACCTCAGGGTCTGCCGAGAACAGCCGCAGGCACGGCTCACGCGCGGCCACAAAAGCCAGGCTGATGACAAGGCAGGTCAGCGTGCTGAGCAGCATGCACTCCCAATACACTCTCCGGCAACGGTCATATTTGCCGGCGGCGTAATTCTGGCTGGTGAATGTCATCGCCGCGCTGCAGAAAGCCGGCACCACCAGATACCCCAACGACTCGTATGTCAGCGCAGCGGCATTGCCCGCCACAGCGGCGGATCCGTAGCTGTTGACCGCAGACTGCACAAACACGTTGGAAATGGCAAAGAGCATGCTCTGGAATCCGGCGGGGAGTCCGATGCCGAGGATTGCCCGCATCTCCGCCCTGTCGATGCGGATGTTCTTGAGGTCCAAGCGGAAATCACCATCCTCCCGGAGCAGCATCCCCACAATGGCGGACGCGCTGACGATATTGGACACGTCAGTGGCTATTGCTACCCCCTCGACCCCGAGATGGAACACCAGCACCAGAACGAGATTGAGCACGGTGTTGATTATGCCAGCGGCAATCAGCACATACAGAGGGCGTTGAGTGTCCCCTCGGCTGCGCAAAATGGCTGCCCCGAAGTTGAATATCATTATGAACGGAGTGCCGAGAAAATAAATGCGCAGATACAGCAGCGCCTGATCCATGATGTTGTCAGGAGTGCCCATCGCGGACAGCAACGGCCGCGACACCAGCAGTCCGGCCACCAGCAGGAACAGCCCCATATACAGGGCGAGAGCCGCAGAGGTGCTCACCCCTATCCTGACCCTCCGCCCGTCCCTCATGCCTATATGCCCGGCTATGACAGCATTCGCGCCAAGCGTAATGCCGATGAACAGGTTGAGAAACAGGGAAATGACAGTAGTGTTCGCCCCCACGGCCGCGAGAGCCTCACTGCTGACAAAACGCCCGACGACTATGACATCAACAGCATTGAAGAGCTGCTGGAGCATGCTGCTGGCCGCAACAGGCAGCGCAAACAGCAGCACCTTGCCCAACATGGGGCCGTTGAGCATGTCTACCTCTCTCCTCATGACAGCCTTAAGCCCGAACCGGGCTAGCTCTTACTTGATCTTCACTTTGGCGATAATCTTGCGGATATCCCCATCCCCAATGGCCGGGGCGTGCGCGTCCTCGGGGAAGCACACCACCATGTCGCCGGGACGCAGGTCCACATAGCAGGACGGCTCGTCATCAGACAGGGCGCAATCGCTCTTGGAGTCATACTCCTGCACCAGATGGCTTATCTTGGATGTGTCCTTCCAGCCTATCGTCTCGCGTCCAGACAGCAGCATGTGCACATCTATGTATGACCTGTGCATCTCCAGCTTCTGCTCTGCAGACGGCACTCCAGACGGGTTGATGTTGTTGATAAACAGGTCATCCCCGTCCAGATCTATCCTCCCGAGATCCGCACCAAGCAGGTCATGCCTGCGGATGTATTCTATCAGACGGGCAAACTTGGGGTCGAGGCCAATATACCTCTCAAACCCTTCCAAATCGGTAACTATCATATGTTTTAAACATACAGATTATTATCGCATTAATGCGTGGATGCCGAGCCATCCAAGCCACCTGAACCACCACATGACCACGAACGCAAATATCAGGATGATGAGCAAAATCAGCAATATCTTCCACCCTGTATGCTGCTTCTTGGGGGCATACGGGTCAGGCATCACCACTATGGGGAACTTGGCAAGAGATGTCAGCGTCGCGCCGAATGTGGCATTGACCAGCGCGGTGGCGTTCATGGCCCAGCCGTTATTGTTGAGCACCGGCGAAATGTTCCGGCGACGTATCTTCTGCCATGCGAGGAACATCGAAGGCCCGGACACTATTATCACCAGCACCACGACCAGCACCACGAGATTGTACCACGGCGACACCAGCTTGGCCAGCGCAGCCGTCAAGTAGCCTATCGCCATGCCGATGGCAGCAAAAATACCGGCAAACTTGGCGATGTCAAATGTGGACTTGCCGCTTGCCGCGCCGGATGCCTTGGCGGCATCGGCCTCCGTCTGCGTAGTGGGAATCGTGGCGGTGGAAGCCTTGGCGGTCAGGTCTGCATCCACCTTGGCATTGCGCTCATTGGCGCTCTTGGTGATGCGGTCGCTGATGGCGCGCACCAGTTTGTGGTAAGGTGACCAGAACGCCTGCCGGATGCTGATGGGGTTGTCTATTATCTTGGTCACCACAGCGTCCCAGTCCTGGCCGCTGCGGTCATAGAACACGCAATTCTTGCCGACGCGGATGTCATTGACATCCCCGTCCGTGACGACCGCCGCTATCTGCATGGACTTGCCGCTCACACGCGAGACGCAGTCGCAGTATATGACATACATCCCAGACAGCGCGGCTATCGAGCCCTTGCTGTCATTGTCTGTGACCTTGATGCAGAGCTGGCAGCAACGCTGGTCGATGTACAGCTCCCCAGCCTGGAATATGGCCTTGGTCTCCGGGTTGTAGAAATCAGCGAATGTCACGAAGTTGCGCACGAACTGGCCGAACCAGCGGACATAATGGAGCAGCTTGCTGACATTGTCCATCCCCTCCGCCTCTTCGGCCAGGGCCTTGTCCTTGGCTACAAGCTCATCGAGATCGCCCTTGCGCCCTCCGGCGACCACAGCCCTTGCCGTCTCCTCGCCGAGCTGCTCCGCCTGTGCGCCCGCCTTGGACGACAGCCACTTGGAATAGGGGGCGAGCTTGGCCTTAACCGCCTCCCAAGTCTCCGAGTCAAGAGTCTTGGCTTCTGGAGTCAGAACGGCAGACCTGAACGCGTCCACGGCCTCCTGCCATGCGGGATTGACCGCATCGAGAGGCAGCTTCCCCTCCACATTGACGTGGGCGAGCGGGTAGTCCGCTATCTCACCCGCAGCCTGGGTGAGGTTGCCTCCGCTGATGGCGGCTATGCGGTCTACATTGACATCCAGGGCGGAAAGAGCGTCACTGTCAAATGCAGCGAGCCTGCAACGCGCGAAGAAATCATCCGCCTTGTCCCTGACCGCGAGGAATGCCGTCCACGCAGCCGCAGTGCCGTCCCCATACGGGAATACCGCCTCCTTGTCCGCGTCCGCCGCATCCAGCCACGCCACATAATCGGCGCAAGCCCCGTAGAAAGCGTCTATCTGCTCCTGCGTCACGCCGTCCTCCCCGCTGCGGTCGGATGTCTTGCCGATGACAGCCATCACCTTACCTATCAAATCCTTGAGTCCCTCATCATCGGCCGAAGAGAGGGTTATCACCCCATCCCCGTTGAAACGTGTGCCCTTGAATATGGTGGCGGAGTCCGCCACATCCGCGAGCGTTATCTCATCCTCCTCGGAACGTCCGAGGTTGTGCAGGATATTGGCGGCACTGCCGTGAAGCTTCGCCCCGACAACGGTCTTGGTGTCAATGGCGGAGAGGGGCATGGATGAGGGGGCACGAACCAGTATGTCCTTGTCCGCGAGAGCCTCCCCGAGCCACGAGGACGCGGCCTTGACCTCGGCCACGCGTATCCTGCCGTCGTGGTCGGAGTCCAGCATTCCCAGTGTGTCGGCGTCAAACTCCAGATTGTCCACAGGGCAGCTGAGCACCGTCCACATCTTCTGATCCAATTGGTCGAGGCTCGTCATGTCATCGCCTGTCTCAATGTTGACACGCGTCACACCCCCGACCTTGCTGAATTTCCAGTTGTGTTTTTCACTCATAAGCTTTGAAGTGTTGGAACTCGGCAAGATAATGATTTTTCGTTTATATTTGCGCCCGCAAAAGCATGGCAGGTATGGATTTCGTCACAATTTTCGATTTTATAGGCACATTCGCATTCGCGATAAGCGGGGTGAGGCTCTCCGCCCGCAAACATTTCGACCTGTTCGGAGCCTACGTGGTGGGGTTTGTGACTGCGGTCGGAGGCGGGACCATCCGGGACATGGCTCTGGGGATGACCCCGTTCTGGATGCAGCATATCTCGTATGTGCTCATCACGGCACTCGCCCTCGGAGTGACAATAGCGTTCAAGAAGTGGATAGTCCGTCTCGACTACACATTCTTTATATTCGACGCCATCGGGCTGGGGCTGTTTACGGTGGTGGGCATCAGCAAGACGCTGGACGCGGGATTCCCCATGTGGGTCGCCGCCATCATGGGATGCATCACGGGAGCTGCGGGAGGCATGCTGCGGGACATATTCATCAACGAGATACCCCTCATCTTCCGCAAAGACATCTATGCCATGGCGAGTTTCGGTGGGGCTGTGATATATTGGCTCTGCGCCAAGGCAGGAGCAGGCGCAATAGCGACACAGACCATCGCGGCAATATCAGTGATACTTATCCGCGTGGTCTGTGTGCATTTCCGCGTCAGTCTGCCGTCGCTCACTCCCATACCGGGAGAGGACGGCGAATGACTATCCGGACTCTGACGGCATCCGGACGGCCGGCACTGACTGGTTAAGTCCTGACCTGTGGCGGCATCCGCTGACGGCTGCCACGCATCAGGGCTCGGGCCTAGAAGAAGAAAGCGACCGAAGCCGATATGCCGCTGCACTTGGTGTTCCCGACAGTCTCGGCCACGTTCTTGAACGTGACATCGCTGCTGCCGTCATCCCCATAGACGTTGCCAAGATCCCAGAAATAACGCGCCGACACCTGCACGCGCTTGAGCAGCTCGGCCCCGACTCCTATGCCTACTCCGTACTCGAGCCGGTTTTTGACATTGTCCCAGCCGTTCTTCTTGACCTCAACAGACAGGGCTTTGTAGGTAGTCTGGTTGGAAACGGCATAACCGATGTAAGGCTCAGCAAAGCCATAGACACGCGCCAAGCCGAGCAGCGACTTGCCCGCCTGGATCTGCACCGGGAGCTCGATAAACCCTGTCTTGTAGTCCACGGTCCCCTCCACGCCGCTGACTCCGGAGATATCCTTGATGGATGTGCCTTTCATGTTGTAGATGAGGGCGGGCTGGATAGCGACTATCCCGAGAATGTCCAGCTTGTAAGCCAGTCCGATGTGATACTGGTTGATGTTTTTGGCGTCGCCGACAGCCGACTTGACGTTGGTGTGGGAGGATGTCAGACCCGCAATCACACCGACCTGCGCATTAGCGCCAATGGCAAGCGACATGGCCGCCAGAGCAACAATAATTTTTTTCATGCAGTCAATAATTAGTTATAATGATCTGTAGTGACAATATGGTAGCCGTCTGCCGCAAGGCACGGCGAGGTCAAATATAGCAGTTTTTTGCCTTAACGCAAAAAGCCTTGCAAACAGGTCATTTGCAAGGCTTTGTCTGGATGACTGGACTTGAACCAGCGACCTCCTGGTCCCTAACCAGGTGCGCTACCAACTGCGCCACATCCAGAAGTCGGACGGCAAATATAGCATTTTTGTTTGACACTTCCGCCAACTAGCCCCAAAAGATTCTCAAAATTGGCGAAAAGCAAAAGAGCCTGCATGGAATGCTCTCCATGCAGGCTCTTGCAAACCCAGGCGGAACACCCGCCTTCAACAGCCGGAAGCCTTACTCCTCTTTCTGGCAGCGGACTGCGAAGCCCTGCGCACGGACGGCACTGGTTGCCGTGCTCCAGCCGGACGAGAAATAGCATCCCTCCAGAATGGACGACCTCCCGTTAGGGGCGGAACTGTTGCCCCAATACAGGTAGCCATGGTTGTTGTTGGAACTGGTCCTGTTGCCCCAGCTGGCGTTGGAGCCCCAGTGGGCGCCGCCGTACAGCCAATAGTCGTACTGGTCATTGCCGAGAGGGTACGCCACCACGCTCGCGCTGCCGTAGAATGGACTCGTGCTCACAAGCCTGCTCGCGTCCTGGTTCTTCTGGTTCTTGGCTGTCTCCCACAGCTGCCCCCTGCTGGCCACAACGGACAGCACCTTGCCGTCGCAGACCCTGTAGCCCTCCGGGCAAGGGTCATAGATGGTCTTGACACCCGTGAGGCCGTTGTCAATGTCGCTTCCGGAAGTGTTGGCCGCGCCCCAGAGATTCTCCTGATGAGCGTCAACCTTCCAGTCTCCGGCAGAATTGACGCCGCCGCTGTTGACATAACCGAAGATGAGAGTCGGATGCGCAATCGCGTAGGCAATGTCCACGTCGGCTGTCGCAAGTTGCTGATTGTAATGCGTGATTCCGGAGTTGCTCCACATGAACGGGTCTTTGCGGCCCCATTGGAAGCAGGCGGTAGAGGCGGTGATGGCGCCATGCTCTGCACTGTAGGCATTGCTGTGCTCCTGCCCGATAGCCCTGTCGAGCAGCTTGAATCCCTGCGACGGGTATTCCACATCCCCAGGCTCGTCACCGGTGATATAGCCCCATATCATATAAGACCAGATGATGTTGTAGTCCTTGTCGTAGATAGCGACAACACCCCAACGCCCGTTGCCGGAGCCCTGGTCCATGACCTCCACATCAATGGTGTAGTCACTGTTGACGGCGTGAGTCGGTACGCTCTCGTAGGCAGTGGTGCCGTCAGGGAGCTGGAGGAGCTTACGAGTGCCCATGTCGGAGCTGGTGAGCAGCCCATAATACGCAGGTTCCACCACCTTGGAGAAGTCACCTCTGGCCTTGATGTCCAGCTTGAGGGCCGTGACACCCTCACCCTTGGCCTTGCGCTCGGCGAAATAGGTGTTCTGCGGCCCGTAAGCCCAGTTGTCGAGGAGTTCGCGGGTCTCCACAGGCTCATACCATTTGCAGGTGTTGGAAGATGTGCCCACATTGTCGAGAGTGATGGTATACATGTTGGCAGCAGACAAGTTGAGGGTCTTCCCCAAGCTCATCGGAATGCTGACCGAGCCGCCTCCCTGCTTGGCATACGTGACAACCACCATGAATGTGGAGCCGGAGAAGTTGCCAGGCAGTACCGTCAAGTACAGCTCCTGCTCTCCCGCCGAAGCGGAGAAATCGTCATTGGCGACGGTCACCTTGGCAGACGGGGAAGTGCTGCCCTTGACTCCCGTCGTTACCCCCGTGGCAGGGTCGAAAACGAAGTCCCCCGTAAGGGCCGCCTCGCCGGCCTCGTCATACAGTTGTATGCTCTTGAGCATGTAACCGGAAGCGAATTCGCTGGTCTTGACCACAAAACGGATATATGCCATGGTATGCTTGAGGGTGAAATTGACCTTGTGGTCAGCTCCCACCGTCGCCATGTCCCAAGAGAATCCGTTGCCCCCTATCTTCTTGTCGGAGACATTCTGCTGCGTCTGCACAGAGGGCAGCTCGGCGTGGATGCCACCGTCATCAACATCTATGTCAGTGCCGTCGGCGTAGGGATAGTAAACGAGAAATTGCTCGCTGCCGCTGGCCGGATAGCTGATGGTCACGGTGTCCGCGGTCTCCTCATCAGTCTGCACAATCTCCTCAACGGGAATGAACACGCCATTGGCTTGCCCCGCAGTGGTACGCAGCAGATTGGCCTTGATGTTGATGTTGGAGGTGCTCTCCATGCTGTATGAGAATATGCCTATCGCGTCACCGTCCGACCAGAGCAGGGCTGCCGTGTTCCCGTCCAAGGAGCCAAACTGCGTCTTGGTCTGGGCGAACCCGCCCTCAAACACGAGAGACTCCCCGCCCTCTGCGGAAACGGCCGTCGCAATGTCTTCCTTGATGCTGTCGGTGCAGGCCCAGACGAGACTGGCGGCCGCAGCAAGCAAAATCATGTATAATGCTTTGTTGATCTTCATGGCTCAATGCTGTTTAAAGTTCGACATTGCCAATAGTCCCGGCGCCGCCGGCATCGCCGATGGCGTTATCGGGAATGGCGGTCTGGAACTCCGCCGTCACGCAGGCGACAACCTGCAAGTCGGAGTCAAATGCGACCACTCCAGTCACGTAGCCTTGCGCCGGGTCAAGCCCAGTGAGCTGGGCGGTGTAGGGTATGGCTATTGCTGACCCGTTGGAATAGATGTAGGAGGCGACAGCGGCCTGGTCTTCGAGGGATACAGCTCCTGTCACAGTCTCGGCGACGGCATAGGGCAAAAGCCTCACGAGATAGGGGGTGTCCCCGGAAGTCTGGGTCACGCTCACCGTCGCGCCCGATGAGGTGATGTCAGTCACCTGCAGCTCAAGGATGACCTCCTTGGGGGAGCTGTCCTTGTGGCAGGACACCGCGAGCAACGCCCCGAGGGCAATCGCCGCAGCGCATGAAAGGGTTTTGAATTTGTTCATTTCACCAGTGGTTACTTTAGTGTTGTAATATGTTTGTATGCAGATTCTTCACTTCATATAGATTCTTCACTTCGTTCAGAATGACAATAAAAGCTCGTTCAGAATGACATTGGAGGTCTGTTTAGAAGGACATTCGTATTGAGAGCGAAATGACATTAGGACTGCTACAGGGCTGGTTTGAGCGTTGTGACGAACGTCACGGTCTGCCCGGCGGGGATGGTGGCGGTGTAGCCCGCCACGGTGTACCCTGAATTGCCCGGATCCCAAGAGCGCGATGTCCACGTTGACGGACGAGTGGCAGTCCAAGATGTGTAAGTGACCGGCACTGAAGATGACGCCTGGAGATAGAGCGTCTTGCCGCTGCGGGTGAGCGTCTCGTGTTCGCTCCCCACGGAGACAGCAGCCCCCGTCAGCATCCTCCACTGCATCTCGGCATCCGTGCCGCTCTTGGCAGTGATGACATCCGTTATCTCCACATAGCTCCTGTCAATGAGCTTTATGCGCCTGTGTGCCTCAGCCACCTGGTCAGCCAACGGGGCTGTCATGTTGAGAGCCGCGCCCAATTCGGAACTGGACTCATACACGGACTCCAATGTGGCCTTGCCCCCGACGACATGGTCTGTCGGATATCTCTTGCTCACGGAGCCGTCCGGGTTGTCAAATGACAGGGTGCTGTGGCAGAGGTTGTTCATGCGGAACACATCCCAGCGCAGAGACTTCTGGGACATGCTCCAGAAGCTGCCGCCAGCCGCAGAAAGGGCATTCTCCATGCTGGAGTATGAGGGGCGCATGAGATCCTCAGACCATCTGACTCCCTGCGAGTCGTACACAAAAGATCCCGCATCCATGTGGCCGTGCCCGCTGGAGTTGGCCGCCCCGCCCTTTATGCAGAGATAATGGTCAGACTCGTCGGAGTTCCAGCCAGTGTGCACCATCACCACAGGCGTCTTCCCGTATCCGTACCAAATGTCCTTGGAGGGCGACACGGTGGAGATGTCATCAAAATTGCGGTTCCTGATAAAGCATGGCACCGCCGGCAAGAGCCGCACCTCGCTGGAGGAGGCGTAGCTGCCGGCATTGAACATCCTCCACTCGTTGTAGAGCAGGGACGGGTCATTCTCCTCAGCCGCAAACCACCACATGGCGAGCTTTGGGCTCTCTTTGCCCTGACCGCCGTCAGAGTAAGGGAAATCCATTTGCACCGGGCCGGTCATGTACAGCATATACTTCCCTGTCTCGAGGAAGCCGTCCACATCCTTGATGCCGTTGCAGCTCCCGAACACTCTCTCCAGCATGCTGACGAGCACCACCTCAAAGCCGGTGCCATAGCCCCAGTAGTCATATCCCTCGCTGTAGTTGCCGTCGGGGCCGTAAATCATGGCGTTGATGGTCTTGTTGTCAGCTATCCCCGTCTCGATGACATTGACGCTGACAGCCTTGTCCTTTTCGTAGACGGCAAGGGCGGCGGCGATGATACCGGCATTGCACACCTGGTTCCAGTTGCCCTCCGAGGTATGGAAGCCCGCGCCTATGGACGGGCGTATCGCCATGTTGACCAAAGCCCTGTGGATGAGCACCCTGTCCTCATAAGAAAGCTCATAGTAAAGCCAGTCGTACGCTATCGCCACCCCGAGAGCCATCTCCCCTGTGTCGAGGAAATGCGACGGATTCCAATCCGAGAACTTGCATACCGTCTCCAAATCTGACACGGCCTTCGCCAGATAGGTGGCCTTGCCGGTGAGACGGTAGGCATAGGCGCATGCGAAGAGCCGCTTGAGAGCGAGACGCGACTGATCCAATATCCTCTTGTTAGATGCGTCATACTTGTGCTCAATCGCCGTGTTGTCGGCCACATAGCTGTCTGCGCAGTCCAGCACGAGCTTGTGCATCTTGTAGAGAGTCTTGTTGGAAAACCTCCCGCTGGTGACCTTGGTCTTGAGGTCAGCGAAGTCTTCGGCATCCATCAGCAGCCTCGGATGCCCCATCTTCGCTACCGCCGAATAATCAAATGTCCTCACCGGATCCGCTGACGTGTCGTCCGGCTCCTCGCGGAAGTCATTCCCTGTGGAGCTGGTGTCCGCTGGGTTGACAGAAGCGGTATCCGACGGCTCCACGGGATCCGGCCCCGGATCAGGGCCGTTGCCGGATTTGCCGCATGAGACGGGCAGCATGGCTCCTGCCAAGACGGCCAGCACAGTCACGGCCGCAAGCGATATGCAAAACTTCCTCATACTAATATGTCCAGCCATTGCGTCTCTTGAGATTCTTCTCCTTCTGGGCAGCCCAGTCGGAGACGCTCCAAGGCCACATGCCCTCCTTGTATGTCCAGGAGAATGAGTACTGCGGGTCTCCCCACGGGCTGCGCCCGCCGTTGCGGTCAGACCCCTGGAATTTCATCTCCCTCCATGTGCCCCAGCGTATCTCGTCAAAGAAATTGACACCCTCCTCACAAAGTTCCACCCTCGCCTCGTACTGAATGGCCTTGATGAGTTCATTCTCGGACGAAGCCGTTGTGGGCGGCATCCCGGCGCGGGCGCGCACCTCATCCACAAGTGTCTTGGCCTCTCCAGTCCTGCCGATATGGGCGAGAGCCTCGGCTCTCTGGAGTTGCACCTGGGTGAAACGGATCAGAGGCCAGTCGCAGTCGCATCTCTCCCTCCCGTTGCTCCCTCCCGGGAGAGAGTCGTCCAGAATGTTGTATTTCTTCCACACATACCAGAACGAATTGCGGTTGCAGCCCCAGTAGTCGGCATTGTCCGTGTATTTGTCCATCCCTTTGAGCGGCCAGCGCGGCTGCTTGTACACGACGCTTGACGAATATCGGGGGTCATAGGTCATCACCCTCTTGTAGGGAGTGATGACGGAAGCGTCCAAGCGCGGGTCCCTGTTGTCAAAGCCCCTGCGCAGACGCGCCTCGTTGCCATGATTAATGTAATACCTGTCGTATATGTCCTGCCCGACACGGCTGATCACATTGCTGCGCCCGGTCTGGAGATTGACATAGTATTGCTTGCTGACATTGATGCTGGAGCTGTAAGCCTCATTCTCGTCGGAAGTCCACAGGCCGGAAGCCACATTGGCCGCTCCTTGGCGCAACAGCTCGTCCAGCTGGTCTATCTTGGCGCTCACATCCTCCAGAGAATCCCGCAGGAAGAACACCTCCCTCTGGCCGACGGTCAGGCTCTCATAGTCCTCCATCCCCGGCACGTCAGTCCAGACGAAATCAGAACCGTCCGCCCACTGATAGCTGTCCACAAACTCCTGCGCGGGCATGAGGCTCTCCCAGCCTATCCAGTTGTCATCGCCGCCGATGACTTTCTGCCAGTTGCTGCAAAATCCGGGGTCTGAATTGAACTGGAGCGGGAATATCATCTCCCGGCTCTTCTCATTGGCCGCCGTGAAGAAGTCTCCCCATTCACCCTGCCACAGGCCGTAGCCGCAGTCCGACACCGCCGCAAAATCAGCCTCGGCGAGGGTGTAATATTCCCTCTTCTGGGCATCAGAGAGCGGAGTCACGGTCTCGTCCGGATATGCCGCCTCCACAGCCCTGTCGGATGCGAGCCACATGTAGGCCATTCCCCTGAGGGCATAAGCCATTCCTTTGGAGGGGCGGCCGTAGTTGCCGGTGAGGGTGTTGTCTGGACAGTACTGGTTGTCAATGGCAAATGTGCAGTCATTGATAATGAACTCCCAAGTCTCCCTGAACGACGCCTGGCTCTTGACGCATTCCTCGTTGGTAATCGGCTTGTCATAGAGCGGCACCCCGCCGTAGAGCATGTTGAGGCGGGAGTAGCAGTACGCCCTCAAGAGGGTCGCCTCGCACAAGTATCTCTGATACTTGGACTCCGCAAGACCAGCGTTGCCGACATGGGCAATAGCGTCGTTGCAGGCGTGTATGACCGTATACAGGGTAGTCCATTCCAGACGGATCTGGAAATCATTGGTCTGAAGCCCAGACCGGTAAAGCCACTGCGGGGGATAATTTGTCTGGTCAATCATGGAGGTGAAGCCGTATCCCTCTATTCCGGTACGGTTGAGCCCGTCGTAGTCCTCCATTCGTATCTGTGTGCGGCTGAGGTCGCTCTTGTACAGAGGCCTGTAGATGCCCGCCATACCCGCATCCGCTTTCTCCTCATTGGACCACATGATATTGGAGGAGATGGTGTCAGTGCGCTCCGTCTCCAGGAAATCTCTGGCGCAGGAGGACAGCGCGGCAATGCTGGCGGCCGCAGCGGATATAATTGTGAAAAAGTGTCTCATCTCTCTTGGCTGTTAGAATGTAAGGTTAGCCCCAAAGCTGTAGCTCCTCATCAGAGGGTAGCCGATGGTCGTCCCCGCCTCCGGATCCATTCCCGGGTAGCTTGTTACGGTAAAGAGATTCTCTCCGGAGACAAACAGGCGCAGGCGGCTGACCTTGGCGTGGCGGCTGATCCGTTCGGGGAGGGTGTATCCGACCTGGATGTTCTTGAGCTTGACATAGTCGCCACGGTATTCCCTGAAATCGCTCGCGAATGAGTTATTGAACTCGTCATTGAGGGTCAGGCGGGGGAACTTGCCGCTTACATTGTTCCTCGGGTCGGTGATGTTATCCGGGTCGTAAAAGTAATGGTCATCGGCTATCCTCTGGGAAATGCTGTGCCCGTTGTTGACCTTGGTGGTATTGTAGTACTGGGTCGTCCACGTGAGCCAGAATCCGAATGCCCCGGCGAAGACCGCGCTGGCGTCGAACCCTTTCCAGGAAGCTGACAAGGTCAGCCCGGCATTGTATTTCGGGGTGTAGGTGTGGCCGTTGAAATCGCGGTCATCAGTGTCCCCGTAGTTGCCGTCCCCGTCCAGGTCTGCATATATGAAGTCCCCGTACCAGAGCTGGTCACGCGAAGTCCTGTTGACGCCCACAAAGGTGTAGCCCGCGTCAATCATGGCGTTGACCCATGCCATGTCGGTCTCGCTGCGGATCATGCCGTCCTTGGGGCCGGCGTTGATGTCCAGCACAGTCCCGTTGTAGCCCTTTCCGCTGCCCTTGTACAGCTTGTAGAGGTAATGTTCCCCGAGCAGGTGCCCTTCCAGGATCTGGCCTCCAAATCCGGATTGGGAGACATCCGCGAGGTTGTTGACATAAGTCCCGTCCACCCAGCCTTTCTGGAGCTCGCCTTTGTACTTGGTGACCTTGCTCCTGTTGCGGGCTATGTTGCCGGAGATGCTATAGTTGACATCCCCAACCCTGTCTTTCCAAACGATGTTGAGCTCTACGCCAGTGCCGTGCACCTTGGCGATATTGGCGTACGAGTTGCTCACGTCTCCCATAGTCTCCTTGAGGGACGGCACGAAGAGTATGCCGGAGGTGTTCTTGACATAGGCATCCAGCTCACCGGTGAGCCTGTTCTGCAAGAATCCGAAGTCCACGCCAATGTCGGTGGTATGGGTGGTCTCCCATTTGAGCTTGGAGTTGCCGAGCGAAGTCTGCAGGAGCCCCTTGGTGTTTGCCCCGTCGGTAACTACATTCACAGCGTTGTAGACGGTCTGCCAAGCGTAATTAGAGGCGCTGTTGTTGCCCACCATGCCCCAGGAAGCCCTGAGCTTGAGGTTGGACAGCCAGTCCCGCGTCCCTGCCATGAATTCCTCCTGGTCGAGCCTCCAGCCTGCGGACATGGAGGGGAACCAGCCCCATCGGCTCTCGGATGCGAACCGCGATGAGCCGTCAACCCTGAGGTTGGCCTCAAAGAGATAGCGGTCGTTGTACGCCCAGTTGAGTCTGCCGAAGAACGAGGTGAGAGCCCATTCGGTGTGGGAACTGCCCGGATTGCCATTTACCTCCGTGTAGGAGGACATCTCGGTGACATCCCAATCCGGAGCCCCAATCTTGGAGACATTGAACGACCTGCTCTCGTAATGGTTGGTTGACCAGCCCGCAAGGCCTCCGACATCATGCAGTCCGAACTTGCCGTTGTAGCGCAGGAGCATCTCTGTATTGATGCGGGAAGTCATAGCGTAGTTGTTGTAATTGGACGCGTTGGACAGGTTGGATGTGGAATAGAGGGTGTTGGTGACATAGTCCCATGTCGCCGAATAGCGGCTGTAGGTGTTCCTGTCCTGGAATGTCGGGGAATAGTTGGCTGTGCCCTCGACGCTAAGCCCCTTGAACAGCTTGGCCTTGACATATCCGGTTGCGTTGAGCCTGTACATGCGGTTGTGCCCGCCGGGGCCGTACATCTGGCTGAATATGTTGTTGACTGAGGAAGACTCCTCCGCCCCGTTCGCAACCCTGCCCCATTTGCCAGGCTCGCCGGGCCAGATGCCGGGAGTCGTCTGATAGATGTAGGAGAACGCGTTGCTGATGTTGGCAAGCCCGTAGCTCTGGCGGTTGCCGAACACGCGCGCCCCGGCGGTGAGCCAGTCATTGATGTCGCCCTCGACGTTGACGCGGAAGTCCGTCTTCTTGGTGCCGGAGTTGATCTCGTTAAACACGTTCATCACGCCCTCGTTGTCGAGATGGGCGAGGGAAATGGTATATCTGACCTTGTCCGAGCTTCCGACGACCGAGATGTTGTGCTGCTGGGAAAACCCTGTGCTGAATATTTCATTGAACCAGTCCGTATTGGGATAGGCCATGTAGTTGGGGACTCCGTACGCGTTCAACGCATTGGGACTGGCGGCGGCAGCGCGCCATGTGTCTATGCTGGTCTGGGAGAATATGTGAGCCTGGCCCACATTGTCGGCGGCCTCGTTGATAAGCTCCATGTGCCGGGCATAGTCGCTGACCCAGCCGAGACGGTTGTACGGATGCTGGAACACCCCCGTAAACGAATATGTCACCTTGGAACTCTCACCCTTGGCCACCCCGGTCTTGGTGGTGATGAGGATGACTCCAGCTGCGGCCCGGGATCCATATATCGCGGTGGAGGAGGCATCTTTGAGTACGGAGATGGAGGCTATGTCATTGGTGTTGATCTGGTCCATGCTCCACTCTATGCCATCCACCAGCACAAGCGGGGAATTGGAGTTGAGGGTCGTGTTGCCGCGGATGAGGATGGAGGCCCCGTCGGAACCAGGCTGCCCGGAGGACTGCCTGACGCTCATGCCCGCCACAAGTCCCCCAAGGCCTGAGGAAGTGTTCATTATGGGGCGGCTCTCAAGGCTCTCCGCGCTGACCGTGGACACCGCGCCGGTGAGGTTGACTTTCTTCTGCGTACCATATCCCACGACAACTATCTCATCCAGAGCCTGCACATTGCTGGAGAGCGTGACCCGCATGTTATCCTCATCCGAGGACGCGACCACCTCCTTGTCATCGTAGCCGAGCAGAGATACAACCACGCTCGACCCGCGAGGGACATCAATAGAGAACGAGCCGCTGTCCGAAGTTCCCGTGGCGATGGACGTGTCGTCCTTGACATAGACAAGAGCCCCTGCCAAGGGCAGCCCGTCCGTGTCCAGCACCGTCCCGGAGAGCCTGCAGCTGCGGCTTCCCGGCTGGGGCGCTGATGCCGGGGCCTCATCCTCGGGGACACGCTGGAGGGCGACGAGGTTGTCGCGTACCGTCCAAGATATGCCTGCCACACCGAATGTGGATGTCATTACTTCAGCGAGGCTTGCTCCGTTAAGCGTCACCGCAGGCACAGAAATGTCCGTGTTGCCGGTGGACGTGCTGTAGGAGAATGCTATATCAGTCTGCCTCGTAATCTCGGTAGCGAGGCTGTGCACCGTTGTGGTCGTCCCGGCTATGGACAAGTTGTAACTGCGGTCGCCGATGGATGCAGCCAGCAACTGTGTGCAAAGGCCTGAAATGGACAAGGCCGCCGCCGTTGCCGCCGCAACAAGCCATTTACGATGTGATAATAACATAATGTGTTGATTGGTTATCAGTTAGTGGTCATATGGTTTCGGGAGCAGACAGAGCGTCATTCGGTGTCAACTTCGGCCCTGACTCCGGATACCGCATCCAGCATCTCCAGCACATCATCTATACTGCTCTCATGCAGGTAGTTGATGGTGAACAGACTGTCTGTAGGCTCGTATGACACCACCTTGAGGTGCACCCCGAAGTCCGCCTCCAGCCGCCTGAGTATCGTGTGGATGGGCGCGTTGACTATGGAGACCACTCCGTAGCGCATGAGCAGCAGCTCTTCCGAGTCCACCTCTTCTACCCTCAGCGACCCGTCAGCGAAAGTGGCTTTCTGCCCGGGTGTCAGCCGCAGCATCCCCTCTCCCCTGCCATTGAGAAGTTCGACGCTTCCCTCGGCCAATGTGGCTTCGGCCTGGCTCTCGCCCGAGAAGTCATGTATCTTGAATGCCGTGCCAAGCACCCTCACGTTAATCTTGGGTGAATTCACCACGAACGGGTGCTCATGGCTGTGCGTGACATCGAATGTGGCCTCGCCGTCAAGGGTGACGGAGCGCTTGCGCAGGAATGTGCGGGGATTGCAGCTCAATGTGGACTGCGGTGAGAGCCACACCTTGGATCCGTCAGCGAGGGTCAGAGTCCTTGACACCCCGTCAAGTGTGTCGTATGTGCATACGCCGCCTGTCGCCTTCATCACCACGATGCCGATGGCAAGCACGGCCGCACATGCCGCTGCTGCGTATCCTGCCGCCCTGATCCATCTGCGCCGGTGCGTCTTGCCCGTGCCTATTGTGCGGTGAAGCCGCGAGAGCGCAGAAAGGAACTCCTCCCGCGTGAGCCTACGCATCATCTTCAGACGGTGGGCTACAGCCTTGGTCTCGGCGTAACGGCGAGTGTTCTCCTCGCTGGCTTGCATCCAGTCAAGGAGCTTCTGTTTGTCCTCTTCGGACAATTCCCCATGCAGTTCTGACCAGATGAGGTTGTCTATGTAATCCGTGTCCACTGTTTTCCTCTTGTTGCAGTATTAATACAAACGAAAGAGGAAAACTGCCTATTGGGGGATGTCAATTTTTTTCGATTTTTTTGAGGGCGGAGCGCAGCGTCTTCAGAGCTTTGTATATCTGGTTGTCCACCGTAGAGAGGGATATTGAGAGCCTTTCGGCAATCTCCTTGTGGGGAAGTCCCTCGATGTAGCTCAAGACGAATATCTCCCGGCACCTGTCAGGAAGTTGGCTCACTGCGGCACGGATGGCGGCCTCGGACTCCTCAGACCAGAGATGCCTGATGACATCGCTCTTGTCCGGGTCGTACGTCCCTGCCGTGAGGAAATCAATCTGGGAGTCGGTGTATCTGTCCAGCCAGTCTTGTCTGGCGTTGCGGCGCAGGACGTTGACAGCGGCATTGTAGACGGACTTCATCAGGTAGGGCCTCAATGTGGGGACGTGGTGAATGCCCTCCCTGCCAGCCCAGAGTCGGACGAATGTGTCATGGACGATGTCCTTTGCCGTCTCCTCGCCGACAATCAGGGAGGCATAGCTCACCAGGTCTGCCCAGTAGAGCTGATACAGGGCGTCAAGGGCGGACATCTCGCCCCTGCTGGCAGATATGATCAGCTCGCTCTCAGTCATTTCAGATTGCTCTCAATCATTTGAAGTTTACCTGATGCGCAATGCTGGCGCGGGGCAAAGATATGCATTTTGGCGGGAATGGGGATTCTTCGGGCCTCGCCCTCAGAATGACAGGGGGGGGTGGAGAACGCTCCGCCCTCAGAATGACAGGGGG
>CAZKVW010000022.1:0-24341 GCA_964556285.1 uncultured Muribaculaceae bacterium
AGATTGCCGGGATGCCTCCCGCATTGCGCGAAAAAAGTCTGGGAAAAAAGTCTGTCGAAAAATTTGGATTAGTGCCGCCAAAAGCCTACCTTTGCATTCCCCAAAGCGAGGTGGAATGATTCGTTAGCTCAGTTGGTAGAGCACAACACTTTTAATGTTGGGGTCTCGGGTTCGAGCCCCGAACGAATCACGAGACTTTTACAGAGTTACGCTTCCTTAGCTCAGTTGGTAGAGCAACTGACTCTTAATCAGTGGGTCTAGGGTTCGAGTCCCTAAGGGAGCACAGGTCGCGGGATTAGCACATCGGTAGTGCATAGGCTTCCCAAGCCTAGGAGGAGGGTTCGACTCCCTTATCCCGCTCATCGGCCGCCGGACATCTTCCGGCGGCTGTTTTGTTTCAAGTTGCGGGAGATGCGCCGGCGCAGTTTGCCCGGCCAGCGGGAGATGCGCTGAGGTATCTTGATGCACCATCTCACTATGCCGTCAAGCGCAAAAGTCAGGCGGTCGCGCCGTCCGAATGAGGGGACATCCATCCCGCGCAGCCTGTAAGCCTCCTGCATCAGCGCGTCAATGCGCCCCCTCTGGGCATCGGCCAGTCCTCTCTGTATTCGCCCGGACACCCATGCTGGCATAGAATAGAACCGGGCAAACCACGAGTGCATGCAGACGGGCCGCCCCTCCGGGTCATAGAGTATGGTGCTGATGCCGTCGGGATGTTTTGCCGCCGGGAGGTAGAGCGTCTCAAACTCTTCCGCCATCCAGCGGAACAGGGGATAGTACGGCTCCAGGTCGGTGTCCTGTAGCCGCAGCTTGCGCCAGTCCAGGCGGCTGCGTATCAGGCGGAGGTTGAGGATGTTGAAAAAGGGGTTGGTGACCGCAGGGTCGCCCGACCTCGGCAGGGCCTCCCCAGCGTCGCGGCATCCGGCGTTGGCGTAGCCGTCCCTCTCCACGGTGCGCACCAAGTCCATAAGCGCCTCGGGGCCGACCACAAACGCGTCCTCATCGATATTGATGGCGATGTCGCAGTCCTTATCACGCAGCATGGCGCGGAAGTAGCCGTCCGCGCTCTTGTCCGTCAGCCTCACCGTCGGGATGCCGAGCATTTCATACAGGCCGCGCGAGCAGCGATACAGCCGCAGGTCGAACGAGCGGGTGAATATCTTGACGCGCGGGAGTCCGGCTGCGGGCCGCTCCGCGTTAATGCCGCCGGGGCGGATGTCTTGGTGGATGGTGTGCTGCATCGGTCTTATCCCGTTATGAGGTCTTTTGCGGCAAGCAGCCAGGCTTTCTTGAATGTCACCAGGCGGAGACTCCAGCGGTACAGCCTGGCAAAGCCGCGCTCCCGCGCCCAACGGTGCAGCTCCCTGAATGACCTGAGCCGGTCAGAAGCGCGTCTGCGGTTGCGTCTGCGGCTCAACGAGGAGTCCGCAGGGCGGTACTCGTACAAGGTCTCGTCCACCGTGGCGATGACTCCGGCGGCCATCACTGCCTCCAGCACGAAACAGCTGTCCTCCGCGCACCTTGTGGCGGGGAACTGCAGCCCTTGGGCTTGCACAAACTCCCTGCGGAACATGCATGTCCACAGGTAGGTCACCATCCTGCGCAGCAGCTGTCCCCTGTCAGGGACATATTCGTTGCGCAGGATGCGGCCCTGCGCCTGGAAAGAGCTGTCCCCTGTGCCGGGACAGTCATGATCGCGCTTGCTTTCGATCAGCGGCGCAGCCGCCTTGCCGCTGTCCGAAATGACTGCCTGGCACCAGACCATGTCCGCCCCTGCCTCCTCGGCCGTCTGCCACAGCCTCTCGCAATATGTTGGCGCGAGCCGGTCGTCAGCGTCCACAAACGCGATGTATTTCCCCGAGGCCCGCTCCATACCCGCGTTCCTCGCCACGCCAGGGCCCGCATTCACCGGCAGCGAGACGCTTTCCCAAGCCAGGCCCCCGGACATCAGCAGCTGCTGCGCGGCGGCCAGGCATCCGTCCTGGCTGTGGTCATCCACGAGTATCACCTCAATCCCGTCGAGGGTCTGCGCCATGACAGATGACAGGCAGTCCCTCACGGTGGATTCAGCATTGTACAGGGGGATTATGAGGCTCACCTTGGTCATACCCTCACCCCCTTGATGCCGCAGTTGGCGGCAAACTGCATGTCCCCCGCCGAGTCGCCTATCATCAGGCACCCGTCAGGCTGCACGTCCGGATGCTCGGCGCACAGGCGCTCAAACATCCCTGTGTTGGGCTTGCGCATCGGGTCGTCATCCGTGGTCGCGGTGCAGACATATATGCCCTTGATGCGCCCTCCGGCCCGCTCAATCTCCTCTGTCATCCGCCGGTGTATGTCTGACAGGTCATGCGGGCTCATCAGCCCCCTGCCTACGCCCCTCTGGTTGGTGATGACATAGATGTCCTTGCCTTGACCCGTCCACTGCGCGATGGCTTCAACCGCCCCGGGCAGGAACTCGAACTCGCTCCAGCTCTTGACATAGTCGCCCGGGCGCAGGCGGTTGATGACCCCGTCCCTGTCCAGCAGCAGCGTGCTCAAACGCGACACGTCGATGTCCCGCAGACTGTCCGGAAACATCCCCGGCAGCTCAGTTTGCGCCCTTGCATAGTCCTGCGGGATGCCGATGTCGATGAAATATCCGTCCGACACCATTCCTCCCAGCCTGCCGCCGGAGCCGGCGAGCGGCTCCAGCACCGCCCTTTCGAAAGAGAACTTCTCCTCTCCCTCCGGGAATATGCCGGCCTCCCGGTCAATGACATAGACACCTCCGTTCACCAGCCCCCTCTCTTTGGGCGCTTTCTCCTCAAAGCCCAATATTCCTCCGTCTCCGGCGAGGGCGACTGTCCCGTAACGGTCGGGGCGGCTCATCTCCTTGAGCGACAGGGTGACCGCATGGCCGCGCTCCTTGTGCGTTGCCAGCAGCCTGTCCAGCCTCACGTCAAAGAGGGTGTCCCCGTTGAGTGACGCGACATGCCTGTCCTGCGCGACGGCGCAAGCCCTCCTGATGGCTCCGCCTGTGCCAAGAGGCTCATCTTCGGGAGAATATGCTATGCTGAAAGGGTATTCCCGCTTGTGCTCCTCCGCCCATGAGATGACCTGCTCCCGGAGATGCCCCACGGAGAGGATTACACGCGTGACGCCATGCTCGCGGCGAGAGAGATAACGCAGCACGTACCACAGGAACGGCTTCCCTCCAACGGGAGCCATGCACTTGGGCACGTCCGCGACGACACTCCGGAGTCTTGTCCCCAGGCCTCCTGCAAGGATGATGGCTTCCATGCCGGCTATGCCTCCTGTGCCTTGCCGAACATCTCCTCCTCAATGATGGAGCAGATGATGTGCCCTATGAGGGTCTCGCATTCCTGTATGCGCGGGGTCTCCTGGCACGGTATTTTGAGCACGATGTCCGCGATGTCCATCTGACACGGACGGCTGCCGGTCATGGCCACGCTGGTGACTCCAATCTCCTTGCACGTCTTGATGGCCTCCACGATGTTGGCGGAGTTGCCGGAGGTGGAGATGCCGATAAACACGTCACCCCTCACCCCGAGAGCCTCCACCTGCCTTGCGAACAGGCGGTCAAAGCCGTAGTCGTTGCCGATGGCGGTCATCACGCTGGTGTCGGTTGTGAGCGCGACGGCCGGCAGCCCCGGCCTGTCAAAGCGGAACTTGTTGACCAGCTCCCCGGCCAAGTGCTGCGCGTCCGCCGCGCTGCCCCCGTTGCCGGCAAACATCACCTTGCGCCCGCTGCGGTATGCCTGTACGCAGGCATCCGCCACGCGGGCTATCTTGTCTGTCAGGCTGCTGTCATTCAGCACGGCCTGCTTGACCGCGATGCTCCGGGCCATCTGCTCCCTGATTTCTGTAGTCTTTATCATTATCCAAATGTTTTGTCAATATACCTGCGGGCATCCTCCTTGCTCTCGTCCGTCAGGCCCTCCGAGCCTCTTCATCGTCCGTCAGCCTCTCTGCCGCAGCCCTTGCGTCCCTTACCGGACGCGATCCGTATCATAGATATGCCAGCCATGCGCCCCGCCGTCTGTAAACTGGAACGGCATGACAAATCCGTCCAGACGGGAGAGAGCCTCCTCCACCTCCTTGCGCCGGGTCGGACGGACCACGAACATGATGAATCCGCCCCCTCCGGCTCCGGACACCTTGCCAGAGAGAGCCCCGGCCGCCATCGCCACATCGAATGCCCTCTGTATGAGCGGATTGGTAATGGCTTTCGCCATCTTCTTCTTGTCTTCCCAAGCCTGCCCGATGATTCTCGCGAACTCGGCGGTGTCCCCCTTGAGAATGGCGAGCTTCATCTCGGTCGCGCTGCGCTTGATGCGATGCGTGGCCTCTATCGCCGAGACCTCGCCTTGCGCCGTGTTCCTCTGCTCCTCACGGATGATCTCATCGCTGCTCCTTGACCTTCCGGTAAAATAGAGCAGCATCGACGCCTCCAGCTCGTCCACAATCCACCGCTTGATCTTGAGGGGGTTGACTATGACCATGCCGTCTGGCAGGAATTCCATGTAGTTGAACCCCCCGAATGCGGCCGCATACTGGTCCTGCTTGCCTCCGGCCAGCCCCAGGTCCACTCTCTCTATCTCGTAGGCGAGACGGGCAATCTCATAATCCCCGAGCGGGAGGCTCTTCCATTCGACGAACGCCTTGAGTATGCACACGACCATCGTGGAGGATGTGCCCAGCCCCGATCCGGCCGGGGCGTCGTTCCATGTGGTGACAGTGACCCCGGCGGGAGAGAGGCCGAAGTCCCTCATCACCCTGTTGTATGTCCCCTTGATGAGTGTGGCCTTGCCGTCGATTTCCATTCTGGAGGACAGCGGCAGCTCCTCAAAGCAGCCGGTGTCATAGCTGCGTATGCTGATGCTGTCCGCGCCTGTCTCCTCTATGCTGCAATAGGCGTAGAGACTGATGGTTGCGTTGAGCACAAGCCCTCCGTAGAGGTCGCAGTAGGGGGAGACGTCGCTGCCTCCGCCGGCCAGCCCGAGCCTGAGCGGGGCCTTACTTCTCACTGTCATAGGCGATATGTTCTATGGCATCGCAGAGGGATGCCCATGAGTATTTCTTTTTCTCCTCGGAGAGGCCCGCGCTGAAATCCGGCCGTTTTTCCAGCTGGATGAGCATTGCGGACGCCACCCCCTCTGGAGTGGGCGCGACAACGTAGCCGGCCTTGCCGTCAGGGACTGTCTCCGCCAGTCCTCCGACATTCGTCACCAGCATCGGCCGCCCGAACTGGTAGGCTATCTGCGTGACACCGCTCTGGGTGGCTGACTTGTACGGCTGCACGACCAGCTCCGCGACGCTGAAATAGTCGCGCACCTCGCTGTCAGGTATATAATGAGTGCGCCAGATGATCTTGTCCTCCACCATGTTGTCCCTTGCGAGCGAGAGATATTTGTCCGGGTCGGCGTAGAACTCTCCCGCCACTATCACCCTCAGATCCCGGTGTCTGCGTATGCCCTTGTCCTCCAAAGCCTCTATCAGCAAGTCAAGCCCCTTGTAGTCGCGTATCAGCCCGAAGAAGAGGAAATATCTCAGCCCCGGATCCAGGCCTAGACGGCTGCAGGCCTCGTCCCTGTCCGCAGGAGGCCCGAAGTTGTCATACAGCGGGTGCAGCTGCAAGGCCCGGGGCTTGCGCGAGTCTATGCGCCCGAGATCCGCCATCACTGTGCGGGACATGGCTACAAATCCGTCCACCGAGGCGCAGAAATACTTGGACAGCAGCTCGTCCCCGGGCCTGTGCTCGTGCGGGATGACATTGTCGAGGATGCTGATGACCCTGGCCCCGCATCTGCGCCTGACTATGCGGGCCACCGTGCCGAGACAGGGCGCCATATAGGGCATCCAGTATTTCATTATGACCAGGTCAGGCCTCATCCGAGCAATCATCCGTCCGGTGGAGATCCAGTTCAGCGGGTTGACGGAGTTCAGCTTTCGCACGATGTCCAGCCCCTCCGGAGCCGGGCCGGAGGAATATTGGGTCTTGCCGGGGAACAGCACGGAGGGGTATTGCAAGGAGAATGTCACAATCTTGACTTCATCCCCTCTGGACGCAAACTCCCTGGCCATCCGTTCATTGTACGTGGCCAGGCCTCCTCTGTAGGGGTATGCCGGGCCGACTATGACGACTTTCTTCTTCTCCTCCATACCAATGCCGCTATGCCGGCGAGAGCCAGCAGGTAGATCAGACATACGCACACGACCGCAATGGAGTCCCCTTTGCGGACGCTGTCGGGGTCGAACACAAAGCGGATGTCGTGCCTCCCCGCAGGCACATTCATCGCCCGCAGCATGTAGTCAGCCCTGAAATGTTCGGCGGGGACTCCGTCAATGGTGGCCTTCCAGCCGAACGGGTAATATATCTCCGAGAACACCACAGTCCCTGCGGCGGGGGAGTCGCTGACATATTCGACTGACTTGGGCGTATATGAGGTGAGCCTGACGCTGGCTCCCTCGCCCACGCCAGGGGCGAAATCGCTGACGCATGACGCGAAACTCTCGTCCACCACCGCCTCCCGTGACAGGTCTATCTGCATCAGGGCGTCGCTCTCCTCATTGGCCCCGGCGGCAGTTACAATCTTGCCCACATACCAGGCGTTGCCGAGGGCATACGGGTTGAGCTGCGGCTCCGGAGTCCCGTCTTCGCCCTTGACAATGAAGTATTTGGCATTGAGCATGCCGATGACCGGCATGTGCATCTTGCTCAGGTGCTCGTCTATCAGGTCCTGATAGCGGCGCAGCTTGGCGGCGTGATACCCGCCGACCGATTTGAGGCGGTATGACGTGCGGGCGTCGTTGAATGTGCTGGTGGTGAGGTTCATCACCCTGAAATGCGGGTCGGGGTCATCGAGGATCCTCCGCTCGTAGTCCTGCATGGCGAAGACCTCATCGTTACGCTTGGGGCTGACGAAATTGCTGTTGTTGAGGTATCGCTTGTCCACCGGCCACATGTCTATGAGGATGAGCGCGGCAAGCGCGGCTGTCACCCATCCGGCCTTGACGGTCTTGGAGACGTACAGCCACAGCAGCAGGGCGGCGCCCGCAATCAGCAGCAGGGATCTCCATGCGTCCGAACGCAGCAGAGAGAGCCTCTCGTCCACTATTGCGGAGTACAGCCAGCCGGGTATCTGCCCGGCCCATTGCGCGTCATAGGACGATGTCCCGCTGAACAAGACGCCTCCCAGCAGCGCGACAACCAGGCATGTCCCGCCCGTCACCGCCGCGGCGATACCGATTCCCCTGACCGCGCCGCGCCTGTCCGTCTGCCCTTGCATCAGCTCCTTGAGGGCGAGGAATCCCAGCAGGGGCATGGCAATCTCGGCCACTATCAGGATGGAGGACACTGTCCTGAACTTGTTGTAGAGCGGAAAGTACTTGAAGAACAGCTCTGTGAGCCACATCCAGTTGCTGCCCCACGCGAGCGCGACCGAGCAGAGCGTGGCAAAGAGCAGCGCCCATTTGTAGGGGCCCCGGACAATGCAAAGCCCCAGCACAAAGAGGAAGCACACCACCGCCCCCATGTACACGTTGCCGGACGTGAACGGCTGCTCGCCCCAGTAGAGAGGGACGCTCTGGCAGAACTGCGCGGCCGAACGGGCCGGGACTCCGTTGTGAATCAGGGACTTGTAAATCTTGGAGTCCCGCCCGACATTGACGGAGGACGCGCCTCCCTTGATGCCGGGGATGAGGAATGACAGACTCTCGTCGATGCCGTAGCTCCACTGGGTGGCGTAGCGGATATCAAGCCCGTTGCTCTGCTCTGCCGCAGCCTGCTCCTCCCCGTCCCGTACAATGTCTGAATGCCCTCCGCGCATGGTCTGCGAAGCGTACTCGGAGTTGACGAACACATTGCCGCAGCATGCCCCGAATCCGAGGGCCACGGCTGCGAAGAATACTGCCGATGAGACGGCGAAACGCTTGAGCTGCTTGTCCTTGATGCCAGTCCACAGCTCCGCGAGCCATAGCACCCCCATCAGCATGAAGAGGTAGTAAGCCATCTGCGGGTGAGAGGTGAAGCCCGCTGCCGTAAAGAGCGAAGCGAGTATCGCCCCGAGGATGTATTTGCGCCTGAATATGAGGTACATCCCTGCGATGACCACGCTCATCAGTGCGATGGTGGAGGTCTTGCCGTTGTGCCCGGCAGCTATGATGACTACGAAGTAGGAGGACAGCGCGATGGCCACGGCCCCGGCTATGCAGAGCCAGGGATTGACTCCGAATGCCCTGAGCAGGATGAAGAAGCAGAAGAAATAGATGATGAACACCCATGCCGTGTGGCCGTGCCCCCGGTGCAGCACCGCGTTGACGGGCGAGAGCATGGCCTCTCCCTTGTACTGCCCGCCTCCTATCTGATAATTGGGCATGCCGCTGAACATGGACCCTGTCCACCAGCTGTGGTCACCCGTCTGGCGCGTGTACTCGGCGCATTCGTGCACTGCGGCCTCCGCGTTGATGTTGTCCCCGGCGTAAATCACCTTGCCCTGCAAGACAGGGAAGCAGTAGAGGTATGCCAATGTGACGAAGACGACTGCCGCCACCACGTATGCGATATATTTTTTCATGCCGACTCGATTCCAGGACAAAAATAACATTTTTCCTCTGTAAGTGGCAAACGCAATGCGGGAGGCATCCCGGCAATCTGGGGTGGTGAAGTCCGTCAGAACTCATCCCACACCCCGTAAGGCTTGGAGCGGTCGCGGCGAGGGGCGCCTTCCAGAGTCTTCCCGTTGAAACGGAGATGGCAGACCACCCTCCCGCCGTACTCCCTTATCCATGTCTCGAAGCCCCTCATCCCCTCCCGGAAACGGAACAGCCTCGCCCCGTGCGGGAGGTGGTTATAGACCGTGTTGCTTCCTGAGAAACGCCCGTAGCACAGGGCTATCCCTTGGTGCACAGCCACATAGTCATTGTCATGGTCATGCCCGGCTGACATCCCGATGACGCTGCCGCCCTGAACCATAGCCTCGAACATGCCCGGGTTGTATTCCCCGCAATTCACCCCCTCACCCTTGATGCCGGCGCATTGGCTTCCCGGCGCTTTGCCGCTCACCGGGTCGCGCCGGAGATTCCAGGCATTGAGATATTCGGGCACCGGGATATGGAAGAACGCGAATGACGGCGCGGGGCGTCCGTCCGCCCCGACGCTGAATTTCCGGCATTTGTTTCGAAGCCAATCCACCTGCTCCGCCGAGAACCAGGCGTAGCTCCTGTGTCCCAGCGACATGTCGTAGTCGTGGGAGTCCATGCAGAAGATATGGAGAGGCGTGCCTTCTCCATCCGTGCCTGTGACCGCGAACACGTCATCAGCCAGCTCCCCGGCATCATTGAGAGTGTTGAGGCTGTGCCTCCCGGCAGCGATGATGCCAGACATCCCGGCACGTGAGAGATCCTGCTCCGCGTCGTGATTGCCGTACATCACGACCCACGGGATGCCTGTGCCGTCCATCACCTTGACGAGCCGTTCCCATTCCGGGCCGCAGGGCTTGCAAGTCACGATGTCGCCCGACAGGATGACGAGGTCGGGCTTCTCCACCCGGATGACCTGCCGGATGCCGGCGTACACCTCGCGTGTCTCGGCCCGGTTGAATGTGCGTATGTGAGTGTCCGTGAACTGGGCCACGGTGAATGTGCTGTCGGGGCGGAAGCGCAGCGTCTGCGCCTCGGCCGCCCCGCAGATTGCCATCAATGCCGCCATCCCCGCAGCCGCCAATGATATCCGTTTCATAAATGCTTGACAGTGTTATCTTATATGCAAATCAGAGGCCGGCAGGGGGTCAGCGGGAGAGGCGGTCGGGCATGAGGGGCTGTAAAGGGCCGCCGCCGATGCTGACCCGCAGGCTGAGCTTCTGTACACTCCAGTACTCCCACATCTCCACCTTGACGGGATGCAGCCCGGCCGCCAGCCTCACATGGGCATACTTCTTCTGCCCCGGCTGCGTCACCGCCGCAATCTGCTCCCCGTCCACATATAGCCTCGCGCCGTCATCCGCCATCAGCTCAAACTCGTAGTCAGCCTCCTGAGGCACAACCAGATGCGAAGTCATCAGCAGCGCGAACCAGTCCTCATCAGCCAAGTCGAACTCGTCCAGGGAGAACTCGTTGACATAGCCCTGAGCGGCGGCCTTGCCGAACTTGGTGAAGTCCGGGGCGCTCTGGCCTATGCCCTTGTACAACTTGTACGATATCGGTGCTGTCCCCGCACCGGCGGGATAGAGCCAGTTGTCCGCGACCGCGCTCCTGCTCTCCCCGATATAGGCAACTGAACGTACCATAGTCGGAGCCGTTATGCGCAGGGGCCCGTCGTAACGGAGGGATTTCCGGGACGGTTCGCTCCCGTCCAGGGTGCAGAATATCTCCGCCCCCTCCTTGTCCGCGCTGATGGTGACATCCCCTGTCACCTGCCCGGAGAACGGCCGCACGAACGGCACCGGCACATAGACTTCCCCGTCAGCCGGTTCGAACGCCTCCGACAGCAGTTTGCCATGGCATTCAAACGGCAGACGGACCCCAAGCAATGCCGCCACGGTCGCCCCCACATCATAGATCATCCCCGCATGCTTCATCACCTTGCCCTTGGTCACTCCCTTGCCGTACATGATGACCGGTATCTCATATTCGGCAATGTCATCCCCGCCGTGGGCGAACTGGACCCCTCCGTGGTCTGCCGTGACGATGATGACGGTGCTTTTCATCCACCCCCGCGCTTCCAGCTCGCGGACGAAATCCCCCACGAACGCATCCATTTGCGACACCGCCTCCAAATATTCCTCTGATTCATGTCCGAACGTGTGTCCGATGTGGTCAGGAATGTCCATGGAGACGAACATCAGCTCCGGCCTCTCTGCAAGATAGTCGGAGAACGCCTTGCGCATGACGTCGGTCTTGTCGTGCATGCTGGTGTCCCGCCTGAACACGCGCAGACGGTCGAACGCCGTCGTGTCATACATCCTCGTCTCTCCTCCCCATTCTATGTAGGCGAACTGGCGGATGTCAGGCCTTTGCTTGCGGATATGGTCGAAAATGGTCGGAAACAGCCCCGCCCCGTTTTTCAGCACTGGAGGGGTGTTGCCGGCCGCGCCGGGCTTCCAGTTGTTCTCGAAGACCGTGTGCATCTCCACCGGGGCGGCGCTGACCATGGACATCCAGTTCTGACTGCTGGAAGTGGGCCTGACGCAGCGCGTGTGGATGGAGACCGCCCCGTTGTCAATCATATAGTTGAAATTGGGCGTGCTGGCGCGCTGCACCCCGTACGCCCCCATGGCGTCAAAGCCGAGCAATATCACATGGCCAGCCCGCGGCCCGTCCCTGTGACATCCGGACAGGACGGCCAGCACCATCGCTGCGGCCGCCAATATTCTCGCTGTTCTCATAAATCCGTGTTTTTGATCCTTTTGCCGTCCGCGCTCACTTTGCGCAGCCGGACATTCAGCGCGTCATCCGTCCAGAACAGTCTGCGGCTGTCCTCCGACATGAACGACATGCTGACGCGGTCGAGCGTGACGCCGTCCACATGCCTCAACATCATGCCCTTGAACGGCATGACATGATGCCGGCCCGGGCCGAACATCCATGGGTCTGGATACGCCTCCACCGCTTCCGGCAGGTCCCAGCCTATGGCCTGTTCCGGAGACAGCCCTCCCCGGGACTCCAGAACGGCATTCTTGATTGTGACATTTTCTATCCTGTGCCCGGGAATGCCGCAGAGCATTACCGGATAGGCGGCTTCGCTGGACAGGGCCCGCACATTCTCGATGCGGATGTTCCTCATATGCCCGACCGGAGTTCCCTCCGGGCTGCGCATCCTCGCGCCGAGGCGCATGAAAATGGGGGATTCGGAACAGTCGCGCATCGTCAGGTCACGAAATGTGATGTCCTCCACCCCTCCGCCGTCCTCGGACTCTATGAAAATGCCTCCGCATGAACGGAAAGTGCAATCCGTCACCGTCACATTCCTGAACCCGCCGCTGCTCTCGGTTCCGAGCTTTACCCGTCCGGAATGCACATAGCGGTTGGGTGTCTTGACGAATGTGCCGTCCAGCAGCGTCCCCGTGTCACAACCTGAAATGCTGCAGCCGCTGATGACCACATCCTCGGTGTCCCTGAAACGCCCGAGCGCGTAGGAAGCCTTGAGCACTATCGCGTCATCGATGGGCGAATTGACCCTGCAGTCCCGGATGACCACACCCTTGCAGCAGTCGATGTCGATGCCGTCGCGGTTGGTGTCGATGGTCAGGCCGGTGATGGCGAGGTCATCCACGCCGGTGGCGAGAATGGCGAAATGTCCTCCGTTGTAGATGGTTATGTCCTTGATGGTGACATGCTTGCACTCTTTGAACGCGATGGCCTTGTTGGCCAGCCCGTCCAGCAGGTCTTCAGTGCGCTTGCCGTTGCCCAACGCGGAGCCGTCAATCATGCCGCGCCCGCAGATGGTGACATTCTCCAATCCTGTGCCCCAGATGAGCGAATTGTGCCAATGGCTGTGCCCGAAGTCCTGATACTGGGGCTGCGGCCCCTGCTCCGGGAGGTCGAATATGGCATTGCCGCAGACAGGCGCGGCGGTGATGACCGCACCCTCCTCCAGATGCAGCGTGACATCGCCGGCCAGATGGATGGAGTAGGTCAGGTACTTTCCAGCCGGCACCAGCACGGTGTCGCCTCCCGCCATTGAGGCCTTGGCAATGGCCATGTTAAGCGCATGGGTATCAATGTTACGCCCGTCGCCCCTCGCCCCGCAGTCCCTGACATTAACAATAGCCGAAGCGTTGGCACAGGCGAGATGGAGTAGAAGAAGCGCGGCGGCAAGAGCTTTCCCAAAATGGTGGCCCGTGAAGGCCACCCTTATCATATTGTCAGATGTCATGTCCTGTCACTGTGAGGAATAGGCGGTGTTGAGCTGCTGCTCCTGGACCGGCACGTTGTAGCGGTAGTCCGAGTACGGATAGCTCAGCACTGTGCCTGAAGCGCGGTCGCCCAGTCCCACATCCTTGTGCAAGGCGATGAGCCAGTACATGCGGTCACCATTCTCCCCGGTCATCTCCTTGATGCGCTCGTTCTCAATGTCATCCTCCGTCAGGGCGGAAGCCGCTATGTCGGACAGCCCTGCCCTCCGGCGCACCACATTGAGGTCTTCGGCCGCAGCCGCAGCGTCCCCTCCGAGAAACTCTATCTCGGAGCGCATGATCAGCAGGTCAGCCAAGCGGATCAGAGGGCGATTGGCATAGCGCCCGTTGTCTGTCTCTGTCGCGCCACGGAAATATTTCCAGACGAACACCATGTCCTTGGTCAGGGACGCGTCGTAATTGGTGTATCCGTTTTCAGACCACTTGTACACCTGCTGGAAACGCAGGTCGGACTGCGCCTCGGCGGTGATTTCACCAGCCGTGTCCATCCACCCGACCTTCTTGAGCGCCCAGTCAGAAATCGCGAACGAGCAATAGCCGGACTTGCCAGTCCCCTTGGAATTATACGCCCACCATGTGAATATGCCCGGGATGCGCTCAAGCTTGCCTGTCCTTATCTCCTCGCTCCAGCATATCTCCCAGATCACCTCGTCGCTGTACCCGCTCCCGGACTGCTTGTTGAAGCTCTGGAAAGGCTCCTGCGTGAGGCCGTAGAGGGAGGTTTGGCTGATGATGTCATCGAGATATGTCTTGGCCTCGGACTGCCTGCCCATGTAGAAGAGCACACGGGCGAGCATGGCCTCGGCGGCATACTTGTTGGCGCGCATGCGCTGGTTGTTGTCAGTGTTGAGATATGACTCCGGCAGCACTTCTATGGCATCCTTGAGATCATCAATGACTGACTGGTACACCTCCTCCACCGTGGCGAGGGTGGAGTTTTTGAGCTTGTCCGCGTCAGTGACATAGCTGCGGTAGAGGGTCAGGTTGCTGGACGCGTCCTTGTTGGCGTCATTGTACGGCGGCGCCCATATCCTGGCCAGATACCAATAGGCGACGGCCCGCATGAACAGGAGCTCACCCTTGTAGTTGTACGCGAGCGTCCTGTCACTCTCGTCCATATTCGGGAAAAGGTCAGCGCCGGACTCCTCCGCATCAGCAAACAGGGACAGCGCGGCATTGGTGAGGGTTGAGATGTAATACAAGTTAGTCCATGCCCCCTCCAGCTCGACGCTCCCGCCCAGGACGAGGTCGCTCCATCTGCGCTCATAGTAGTAATCCGAATAGTTGTTGCCCTTGCCGCCGGTGTACTGGGCCACATCCGACTCTCCGAAGCATTTGAGAGGCAGTGCGCCGAGAGGGTTGGACCACGCGGAGCCGACCATATAGAGGTACGGCGCCCTCGCAGCGAGCTCAAGCTCGCTCACGCTCTGCCAAGGGAACTGGTTGGGACGGTCCAGCTCAAAGAAGCTGTCCTCGTCACACGCGGTCGCGGCCGCTATCGCGAGACCCAGGATGAGCAGACCTGTTGTTTTCTTTTTCATTGTTATGCGTTTTTAGAAGTTGAGGTTGACGCCAAACATCAGCACACGGGATGTCGGCATGGCGAACAGCGCCTCAATGGCACCTCCGGAGTACTGGTCTATCTCCACCTCCGGGTCATATCCGGAGAATCCGGTCAGGGTGAAGAGGTTGCTCCCTGAAACATACACCCGTACCCCGTCCAGGCCGCATTTCCTCGCCGCCTTGGCAGGGAGGGTATATCCTACAGTCAGGTTGCGCAGCTTGAGATAGTCGCCCCTTTCCAGGAAGCGGGTGCTCGGGGTCTTGTTCTCCGAACCGTACTGCACGGGCAGGGATGAGGGATTGCCGTCGTTGTCATAATAATAGTAGCAGCCCGCGTTGATCTGCGGCACATCTGTGTCGTCGCCCGGCTGCCTCCATGAGTCAGTCAACAGCTTGCTGTTGAGGGCGAGCATTCCCGCATTGGGAGTCATGGTGCTCTGTATCAGACGGCTGTAGATCCAGTTGCCGGCCACGAACGACAACACGGCCGAGGCGTCAAACTGCTTCCATGTCACGGAGGTGCTCAGGCCTCCAACCACCTTGGGCAGGGAGGTCTTGTCCTTGAGGACCATTATGTTGTTGGTCATGTTCTCCGTAGTGGCGGGGATGATGTTGCCGGTGTGGCGGGTGGAGCCGTCAGCAAGGGTCTCGACCTCGTATATCATGGGGATGCCCTTCTGCTTGTCAACCCCGGCATACTCGGCCATGTAGTATGTGCCGTAAGGCACGCCCTTCTTGATGATGTTGTAGAACACCCCATCATTGTTGAAGTCATTGAGGATGCCCGCCCCATTGGCGTCGCTCACGGGATCGAGCGCGGTCACCTTGTTGGCGTTGGTCGAGATGTTGAACCCAGCTCTCCACGAGAAGTCCCGCTTCTCCATGAGGGTGGCATAGACCTCAAACTCAATGCCGTGGTTGTACATGTCGCCCGCATTGGCGTAGTTGACATTGCCGCCCTTGATGCCAGCCGACTCGGGCATGCTGACCGCGAGGATCATGTCAGACACATTCTGGCGGTAATAGGCTACCGACCCGTTGATGCGGTTGCCGAGCAGTCCGAAATCCACTCCGGCGTCATAGGAAGTCGTAGTCTCCCACTTGACATTAGTGTTGCCGATGCTCTTGAGCCTGCTGACATTGTAGCCCTCCAGAGTCTGGTTGCCGGTGATGATGTCCCATACATCGGCCGTAATGCCGTAAGGGACATTGGTATTGCCGGTCTGGCCCACGCTGCCGCGCAACTTGAGCAGGCTGACGGCAGGGACATTGAACCAAGGCTCATCCGAGACTATCCATCCTGCCCCGGCTGAGAAGAAGTTGGCCCAGCGGTTGTCCTTGGAGAACTTGGAGATGCCGTCGCGGCGGGCGCTTGCGCTGATGATGTAGCGGTCCAGGAGTTTGTAATTGGCGCGGGCGAAAAATCCCCGGAGGTATTCCTCATCGCCAAACCCGCTTGACCCGCTCAGGGTTGTCGGAGTGCCTACCTCGCGGAAAGTGCCGACCAGTCCCGAAGCGCGCAGGTTGCTTGTCCACGCCGAACGGCGGGTGTTCTCCACACCGGCGGTTGCGTTAATGTCGTGGATGCCGAATGTGCGGGTGTAGTCGAAATACGCGTTGTAGTTGTTGACCGTGATGGCTTTCTTGAGCTCACGCGCCTGCGCTCCCTGCACGGTGATAGCGTCGCTGCGCCACGACAGCATGTGGCTGTTGACATAGTTGAGACCCCATTCTCCCTTGAGGCTGAGCCCCTCAAGCGGGAGCCTGATTGTGCCGGTAAGGGCCGACATCACATTGACGGTCTTGAGGTTGGAGATGGAGTTCTTGGGATCCGCGCTCGCCACCGGGTTGACGGATGACAGGGAGTTCCAGTAGCCTCCGAGGCCGGTGTCGCTGTAGACCTTGTACCAGGGGAGGGCGTTGGTGTTGACCTGGGCGAAGCCGCCGAGGCCGTTCTTGCCGTCAGTGGACTTGATGCGGTCGTTGTCGGTGTATGTGGCGGCCAGACGATAGTTGACATCTGCCCATTTGCCCAGTTTGTAGCCGACCTTGACATTGGCCCCGAATGTCTCCATCTGGTTGTGCCGGAGATTGCCGTTGTCCTTGCGGTACTTGAGCGACACATAAGAGCTGGCCTTGTCAGTGCCCGAGCTCAGGGACACATTGGCCTCATAGAATGAGCCGGTGCGGGAGATCTCCTTGCCCCAGTCGGTGTTTACCTGCTTGGCCTGGGCCGTGGTCATGATCTCCGGACTGCCGTCCAGGTTGCCGAATGTCGTGCTGACATCGTAGGAGGTGTGCATGGTGTTCTGCATGGCGGTCTCGGCTATCTCAAACCACTGTGCACTGTCAGCCAGGCCGATGTCCCTGTGCGCCCAGCCGGAAATGCCGCTCTTGAGGTCAACGCTGACCTTGGGAGTCCCGCTGCGGCCGGACTTGGTGGTGACGAGTATGACGCCGTTAGCGCCCCGGGACCCGTAAATGGCGGTCGCTGCCGCGTCCTTGAGCACCTGCACGGACTCTATGTCGTTGGGATTGAGCATGGCGAGCACACTCTGATGGGCTTCGCCGTCAGAATTGCGCTGGTTGGGAGTGTCATTGTTGAAGTCAATGTAGTCGGTCTGCACCGGCACGCCGTCCACTATCCAGAGGGGGTCTGTGCCCGAGGAAATGGAGCTGACTCCTCTGACTTTGACTTGCTGCGTCGCGCCCGGGACTCCGACTCCGGAGTTGACCTGCACTCCGGCCGCCATGCCTTGCAGCACGGACTCAACGGACACTGGGGCCGTCCTGCTGATGTCATCCGCGCCAAGTGAGGAGACAGATCCTACAAAGTCACGCTTCTTGGCAGTGCCGTATCCGATGACTATGGTCTCCTCCAGCAGCTGGGCGTCGGGTCGGAGCGTCACGTCAAGCCTTACAAGCCCTGCGGGATTGACCTCCTGCGTGAGATACCCTATGGAAGAGACTTCCAGGATTGCCCCTTGCGGCACAAACATCGAGAACTTGCCGTCCACATCGGTGAATGTGCCCTCCTTGGTGCCTTTTATGAGGATGCTGGCTCCGATGACAGGCAGACCGGACTCGTCCCTGACTGTGCCGGACAGCTCGCCGGGCTTGGAAGCGTCCCGTGCCGGCTGCACCCGGCCCAAGACGATGTTGCGCCCCTCCACCATCGGGGCGATGTCCGTCCCGGCAAACGCGGAAGCGATGACTTCCACGGCAGGCTCGTCCGACGCGCTGACAGAGACCTTGCGTGAGAGGTCCACCTCCGAGGGGTTGTACACAAAGAGGTAGTCAGTCTGCGCCTCCACCTCCTGTATGAGGTCGGCCACAGTCATGCTGCCCCTGCTGATAGTCACATTGCGGCCCGGGGCTGCCGAGAGGCAGACCGCAGGCAGCGCCATGACCGAGAGCACAAGCCCAAGGAGTCTCCTTAAGACTGAATGTTCCATAATGCTGAAGTTTTGATTGGTTGATTAATTGGTTAGTGTTATATGGTGATCAGGTTAGTGTCGCGAGTTCTCATGTCAGGCCGCGTCAGCGCAGCCTGACGGTCACGCTCCCGTCAGTGGACTCTATCTCGTAGGAGAATCCCCCCTCTATCTGCAGCACCTTGAGGATGTGCTCATACCCGTCCGCCAGCCGGAACTTGCCGGTAAACCTCCTGTCCAGCCCGCTTGCGCATGAGACATCCATATTGAGGTCATAATAGCGTGACATCCGCCCGAATATGTCAGCGAGCGTCATGTTGTCAAAATACAATATCCCCTCCCGCCAGAGAGAGCTGTTGCGGTCTGCCCGTGTGACCGACAGCCTGCAGCCGTCATAGCTTGCCTGCATCATCGGGCGCAGCGCGGCCAGCTCACGGCCTCCCTTGTCCGACACGGATACCGCCCCCTCTATCAGAGATGCCGTCCAGACATCTCCCTCATAGGCTGAAATGTTGAATTCGGTGCCCAGCACGGTCACATCCAGAGAGGATGTCTCCACGATGAATGGGCGTTTGGGGTCTTTTGCCACTTCGAAATAAGCCTCCCCGGACAGGGACACGCGCCTGGTACGGTCATGCCTGCCAGAGGGTTGCTCCATGCGCAGGGTGCTGTTGCTGTTGAGCCACACCGCCGTGCCGTCCCGCAGAGTCAGATGCAGGCTGCTTCCGGACGGAGCTGTCACGGTCTCGGACGCGCCAAGAGCCATCCGCCCCGTTGACGGCCGGGATGCCAGAACGGCGACAGTCACAGATATGCACACGGCCGAAAGGACGCCAAGAGCCCATGTGAGCGCCATGCCCCTGCGGGGAGCATGACGCTGCCGCATCCTGCGTGGGACTGGAGCAGGGTCTGTCCTCCACAAGCTGATGTCATACAGCCTCCTCATGGCCCTGTATTCCCGCATGTTGTCCTCGCTCCCGCAAATCTGCCGGTACACGCTCTCGCGCTCGGCCTCCGGGAGATCGTCAGATATGTACTTGAGCAATGTTTCCGTGTCCATCGTGCAGCGTCTTACACAGATGATACGACGGACGGGCCGCTTACCCTAGCAGGAATACGGAGAAAACCGCCAGCGAGGGGATGTAGTCCTGGAGAGCCTTGCGAAGCGCCCTGATGGCGGAGGACATGTGATACTCCACCCCTTTCTCGGAGATTCCGTATATCACGGCAATCTCCGCGTAGGTCTTGCCCTCCAGGCGGTTCAGCCTGAATATCTCCGCCGTGCGTTCCGGCATGGCGGAGAGCGTGGAGTCTATGATGGACTTGATTTCCTGCGAGAACACGACGGACTCCGGCGTGTCCGTCAGGGACTGTATGCGCAGCTCCAGGTCCCCGTCCGTCCAGTCGGCAGATGTGCCGGACTGTGCAGTCCTGCGGCGGCTCTTGAGCCTGTCAAGGGACTTGTTGCGCAGTATGGTGTACAGGAACGGCAGCGCGGTCACGGAGCGCCCCTCGTCATAGTTCTTCCACAGGGCTACCATAGCCTCCGCGACGACATCCTCGGACTCCTCCGGGTCGCGCAAGTACGATTTGACGAACTTGTACGACCTGGACCAGTACTGCTCATATATTTCCTGAAATGTCATGTGAATGGCGGGGTGTCCCTTCCGGGCACGCCGGTGCAAAATAGCAAAACGCCCCGGCATTCGCAAATGCCGGGACGTTATCCTTTTCTGACAGCCGCCAGAGGCATCAGAAGCCCGGGTTCTGCACACCGCCAAGCTGGGCGTTGGCCTCCATTTCGCTCTGCGGGATGGGGAAAAGCTCGTTCTTGCCGTCGGTGAAGTAGTCACCGGCCACGTAGTTGGTCACCTTGGGATATGCTGCGGTGACGTTGGTCTTGAAGAGTCGCAGCGCGGGTCCCAGGCAGTTCCAGCGTATGAGGTCGAACTTGCGCATCCCCTCGCCGCCCATCTCAAACCCGCGTTCCCAGTACAGGGCTGTGCGCACCTTGCCCTGGTCGGTCGAGTCATCGATGTACGGCAGGTCATACACCTTGGGCGACTTGTACAGCGTGGCGTAGTTGCCTAGGGAGAACTCGCTTGCCCCGGCGCGGCTGCGCACCATGTTGATAAGCTCGATGGCCTTGTCCGTCTGCCCCAGCTCGTTGTATGCCTCGGCCGCCATCAGCACCGCGTCCCCATAGCGCAGCACACAATAGTTGATGCCGGTGGCGTTGAGGTGGTTGAATCCGAGCGGCATCCATTCCCTGCGCCATTTGCCCGGATACCAGTTCTGCTGTGCCTTGGCGTTGGAGGATTTGACATGGGCCTTGGTGTTCTTGTCCCATTTGTAGGAGTAGTCCACCACCAGCACGTCGCGGCGTTCGTCCCCGTCCTCAAAGAAGTCCTTCCAGCACGGCAGGATGCGGAAGAATGCGTTGGCGCGTCCCATGTATGACCCCCATTCGGTGGAGGCCACCTTGGGTTCGGCCACCTCCGGGCCGTTCCATGTGCCCCAGAATCCGTCGTTGTCGGAGAATGACGTGCCTGTCGGGTTGAACGGGATCTCCCAGAGGCTCTCCTTGGAGTCCGGCTCCATGGCAGAGAAGCTCTTGAACAGCTCAGTGTATCCTCCGTCGTAGAACCCGTGGTATCCCTCGCTCTGTATTGCCTCCCATTCGCTCACGACATTCTGCATGTACTGCTGCCTGAGGCTCTCCTCGGGGCGGGTCATGCTGCCGTCCAGCTTCAGGCTGTAACCTGCCCTCTGGAGGTTGACCCGCATCAGCAGGGCGCGGGCCGCGGCTCTGGCGGGCCATTCGGGCGAGGTGCCCGCGCTGCCTTGCACGAGGTTGGACTTGGCGTAGTCCAGGTCTTCCGCGATAGCGTCGTAGATGTCTTCGCGGTCAGATCTCGGCAGGGAGGTCTCCGAGTACACCGACGTGTACTTGGTCTTGAACGGCACGTCGCCCCAGCCCTTGACCAGGTCGAACGCGAGGAAAGCCCTGAGGAAATGCGCCTGGGCCGAATAGTTGCGCAGTTCCGCGTCGTCCTCATAGCCGCTCATGCCCTCTATCCCGTCAATCGCGAGGCTCGCCCTGTCAATGCCCAGGTATTTGTACTTCCAGATGGATGCGAGCCAGGTGTTGTCGGCGTTGATGTGGTAGTCGCTCATGTCGTACCTTTTGTTGTCGGACTCGTTGCCCTTGAGGTACTCCATGTCATCGCAGATTTGCGCCGCCATCTCCCACTGCCCGTAATGTGCGGTCGTGGTCAGGCAGTCGTAAGCCCCGCAGACGGCCATCTTGGCCTTGGAGGCGGAGTCGAAATATGTGTCCTTGTCGTAATAGGACGTGGGCTTCTCGGTGAGGTCGCAGGATGATACGCAAGCGAGCGCCGCGACAGCCGCCATTGTTATATACAAGTGTCTCATTTGCTTTGCCATGTTAGAATCCTACATTTACCCCGAACACCACGGAGCGGCTGCGGGGGTATGCGCCGAAGTCCACCCCCGGGCAGAGCGCGCTGCTCATTGTGGAGACTTCGGGGTCGTATCCGCTGTACTTGGTGAATGTGAAGAGGTTGGTGCCCGTCACATAGACCCGCGCCCGCGTCAGGCCAGCCTTCTGCACGATCTTGTGCGGCAGCGTGTAGCCCAGTGTGATGTTGCTTATCTTGACGAAAGAGCCGTCCTCCACCGCCCAGGAGTGGATGTTGTAGTTGCCCTCTACGGCATCCGCCACGGACGGGAATGTCTTGCCGGCGTTGACGGCCGCGAGAGTGGCGGGGTCGGTGATCAGCGCCCCGGACTCGTCCATCAGCGTCCATCGGTGCGACATGTCAGCCACGGAGAGGACGTTGCGGTTCTTCTTGCAGGCCTTGGTGTTGGTCAGCTTGGTGGCGTTGAGCACGTCGTTGCCGAAGCTGTATGTGAGGAATACCGACAGGTCGAAGTCCCTCCATGTCAGTACGTTGTTGAGGCCTCCGTACACATCCGGCTGCGCGTTGCCGATCACTGTCCTGTCATCGGAGGTCACCTTGTTGTCCGCACTGCCGTCCACGTTCTTGAACTTCCAGTACCCGGGCTGTGGCGTGACGTCCGTGCGTTGCGCCACCCCGTCCTTGAGAGTCCAGCTGCTGCCGTCCCAGTCAAAGTCCTCCACCTGGTACAGCCCGTCGGTCTCGTATCCCCAGAATTGACCCAGCGCCTCGCCCACGGCGATGCGGTGCGTGTTCTGGTTGTAGCCGAAGTTGGCCTCCCAGTACTGCTCCTGCTCGCCTGTGAGTTCCAGCACCTTGTTGACATTGTGCGAAAGGGTCAGCGCCGTTGTCCAGGAGAAGTCGCGGGAGCTGACATTCACGGTGTTGATGGTGAGGTCTATGCCCTTGTTCTCGGTCGAGCCGGCGTTGATCATCATGCTGGAATAGCCGGATGAGGACGGCAGCTTGGCGTTGAGCAGGAGGTTGGAGCTCCTGTTGATGTACAGCTCAGGCGACACGGTGATCCTCTGCCCCAGGAATCCCATGTCCAGCCCCACATTGAATGTCTTGTTGGCCTCCCACTTGAGGTTGTCGTTGGGCACTTGCTTGGAAACATAGCCGGACTGGGTGGAGTTGCCGTCAGGATAGGTGACAGACTCCATCAGCGCGAGGCTCTGGTAGCTGCTGATGCGGTTGTTGCCGGCCAGGCCGTATCCGGCGCGGAGCTTGAGGTCGGAGAATATGCCGGTCTCCTGGATCCACGGCTCGTCAATCAGCCTCCACGCCCCCGAGATTGCGGGGAAATATCCCCATTTGTTGTTCTTGCCGAACTTGGAGGATCCGTCGGCGCGGAGCGACGCGCTCAATATGTATTTGTCCTGCCATGACCAGTTGACACGGCCAAAGAATGACAGGAGCTTGTCGTCGTAGTTCTCGCTGCTCTCCACGAGGGAGGGGAGTCCGAGGGACATGTCAGCGAGCCCAATCTCGTCGTTGGGGAAGTTGTCAGCCGCCCCTTCCAGCCAGCGCGTCCACCGGGTGACGTACTCCTGCCCTCCCATCACCGTCAGCTCGTGCCCGGAGCCGGACCAGTTCCATGTCAGCACATTGGATGTGCTGAAACTGCCAGCCTCGTTGTACTGGATGTTGCCGTTGATGCTTGAGCGCTTGGCCATCACGGACTTGTCGCCGTAGAATGTCTCGCTGCGCTTGTTCTGGTAGCGCATGCCCGCGGTCGAGCGGAAAGACAGCCCCTTGACAGGGAGCTTGACCAGGATGCCCCCGTTGGCCTGGAGCGTCCTGTAGTCGCGGTTTTTGGTCTCTTCCTTGGCGGACAGCAGGGGATTCTGCATGACATTCCCCTCCTCGTTCTGTATCAGGGAGTCCTCGTCATCCAGCAGCTCCGAGTCCTCGCCCTTGATGCCCTTGGTGGGGCGGTACTGGAGGATGTGCTGGAGCTTGTTGAAGCGGTCTCCTGTGCCGCTGGAACCGTCGCCGGACGTGCCCATGCCGTACACATAGAGATTGTCGTAGTTTACCCTGCCGTTCACCGTCAGCCAGTCGTTGACCCGGGTGTTGAGGCTCGCGCTGAAATTGTGCTTCCAAGTGCCGCTGGAGACCATGGCTCCCTGCTCGTTGAAGTAGGAGTATGCGATGGCGTAATTAGTGCGGTCTGTGCCGCCGCTCACGCCGACCCTGTAGTTTTGCGTGACAGCCGTCCTGCCGAGGGTCTCTTCCTGCCAGTCGATGCCCTTGCGCCCGGAGTAGTTCGCATCGATGTCGGAGAACTTGCCGTAGTTGCTCTCGAATGCGGACAGCTCGTCGGCGTTGCCCAGCACCTGCTCGCGGTAGAGGCTGCGCTCGTAGTCAAGCAGCACGTACTCGTAGGGGTCGAGGACGGAGAGTTTGCGGGCGAGCTTCCTCACCCCGACATAGGAGTCGAACGTGACCGTAGCCCGCTGGTTGTTCCTCCCGCTCTTGGTCGTCACCACGACGACGCCGTTGGCCCCTTGCGCCCCGTATATGGCAGTGGCGGAGGCGTCCTTGAGCACGTCTATGGTCTCTATGTCAGAAGGGTCGAGCGAGCTCAGCCCGTCCTCCGTGGGGAATCCGTCTATCACGTACAGCGGCTCGTTGCTCTGGGTGATGGAGATGCCTCCGCGCACCCTGATGGAAATGGAGGCTCCCGGCCCGCCCTCGCTCTGGGACACCTGCACGCCGGCCATGCGCCCTCCGAGAGCCTGGGTGATGTCGCTTACCGGCACTTTTGAGAGTTCCCTGCCGCTGACCGAGGTCACGGATCCGGTCAGGTCCTTGCGCTTGACTGTGGCATAGCCGATGGCCACGCCCTCCTCAAGCCAGTTCTCGTCCGGCTCCATCCGGACATCGATCCGGGCGCGTCCCTTGACAGGGACTTCCGCAGTGCGCATGCCCAGACAAGAAAA
>CAZKVW010000022.1:24441-27629 GCA_964556285.1 uncultured Muribaculaceae bacterium
TCCGGGCGCGTCCCTTGACAGGGACTTCCGCAGTGCGCATGCCCAGACAAGAAAACACAAGCACATCCTCCGGCTGCGCCTGTATGACATAGTTGCCTTCAGCGTTCGTCACTGTCCCGGTCCCGGGCTTCCCCTTGACCGTGACTCCCGCGCTGATGACTTCGACTCCGTCAGAGTCTGTGACATTGCCCGTCACTCTGACATTCTGCGCCATCGCGACAGACCATGACAGGCAGGCAAGCATGAAGCCCGCCAATGTTTTAGTGGTTTTTGACATATAAGTGGTCAGTTGGTTAGTGTCCATGTGGTGTGCTTTGGGGCCGCCGGGTGACCCCGGGGGGGGCCTTTCGCATTTGTAATAATAAAGGTAATATCTGCAGCCGTTCTTTGTTTTCGTTTTTGTGCTATTGGACATTTGCAAAATTTTTTGGACAAAATTGATTGCGCCTGACAAAACATTGGGCTAACTTTCTGGCATTACTAAAAAAGTTTGTCTATGACAAGACATGACCTTGCATCGGCCAGAAAGATTGCCCTCTGCGCCGGCCTCTGCTCCGCTGCCG
Source organism: uncultured Muribaculaceae bacterium (assembly GCA_964556285.1). Lineage (GTDB taxonomy): Bacteria > Bacteroidota > Bacteroidia > Bacteroidales > UBA932 > Cryptobacteroides. The sequence continues at coordinate 25,005 of CAZKVW010000022.1, forward strand.
CCCCGTTTGCTGCTGCGCAGGATGACCAGAGGCAGAACGGGCAAGCAGCGAGGCCAAATATCCTTTGGCTCACATTTGAGGACACCAGCGCGTATGAGTTCGGCTGCTACGGCAACCCGGATGTTCGCACGCCCGTAGCCGACAGCCTTGCTGCCCGGGGCGTCATGTTCACTCATGCCTGGTCCAACGCCCCGCAGAGCTCTCCGGCGCGTTCTTCGCTCATCACGGGCTGTTATGCCACCACCTACGGCATGGACTTGCACCCGGTGGCGTTTGACACCCCGGGAGGCATTTTCTTCCCGGAACGCCTCCGGGCTGCGGGGTACTGGTGTACCAATAACAACAAGACCCATTACAACACCACCCGCGACAATGCGGCCATCTGGGACGAATGCAGCCGCGAGGCCTCGTACAACAGCCCCGGCCGTGCCGAAGGTCAGCCTTTCTTTGCGGTTTACAACACCGTCACCTCGCACATGGGCAGGGTCAGGACGTTCCACACCGAGGGGAGGCGCGACTACAGGGAGGAGGGGCTGGATCCGGAGCGGCTCAGCCTCCCGCCTTATGTGCCCGACCTGAAGGAGGTGCGCTCTGACTATGCAGGGCATCTTGAGGCCGTGCAGGACGTTGACAAGTGGCTCGGCATCTTCCTCGCCGACTTGAGGGACAGGGGGCTTGCGGATGACACCATCATCTTCTTTTTCAGCGACCATGGCGGTTGTCTGCCGAGGGGCAAGGGCTACCTGTACGAGAGCGGCCTCAGGGTGCCGCTGATAGTGTATTTCCCCGAACGCTGGAGACATCTTGCCGCAGGGCGCTCCGGGGCGGATGACACCCTGGTGAGTTTTGTAGATCTCGCGCCGACGGTATTGAGCATAGCCGGAGTCAAGCCTCCCAAGTATATGCAGGGCCGTCCTGTCTTCGGAAAATACGCCGTCCGCAAGGAGCCGCGCTACGAGTACGCTTTCGCTGCCAACCAGCTGCACCATTTCTCCCCAGTGCGCGCCGTGAGCGACGGGAGATATAAATACATCCGCAGCTATCTGCCCTATCGCCAGTTCGCGCTGCGCAACTATTACCAGTGGAGGATGCCCGCCAACCGGGCGTGGGACGCGCTCGTTATAGAAAACGGGGGAGGCGATGAGATTGCCAGGCTGCCGTATGCGGCGCACCCTGCCGAAATGCTCTTCGACCTGGACAATGACCCCGGAGAGGTGCACGACCTCTCCGCCGACCCTCAATATGCCTCCAAGCTGCGTGAGCTGCGAGGGACTCTGCGGCGGCATGTCAGAGAGACGGGTGACCTCGGTTTCTTCCTGCCGGAGACACGCGCGAGCCACGACATGTACACTTGGGTGCGGGAGAGCCGTTTCCCTCTGCGGGAGCTGCAGGATCTCGCAGATCTCGCGTCCAAGGCCGTGCCCAAGGACACTCTGACGCTGCTTAGGCATCTCTCCAGCGGCATCCCGGAGATGCGTTTCTGGGCGGCGGCTGGCTATGCGGTGATGGGACGCGGCGGCGCTGTGGACGAGTGCCCTGACGCGCTGCTCTCTCTTCTGGATGACCCCAATGCCCATGTGGCGTGTGAGGCTGCGTATGCCGCGTGCTACCTCGGACATGCGGAGAGGGGAGTGGAGCGCATGCTGCACCCGAGACGCGAAGAGGAGCGCAAGATCGGCTATTCCGCCCTCGAATGCCTGTCCCTTGATCCGGTCATGCATCCGGCGATAATGGCCCATGTCAGCGAACTCTGGCAGGCTGCCCGGACCCTGCCCCGCAAAGACAACGAGGATGCCGGCCTGATGGCAAGGGGCATACTTGTCAACATCCATCAGATGCCGGTCGCCGACATGTACGGCCCCGAGGCTTATGAGCAGGGCCTCAAGCTCAACCTTGGCCGCCGCCCCATCAAGCCCCTGCCCTGAAGACTGCAACTGTGACGCGCGAGCGGCGCTGTTATCGATAAAATTGCTACCTTTGCCGCTGCAAGGGGCAAAATATATCAGTTATGTGGCAGAGGATCCAGACATTGTACTTGGCGGCGGCGACTGTGCTCGTCGGCTTGCTATTCTTTGTGGACAAGGCGGTGACGCCGGGCGCAGGCGGGGCTGCAGATGTCGCGTACAGGTACACTGACCACCTGCTGTACCTCGTGTTTATCATTGTCATTACCCTGCTCAACCTCATCGCGCTGACGACGTTCCGCCACAGGATTCTCCAGATGAGGACTGCCGTGCTCTCCGCGCTCGTCACTCTCGCGCTGCAAGTGATGATTGCACTGGACTTTGCGGTGACGCACGGGGAGATGGTGTTCCGCGTCAGCGCGGTCTTCCCCATAGCCGCAGTCATATTTGACCTGCTGGCGGCAAGGGCCATTCTGGCTGACCAGATGCTGGTGGAGAGCGTCTCCCGCTTGAGGTCATCCCGCCGCAAGGCGGCCCGCGCCAAGCGTTCCCGCTAGACCATTTCGCCGAATTACATCGGTTTACGCCGAATTACATCGCGCGCTTCTTCGTGTGTCGGCACGTGTCATTGTTGCCGTCGTGTACCGTCGCTTGCCGGCACGGGAATCAAGCCACGCTGCGCCGGGAGTTGTACGCCTCCAGTATCGCGCTCTCGTATGTC
>CAZKVW010000023.1:0-26997 GCA_964556285.1 uncultured Muribaculaceae bacterium
ACGAGGCGAACCAGTCTCGCCACGGAACAAGCCCGGCAGCCGCGCGAGATTCTCAAGTCGTGCCGCTCAAGACTTGCGGGCGAAGACGAGGGCGGTGAGGGGGAGGGCGATGATGGCCATGGTCGCGCTGATGGGCAGGTAGATGCCGAAATTGGCATACTTGACCACGAGGAATGTCACCAGCAGCAGCCCCACTCCCATGGCGGAAGATATGAGGTAGTGCGCACGGATGTCCTCGCGCTTGCAGATGATCCGGCTGACATTGGGCACGCCCAGCGAGATAAATCCGATTGGGCCGCAGATGCTCACCGCAGATGTCACAAGGAACATTATCAGCAGCAGGCTGAGCGCCTTGCGAGGGCGCGAGAGCTCTATCTCCCCCTTGAAATGCCGCGTCAGGTCGCGGGCGGTCAGCATGGCCGCCCCCAGGCCCAGCGCGAACAGCGCCAGCGAAAACACAATGTCCCCAGTGGTCACACCCTCCAGATTGAAGTTGGCGGCGCCCCAGAGATAATATTTGCGCAGCAGGTCACCGTTAGGCGCATTGGTCACCACAATAGTCCCCAGCGAGCCGATGAACGTCCCGAACAGGATGCCGAAAGTGATGAGGTTCTGCGTGGAGACCTTGAGGGTGACAAGGAATGCCACCAGAGTACAGGCGAGGGTGCAGATGAACGAGCCGACCGTCAGCGAGCACCATCCGCTCATGGTAGCGGCGGCAGCTCCGAGACATGCCGCCGAACCGAGGCCAAGCGAATACACGTCCCCCAGCTGGTTGCGCCACAGGTACTGCATCTGGATGCCGCCGACCGGCAGCGCAATCCCGCTGAGCAGGACATACAGGAGGCTCAGCAGCATAACAGCCGTCCTCCCCTCCGGCAGCAGCCTCCAAGGAGTTGCCGCCTAGCGCAGCTCATGTCACAGGCAGCCATCACTCCGCGAAATGTCCGGGGCACACACCCGCTACTGCAGTCCCGAGCAGCTTGCCGTCAGCGCCGTAACGGTACAGCGTCCCCCTGCTCTTGTAATCGCCCGCGTCGGCGACGAAAAGCTCCCCGCTGGAGGTCATGTATATCCCATAAGGGGCCGACATGTCAGTCAGGCCGCTTATAGACCATTCCCCCACCGCCGGAGTCCCTCCATCCATGTCAATGGTCTTGCAACTGTACTCGTACCGGTTCGTGCTGTAACTGTAGCTTGACCCCAGCACATACCAGCGGCTGCCGAGCCTTGTAGCGTATGTGGCGGGAAAGTCGTACTCCGCGATGACAGCCTTTGAGACACAATCGAACACGAACGAAGAGGCGGGATGGCTCGCATAGTCGCCGGAAGCGTTGACAAGGATGTAGCGCGGTGATGCGCCGTTCTGGAGGAATGCCCCGTAGAGGTTGTAATGTCCGGTGTCAATCCTTGCCGTCTCGGTCATAGTCCCAGCGTCTACCACAGAAATGCTCTGCTCATAGCCGTGCGTGCCATTGTAGGCGTAGCCGCCGGAATTGGCGACATACACGCAGCCGTCGTACCAGGCTACCCCCTCCGGCTCGTAGCCCACATGCACCGTGTCCGTCACGGCAAAAGTGCCGAGGTCAATCTTGGCAAGATAGCCGTTATCCGCGTACGAGGTCACATACAGGTATTTCCCGTCCGGGTCGGCGACGAGCCTCCTCGGGCCGGGGACAGCCTCTGTCGCGCCTGCGGCCTTGCCGTCAAGCCCGCAGAACTGGATGATATTGGAGCCGTTCACGGCAATGATTATGTAGCTGTCCGTGACGATGACATCGTTGGCCACATCCCCAAGCGGGCTGCCGTTGACAGAAGAATACCACTCGGCATCCAGAGTCCCCTCATCGGCATTCCAGCGGGAAAGCTCGGCATTGTTGCTCCCCCAGGCGCCCTCGTTGAGGATATAGACACAGTCGCCCCCATCTGCGGGCTTGGGGATGCCGTTGTTGTCCTTGGAGCAGGACACGGCGGTCAGGACAAGAGCGGAGGCAGCCAGTGAGACATAAACAAATGATTTTTTCATAACTCTGTTATATTGTGTAAGTTAATTTCAGCATACAATTAGTCCCCGGCATAGGGTACCGCGTCACGACCTCATAATGCCGGTTGAGCAGGTTGCTGACATCCAGCCTTATCTCAAGGCCATGGCCGCCCCTGACGCGCAGCATGCGTGAGAGGCTCAAATCCACGGTCGTCCACGGGTCCAGACGCTCGGAGGAGGTGTTGTCCGCGCTGCGGTATCTCACCCCGGTGCAGAGGAGTGAGACATTGCCGCTCCAACCGCCACGCTCCGCCCCGAGCACGGCCGAACCGCTGTGCCAGGGCGCATATGGAATCTGCCCTTTCCAGGTGATTCTGCGCCTGTCCGTCACATCCTGGGCCACCTCATAAGAATAGCTGGCCAGAGCTGACAGGCTCACATTCCCAAGCCTCACCGCGCCGTCAATCTTGACATCCGCGCCATGGCCGCGCACCTTGCCGAAGTTCATCATAGTCCAGCGGAACTGGCTTGCGGCCGGCATGGCTACTATCTTGTCCGTGACCCGGTTGAGATAAGCGTCCGCGCTCAGCCTGGCCCTGCCCCGCCTCCACGCCGCAGGCGAAAACAGGTCAAAGCCGATGTCGGTCTGGGTGGCTCTCTCCGGGCGGAGCGAGGCATTCCCCACCAAGACATAATAGAGGTCGTTGAGGGTCGGAGGCCTGTATGTCGATTTGCAAAACGCGCGGACATTGACCGTCCCCGAAGCGTCCTTCCATGCCGCTGTGACAGAGGGCGACAGGCGGGACATGGGAGACGGAGAGCCGTCCCTGAAATCCCTGACCCGGGTGTACAGCAGAGACGGCGAAACGGTGGCGCCCCCGAGAGATGCCGTCAGCGCGGCGACCGCCTTGGCGTCGGCGCGGCGGGTATAGCTGAAACCGCTCACGTCACAGCGCAAGTCAGACCAGCGGAAATCCGCCGCGACATTGGCCGACAGCCACCGCAGCGGATACCATGCCCATGCCGCCGAGGCGAAGAGACTCCGCTGCCTGTAGGTGTTGTGGGCATATATTGAGGCAGAGCCGGGCGCCGGCTCCGAACGGTACTCCAGACGGTCGTATGCAGCCTTGGCATTGAGCAGCAGGGAGCTCACGCTGAAATCCCTCCTGAACGAGGACTGCACAAAGGAGTTGCGGTCCCATTGGCGGTCACGGGATGCATACTGGTCGGACAGCCGCCTCACCACGGGCCCGGGCAGCCCCCTGCCCGAAGAATAGAAATGGGCATGGGCATGCAGGTTGCCTCCGAGCACAGGAGACCACAGCCCGGCCTCCGCCCGCACATAGCGTATGTCCCCATTGTAACGCCGCGCGGTGGTGTCCTCTAGGCTGTTGCGGATCCGGAAGCGGTAATCGCCTTTGGAATAGAGAGCTGCGCAGTCAGCGCTGACGGCACTGGAGCCTATCTTGCGCTCGTAGCGGAGCGAGGAAGACGCAGTCCCGAACGAGCCTCCCGAAAGCCTCGCCTTTAGATTGCAATCCTTGCCGCTGAATGACGGCCGCCGGCTCACCATATAGACGGTCGCGCCGGAAGCGTATTCGCCCGCCCCTTGCAGGGTCTCCGCCTTGTGGGCGTTGTACAGCGAGACGCTCTCCATGTTGTCGAGCGAATAGCGGCCGAGATCCACCTGCCCGTTCTGGGAGTTCTCTATCCTGACCCCATCGAGGAACACGCCCACGTGCTGGGCTCCGAGCGACCTGACATTCACCGTCTTGAGGCCGCCAAGGCCGCCATAGTCCTTGATCTGGACTCCGGAGAAATATTTGAGCGCGTCCGCGACGCTGACTGATGACAGGCGTTGCAGGGCCGCGCCGTCAAGGCGGCTCACGGGCACTATGTCCCTGGACGCATGCGCCACAACGACAGCCCTCGTAAGAGTGTCACGCGAGACCTGTGCGCCGGCATAAGACACGGCACAGCTCCACAGTGCGAGGAGCGCTATGAGACAAAATCCTCTATACACGATTCAAGGCCCTGTCATCCCGCAGGGAGGCTCTAATCATCGTTCCGGCAGGCATTCTGACTCGTTCACGCCCGATGGCCGGCAAGCGGCGCACCAAGGGCGCGGAACATACAGCAGCGGGTACTGCCACGGCCTCTCACCGTGTTTCCCTGCGAGGCGGATGCGCTGAGGCACACGCCCCACGTGGCTTGTGCGCCACGTTCCGGAACTGCAAGCGGCAAAGTTAACCAAGCCGCCCGTAAAAAACAACATGACCCGCACCATCACCCCTCGCCGCGCTGCGGACTTGAGCATTAAGAACAGTGCTGCGGCCTCGGCATTGCGCAAAGGCGGCCACGGACTGCAAGCTCCTGCCTGTCAGGCTTCTGCCAAGTGCCCGAGGAATCTCCGGGCTTCTTCCTGCGTGAATCCGCGCAGCCCGGCATAACGCTCCAGGGCTTCGCGGCTGACATGGCGTATGTCGGGGTAACATGCCTGCGGGTGCGCAAACACCAGAGTGCAGATGCTCGCGTCAGGAATCATCGCATAGCTGTCCGTAAAGCTTATGCCAAGCCGTCCCGAGTCCGGGATGATGGAGAGAATGTCCCGCTTGAGCGTGTGGTCGGGGCAGCTGCAGTACCCTGCCGCAGGCTTGACAACACGTGCCGCGCTGCCCGCAGGGAGCTGCGCGGCGAGACGGCTGTCCACCCACGCAGAGGCGGCCTCTGCGAGAGTCACCCGCACAGAGCGGAGCAGCATCTCTCCGTAATCATCCGCATGGACGGATTGCCATCCTGTTCCCTCCGCGTCCGCAGCAGGGGCGGGGCTTCCCGCATCCTGTCCGGCCTGCCCGTCCACATGAACGCTCACTGCAAAGAAACCGCACTGCGAAGTGAGCCCGCTGTCCTGCGGCGGGACAAAATCGGCGAGGGAGAGCCTGTCCCCGTCCTCCTGCCGCAGCATGGGCAGCCGCGCCCCGCACGGCAGGACTATCTCATCTTGGACATCCGCGCAGCACTGCTCAAAATGCAGGGCAAGCCGTACATGTATGGCATTCTCCTCCAACAGGCCGTCAATCAGCCTCTCCGCGTCCAGCCTCAAGCCAGCGTCTTCCCCCTTAACGCCCCACACGGCATAGAACATCCTCCAGTCGAAATGTCCCATCAGTTCCCTGACATCGGCCTCCCCTTCAGGAATATCATCGAACACATGGCCGCACAGATAGCTGTCTAGGGCAAAAGGCTGCCGAGCGGGGGTGGAGCGGCGCGTTTCCTTGCCCCTGGCGTACAGCGAGCGCATCTGCGCCTGTTTCTCACGCTCCTCCCGCTCAAACTTGGCCGGATCCATCATGTAGCTCTTGCACAGCACTGCCGAAGCCGACGCGTCAGCCCCGTAATAGACATGGGCGTAGAGAGGGGCGAGCTTGACGGCCGTATGCAACGCGGATGTTGTCGCGCCGCCGACGAAAAGCGGCGTGCTCATTCCCCGCGCGGACATTTCCCTGCACAGCTCCTCCATCTGGAAGAGAGAAGGGGTGATCAGCCCGCTCACGGCTATGATGTCAGCCCCGGCGCGCTCCGCCTCCCCAAGAATCCGCTCCTTGGGGACCATTACCCCCAAGTCGGTGACATCAAAGCCGTTGCAGCGCAAGACAGTGGCGGTGATATTCTTGCCTATGTCGTGGACATCCCCCTTGACCGTGGCGATGACAATCTTGGGTCTGCCCGTGCCGGCGCCGTCCCCGGCATCCTCCATATAGGGCTGCAATATCTCCACCGCCTCCCTCATCACGCGGGCTGACTTGACCACCTGCGGGAGGAACATCTTGCCATCGCCGAAATATTCCCCTACCCGGCGCATCCCGTCCATCAGCGGCCCCTCTATGACATCCACCGCCCGTCCCTTGAGGGCGAGACACTCGAGAATGTCCGCGTTCAGGCTCTCCGACCCGCCTCTGACCAGCGCGTCCGCGAGCCTCTCTTCCACGCTCCGCGACTCTTCAGGGACGTTCCCCGGAGCCGCCGCCCCGCTGCCGGCATCTGACGCCTCCGCCATCTCCCGCGCCTTGGCAATCAGCCGTTCAGTGGCATCCTCCCTGCGGTCAAGAATGACGTCCTCAACCCTCTCACGCAGCTCCGGCTCAATATCGTCGTACACCCTGAGCATGCCGGGATTGACAATACCCATGTCCAGCCCGGCCTCCACCGCATGATACAGGAACACCGAATGCATGGCCTCCCGCACGGGATTGTTGCCACGGAAAGCGAATGAGAGGTTGGAAATGCCGCCCGAGCATTTGGCTCCGGGCAGGTTGCCCTTGATCCATCTGACCGCCTCGATAAAGTCCACGGCGTAGCGGCGGTGCTCCGGCAGCCCTGTGCCGACCGACAGCACATTGACATCGAAGATAATGTCCTGCGGCCTCACGCCCGCCTCCGTCAGCAATCTGTACGCCCTGCGGCAAATGGCGACCTTGCGCTCATAGTCCGTGGCCTGCCCCTCCTCGTCGAACGCCATGACGACCATGGCCGCCCCGAAACTGCGTATGAAGCGGGCCTTGGAGAGAAAAGCGTCCTCGCCCTCTTTGAGGGATATGGAGTTGACTATGCATTTGCCTTGGGCGTTCTTGAGTCCCTCAACGACGGTCTCCCAATGGGAGGAGTCTATCATTATGGGGACACGGGCAATATCCGGCTCACCAGCTATGCAACGCAGGAAGCTGCGCATCTCGGCGGCCGAATCCAGCATTGCGTCATCCATGTTGATGTCGATGACGGACGCGCCGTCCTCTATCTGCTGCCGTGCCACTTGCAGGGCCGCGCCGTAGTCATGCGCGGCTATAAGACGGGCAAATTTGCGGGAACCCGCCACATTGGTGCGCTCCCCTATATTGGTTAAGTTGCTGACCTCGCGCCCTATGGCGACAACATCCAGACCGCTGACATACAGCGGATTTTCTCCGTGCGGGAGGTCAAGGCCTGACGCGGCGGCGCGGCTGGCAGCCGGCAACGGTCGGGGAGAGACGCCTCTCAGCGCGTCAGCGATGGCGCGAATGTGCTCTGGAGTAGTGCCGCAGCATCCTCCGGCGATATTGAGCAGCCCGCGCTCCCCCATCCTGCGCATCACCGCCGCCATGTGAGCCGGCGTGTCGTTGTAACGCCCCATTTCATCCGGGAGACCCGCATTGGGATGGCAGCTCACGAGGCATCCGGCGTAAGAGGCGACCTCCTCGACCATCGGAGTGAGCTCGACCGCGCCAAGCGAACAATTGAGGCCGAAGACGCTCACGCCTGCATCCTCGACGCTCCTGTAGAACGCCTCCACGCTCTGCCCCGTCAACGCCCTGCGGCTCTTGTCAGCCACAGACAGTGACACCCACAGGGGAACGTCCACGCCCAGACGGGCGGCGGCACGGATGGCCGCCTTGGCATTGAGCGCGTCAAAGCAGGTCTCTATCAGCAGGATATCCGCCCCTCCACTGACGAGAGCCTCTATCTCCTCCGCATACGAGTCCTCCATCTCGTCAAAGGAACATTCCCTCCATGTCGGGTCGGACAGGCCGGAGGCAAGGGAGAGGGATTTGCCGGTGGGGCCAAGATCCCCGGCCACCCACACCCGTCGGGAGGACTCGTCCGCAGCCCGGCGGGCGATGCTAGCGGCGGCATGCGCCATCTGGGCGGCATGATTGCCGAGCCCGTATTCGCTCTGGCTTATCCGGTTAGCTCCGAAAGAGTTGGTAGTGATAATGTCGGCCCCGGCGCTGATGTATTGCCTATGGATGTCCAAGATGATGTCAGGACGCGTGAGGTTGAGGCATTCGTTGTCCCCCTTAAGCTCCCCGCCGCACGCGGCAAAGACATCTCCCCGGAAATCAGGCTCCTCCAAGGACTGGCGCTGTATCATGGTGCCCATTGCGCCGTCCAGGACCAATATGCGCCCGCGCAGCTCCTCTAGAAACATTCGCGTATGACCTTTATGACATTGGAGGCCTTGCCCATGGTGTAGAAATGCACGGCAGGGACTCCATGGGCGAGCAAGTCCTTGCACTGCGCGCTGCACCACCTCTGCCCTATCTCGTAACAGGCGGCCTTGTCATCCTTGTGCGCCATTATCTCCGATGTCAGCTCTACGGGAATGTCGATGGAGAACGCTTCGGGCAACTGTTCCACCTGCCTTGGTCCGGACAGGGGCTTGAGCCCCGGTATGATGGGCGCCGTGATGCCAGCGGCCCTGCACCTGTCGCGAAAGCTGTAGAACGCCCTGTTGTCGAAGAACATCTGGGTGATGATATAGTCCGCGCCCGCGTCCACCTTTTCCTTGAGGTGGCGGATGTCCGTCTCCATGTTGGGGGCCTCAAAATGCTTCTCCGGATATGCTCCCACCCCTATGCAGAACGGTTCGGCGCTGTCCTCGCTGTCCCGGATGGCGCGGACGAGCCCGGAAGCGTGGCTGTAGCCGCCAGGCGTCGGCGAGAAACGCTTCTCCCCGGCGACGCTGTCCCCGCGCAGGGCCATGATGTTGCGTATGCCCATGAAACGGAAATCGGCCAGCTGGGAGTGAATCTCCTCGGCGGTAAAGCCGCCGCAAATGATGTGAGGCACTACCTCCACGTCGAATGCCGCCTGTATGGCGGCGCAGACAGCCGTCTCGCTGACCCGGCGGCGCACCAGATGCCGCGACCAGCTCCCGTCCGGCTCCTCATGGTACTCGTACTCGTCCCGGTGATTGGTGACATTGATGTACGGGGGCTTGAACTCCATCAGCGGCGCGATATTGGACACCAGCTCCTCGCGCGTGATGCCTTTGAGCGGCGGCACCACTTCAATGGAGAGCAGCGGCCGCCCGCCGCTGGCGGAAAGTATTTGGCTTATTGTCATCTGTTGTATCCAGCAAACACCACTACAATTGCATCAGACCCTTGACATGCGCGAGGACCTCTGTCGTTTCTCAAAACATGTCGGTGTCTCATGCAAATATACAAATTATGAGGCCGCTTTGGCAATGCCGCGAAGTAATGCGCGAGGATTTTTGTGGGGAGGCCGCATTCGTCCCGCGCCATGGCATAGCATGCTGATACTGCCGCTCCATCAGGCCATCCCCGCCCCCTCGGCTGGACGTTGGCCGCTCGTCACTGGGGTTGCGCTACACCCGCCAAGATGTGCACAAAATGTCTATATGGCCGTGGAGGATAACTAACTCGTTATCAAAGAAATGGACAAAATGCTTATGCCGTGCGCAGTGGAGGGATGATGGAGGAAGTGCGGGAGATGATGTGGGAGAAGAGTGGCGGAGGGACGGGGATGTCGGTTTTTATGGCTATTTTTGCAGACGGGAAAACGACAACGAGATGAACCTGCTCAAAAAATATATGCTGCCGGCCGTGGCGCTGCTGCTGGCAAGCTGTCTCACTGCGGCTGCGCAAGTGTTTGACCCGCTGCGCTGGACGGCCGCCGCAGAGGACAAGGGGGACGGCACTTGGGAGATTGTCGCCACAGGCACGTTCGAGTCAGCCGACTGGCACATATATGACCTCACCGCTGCCGAGGATGTCAACAGCACCGTCATCTCCATCACAGGCAATGGAGTGGACCTGCTCGGGGCGGCCCGCATCCTCTCGCCCGTTGACCGAGAGTACAGCGCGGAGTTCGGCCGCGAGCTGGGGGTGTGCAGGGGCACGGTGCGTATCGCGCAGAGGGTGCGGGCCGCCCGTGGGACACGGGCCGAGGTGACTCTTGAATGGCAGTGCTGCAACGACAGGACCAGGACCTGCCTCGCCCCTGGGGAATGGAGCGGGGAGGTACTCCTCGGAGCAGAGTCCAAGCCAGGCGCAATGGCATCGGGAGCGGGCAGAGGAAAGAGTCCCGCATCAGAAGCGGACGCGTATGATGGTGGGCAGGAGGCGGCTTCCATTTCTGGGACATCCGCCGGCGGACAGACGGCCGCAGACAGCATGGCGGAGAGCCCGTCCGCCGGGCAGCGCCGCTCCTTGTGGAGCCTGATCCTGGAAGCCATCGCATGGGGGTTCGTAGCCCTGCTGACACCCTGCGTGTTCCCGATGATACCGCTGACGGTGAGCTTCTTCCTCAAGCAGGACGGGGCAAGGGGCAAAGCTCTCGCCACACTGTTCGGACTGTCCATAGTGGCGTTGTACACCATCCCTATAGCCGTGCTGATTGTCATCAGCCTGCTCACCGGAGGCCAGGCGGTCACGGCTGACATATTCAACTGGATAGCGACCCACTGGCTGCCCAACATCCTGTTCTTTGTGATATTCATGCTGTTCGCGGCCTCATTCTTCGGCGCGTTCGAGATACGTCTGCCCAGCAAACTGGTCAACAGATCCGACTCAAAGTCCGACAAGGGCGGCGTTGTGGGGACATTCTTCGTTGCCCTCACCCTCGTGCTGGTGTCATTCTCCTGCACCGGTCCCATCGTCGGGTCAGTGCTCATCAAATCCACGCAAGGGGAGTTCTGGGAGCCGATAGTCACCATGCTGGCGTTCTCAGTGGCGTTCGCCCTGCCGTTCACCCTGTTCGCATTCGCCCCATCCCTGCTCAAGAAGCTGCCAAAGAGCGGCGGCTGGCTGGGCAGCGTCAAGATTGTGCTCGGATTTATAGAGATTGCCCTGGGCCTCAAATTCCTCAGCGTCGCCGACCAGACCTACCACTGGGGCATACTCCCCCGCGAACTGTACCTGGCGATATGGATAGTGGTGTTCGCGATGCTCGGATTCTACCTGCTCGGCAAGCTGCGCTTTGCCGGCGAGGCCCCGGTGGAGCATATCGGAGTGGGGCGGCTGGCGTTGGCCATCATCACATTCACCTTTGTGGTGTGTATGATTCCGGGGATGTGGGGGGCGCCGCTCAAGGCCCTCAGCGGCTACCTGCCGCCCATCACCTCGCAGGAGTTCAACCTGACGCGGCCGGACTGGCAGACAGGCGGCGCATCTGCCGGGAATGGCGCGGGCGCAGCTGACATCCGTGGCGCAGCCCCAGCCGCGAGCGGCGCGGCGGCGCTGGACAAGCCGCGCAAATACTCGGACATCTTCCAGCTGCCCTACGGCATTCCCGCCCACTTCGACTACAACGAGGCACGGGCTTGCGCACTGGAGGAGGGCAAGCCGCTGTTTGTGGACTTCACGGGGCACGGCTGCGTCAATTGCAGGGAGATGGAGTCCCGAGTGTGGTCAGACCCGCGTGTGCTGGGGATGCTGCGCGACGACTATGTGGTCTGCGCTCTCTACGCAGACGACAAGAAGCAGGCGCTTCCGGAGGACTGGGTGACCACGGAGTCCGGCAAGACGCTCAAGACCATCGGCAAGATCAACTCGCATTTCGCGCTGACCCGTTTCGGGGTCAACGCGCAGCCGTACTACGCCATACTGGACCCGGCGACAGAAAAGCCCAAAGTCCCGTCCCGGGGCTATGACCTCAACGTGGAGGAGTATGTCAGATTTCTCCGGGAGGGGCTGAAATAACAAGAAATGGCGGCTGCCAAAGCTGATGCAGCCGTCATTTCACAAAGCTCAGGACGAATTCAAGAGCCGCTGCCACTGTTACTTTTTGAGGTAGTATGTCACATTGGTGACAACCCGCACATTCTTGATGTAGGGGGTGTTGCTGTCCCTGTCGGTGATGGAGAACGTGCCCTGTGTGGCGCTCTTGATCTTGCCGAGACGGCTGTCGGAGTCCTTGGCGAACTTGTACGCCGCCTCACGGGCGTTGGCTGTCGCCTCCTCTATCATCTCCGGCTTGATGTCGTTGAGAGCCTCAAAACTGAACTCGGTGGAGTTGCCCCAATCCTCCTGCGCAAGGGCAATGCCGTCCAGCAGCAGCTCGTTCTGGCGCGACATCAGCGCGACCACCGCATCCACATTGCCCGTGCATACGGTCGTGACGCTCTTGACAATGTACCTCTGGGCGCGGTCATTGGTATATTCCATCGTGTATTTGTCAGACACGGAGAGAGACTCGGTAATCTCCTCCGGCTTAATCCCACCGTCAAGCAGGAAACGGCGGATGGAGGCGTTCTGCGCATTGACGCTGCTGTAGATGACGCCCAGGTCGTTGCCGCCTACCTTGACCACCAGGGGCCAGATGGCCTTGTCAGCCTTGACCTCCCTCTCGCAGAGGCCCTTGACATTGACCGTGCGGTCATACGAACGGTACACGCTGACTGCGCGTGGAATCATCATCCCCCCGACAATAAGGCCAATCATCACGAAGAGGCCGGAGAAAAGTTTTGCTCTGTCCATTTTGTTGATGTTAATAAAACGATAAGAAACGGCTTCAATTATTGTGCCCTGCAAGGCCCGTGACGGCAGCGGGCCCAGCACAGGCCTTACGGCATACAGGTTCAGAATACATACTGCGAAGTGGCGAAGACGGTGACGAAGCCAAGTCCCCCGGAGACATTCTGAGGCCACACCTGCGGGTCTGAGAAGAATATGTCTCCCAGTCCCGAATCCTCCGCCGAGAACGCGTTAATGTAGTTGTACGCGTCCTGCGAGATGGTCTGCAGCCTGAGCGTGCGCCTGACCTGCCTGACGCAGGAGTATTCGCCCTCCACGACCTCACGGCTGTCCTCCACCGGGGAGAAGTCCTCCACCGAGATGTCGAGGGTGTAGCTCCCGCCCGAGAAAGTCTCGTCCGAGAAAATGCAATAACGGTTGCTGATGAGCGCCTCAGCGTCATCCCCAGCCCCGAACTTGATCCCGCCATTGAGCAGCGGCTCGTCCTTGACATCTATTTCACATGCCGAACGGTAATGCAAGAGAATCTCCCCCACCTGCACATAATCCACCCCGGGGGCTACCCAATCCACCCGGACCGTCTCCTCCGTGAACGCTTGGAGCATGTACCATTTGCGCTCCCCTTTGCGGCCTGACAAGGGAATGCGGAAACGCGTCATGGTTCCTCCGCCGAACTCGTCGGTATAGCTGGTCATCAGCGTGTCCATGGGCGGGAGAGGCGTAGGGGACATGACCTCCGTCTCAGCCTCGACATGCCGCCCGCCCAGATCCGCCTCCAGCCGGATTCTGTCCCCCTCTTTGAGGACAGCTCTGAACTCTATCGGGTTGGAGATCGCCCCTACGGTCTCCCAGGCCGTGACTCCGTTGACATTCACCCGGAAAGAGCCGTCCCCGCCCAAAGCATGCGCGTCAGTCTTTGTGCTCTCAAACAAATACGCCTGATGCACCGAATCCGCTGAGCTGAGCAGGGCGTCCAGCGTCAGCACCCTCTCGGGAGCATTGCTGTTGATATCTATATACCGCTCGCACGAAAGCAAGGCCACACAGCAGACAAGCGCGGCCGCCAAGCCTGCCTCAAGCTGTCTGCGGGCATGCCGCCCGCGCTGCGGCATGATGCCGCCCGTACACAAGACTCTCATTTGTCAGAACTTGTAAGTATATGAGAAAGACGGCAATATGCACAAATACGAGATTATGTGCACTGCTGGCGTGTACTCATAGCTCACCGAGCCGTCTGGGGCGGTGTGCTTGATCTCCCGTTCGTCGTAGATGCACCAGTCCGGATTGCGGGCATTGTATACATTGGTGACACTGATATTCCATGTCCTCTCCCCACGGCGCAACTTCTTGTGGATGTTGAAACTCAAGTCCAGATGGTGCGAGGGCGGGGTCTTCCAGTTGTTGCGGGACGGCACATAGCTCACCTCCGTCCAATCCCCGCTGCCGTCCGGATTGAGGGCTGCCATCTGTCGCTCCGGCACGGTGATCCAGTAACCCGACATCCCCGACCAGGAAGCCCCGAGGTCTATGCGTTTGCCCAAGCGTCTGGTTATGCTGACATTGGCGGTGTGCCTCCTGTCATACTTGAACGGGAATGTCCTCCCGCCGTTGATGCTCCCGTCCGGGAAACGCCTGTCCGACTTGGAGAGGGTATAGGAGATGCCTCCCGTCGTCTTGCCGGCGGTCTTGCGCAGATACAGCTCCACACCCCGGGAGCTCCCCCGGCCCTCCTCAACGTTGTCCTCCCAGTTGCCGCTGGCGGAGAACGCTGCCCTGCCGTCCCTGTATTCCAGCACATTGCGGAGCTCCTTCCAATACGCCTCGACCGACATTTCCCACCCAGGCAGACCGGCGTATGACAGCCCCGCAGACCAAGTGTCGGAGGTCACAGGCGAAATGTCTTCGGTAATCGGCACCCACAGGTCAGTGGGCAGGCTGAGCGAGCCTGTGTTGAGCTGGTGCACGTACTGGGACATGCGGGCATACCCTGCCCTGGCGGACAGCCCGGAGGTGAAATCATATTTGGCGGCAAGCCTCGGCTCAGGCCTGAAATAGGCCCGTCCTCTCACGCGGAAAAGGCTCATGTGCACACCGGGCACCACTCCAAGCCTCTCCCCTATGGAGATGTCATCCTCCACATACAGCGAATATTCCTGCCCTGTTATCCGGCGGGACGACTCGTTATTGACCGTCCTGTCGCTGACCGGCTTGCCGTCCTCGCTGTCCTTGACAGTCGACTTGCTCGTCTCCGGGCGGAAGACGTGGTTTACCCCCTCTGCCCCGAAGCGTATCAGATGCCCCGGCGACGGGGTATAGTCAAAGTCAATGCGAAGCCCTGCGTCCCCAATGCCCGAGTCATAGCGGTATTCGGCCTGGTTGCCCCTCACCACGCCGTCCTCAAGCTCACGTTCCTTGGAGGAAACCCCGAATCTCATCATGTAGTTGTTGCTGCTGGCTGATACGCCGGCAAACAGGCGGCTGGAGAACACATGAGTCCAGCGGGCGGTAAGCACGCTGTTGCCCCAGCGCAAGTGCAGGTCATTCTCGTCAGACAGCGGCTTGGTGAGATGCTCGCCCGTGCCATAGGAGGAGTCATAGGTCTGCTCGTCGCTCACCTTGACATAGTCCCGCCCGTGATACAGCGCGACCCAGACCCTGTCCCTGTCCGAGAAACGGTGCGAAATCTTGGCGTTGATGTCGTAGAACGCGTAATTGGCCGGGCTGCCGAGCGCATGTATCAACGGGTCCAGCACAAAGGTGTGCATTCCCCTGACCCCGGCGGAGAATGTCGTGCCCTTGCTGCCGACCGGCCCCTCAAGGAAGAGCTTGTCACAGAGCATCCCCACCGAGAACGTGCCGTGCAGCCCGCTCCCGTTGCCGTCAATGGTGCGCACGTCCACCACGCTGGACACCCTGCCGCCGTAACGGGCGGGATAGGCGCCCTTGTAGAGGGTCACTTTCTTGACCGCCTCCGGGGTGAACACCGAGAACAGCCCCATCATGTGGTTGACATTGTAGAGCGGAGTGCCGTCCAGCATTATGAGGTTTTCATCCGCCCCGCCGCCCCTTACGTGCAGGGCGGAGAACCCGGCCATCCCCGGCTGCACCCCGGGCACAGTCTGCAGCACCTTGATGACATCCGACTCCCCAAGAATGGCGGGAGCGTTGCGTATCAGGCTCTGGGGTATGTCAACAGAGCCTATATAGGGAGACATTACGCCGCTCTCTGACAATGCTGTGACCGTAGCGGCCTCCAAGGCCGCATCCGCCGGCAACGCGACATTGACAGTCGTATCCCGCGCCAAGGCTATATCCACGCCCACAGTCCCGTAACCTATGTAGGAATACTCCATGGACTTTTCCCCCGCCTCAAGCGTAAGGGTATAGAAGCCGTATTCGTTGGACACCGCGCCAAGGCGTGTCCCGCGGACAGTCACCGCTGCGCCAATGAGGGTCTCTCCAGTGGCGGCGTCGCGGATGTAGCCGCTGACAGTGGCTCTCTGCGCCCACGCCGCGCCGTACAACAGCAACAGGCAGGACACGATCAGAAGTCTTTGCATAATCGTGGTTTGTGAGGCTATTTGTTCATAATCACATTTACAATCTTGTCCCCCTCCTCCAGCAAAGTGCTGCCATGCGGGATGATGTTGCGCCCCT
This sequence comes from uncultured Muribaculaceae bacterium, assembly GCA_964556285.1. Classification (GTDB taxonomy): domain Bacteria; phylum Bacteroidota; class Bacteroidia; order Bacteroidales; family UBA932; genus Cryptobacteroides. The sequence goes on from CAZKVW010000023.1 coordinate 15,895, forward strand.
CCCTCTGCACCACCACTATCAGCCCCCTGTCAGGCAGTTCGGAGATGCGTTTGCCGGCAAGAGGGCTCCCGTGCCTGACCGTACGCTCCTCCAGGGACACGGACGAGTCCTTGAACTCCCGCATCAGCATGATGACCTCATCCCCCTCTTTCAGCACCGTGCTGCCGCGAGGGCGAATGCGCTCCTCGCCCCTGATGACCAGCACGAGGAGCAGGTTGCGGGGCAGGCCGAGGTCCCTTACCGCCTTGCCGTCCCAACTGCTGCCGGGGGTGACGGATATGCGCCCGAAATCCAGGTCTGTCCCATCGGAGAAGTCGTTGAATGTCTTCATCACATCCTCGTCCTTGTCCACCATGTCCAGCTTGCGGGCCGCCCAGGGGATCAGCGACCCCTGCACCCCGATGGAAATGAGCACCAGGCAGAACACTATGTTGAATATGTCATGCTCGATGAATGCGGGGTTGACCATGGCCATAATGGCAAACACGATGGAAGCCGCTCCCCTGAGGCCGACGAACGAGATGAATGACATCTGCCTGACAGGGTATTTGCGGAACGGGGCGAGAATCCCGAACACCGCCGCCGGACGGGCGGCGAATGTAAGGAAGAGGAAAATAGCCAGGGCCGGCAGTATGGCCTTGTGCAGCATCGTGGGACGTGCGAGCAGTCCCAGCAGGAAGAATATCAGTATCTGCATCAGGCTGGTGATGCCGTCAAAGAAGCTCACGAGGGATTTCTTGCCCCGGAACTCCTCATTGCCCAGCAATATGCCCACGATGTACGCGCTCAAGTAGCCGTTGCCCCCTATCAGCGAGGGGACGGCATACGAGGCGATGGCCACCGCGAAAATGAACAGGGAGTCGAAGCCGTCGGTCTGGAACTTGATCCTGCGCAGCCCCAAGGCCGCAAGCTTGGCTATCCCGAATCCGCAGCCAGCGCCGAAAAGTACCTGCGCGAACACCTCCCACACTATCCTGCCGCCGCTCGCGGTGCCATTCATAATAGAGAGGAATATGACGGTAAGCATGTAGGAGGCGGGGTCGTTGCTCCCGCTCTCCATCTCCAGCATCGGGGCGGTGTTGTTCTTGAGGCCGAGGCGCTTGCCCCTCAATATCGAGAACACAGACGCCGCGTCCGTGGAGCTGATGACCGAGCCGAAGAGCATGCTCTCCAGCCAGCCCCAGCCGAGCGCGAGCCTGCAGAACAGTCCCACCAGCCCGGCCGTAAGCACGACGCCGGCCGAAGCCAGGAGCGCGGCCTCTTTCATTACGGGGCGCACCGCATCCAGGCGTGTGCCGAAGCCGCCGTAGAACATGATGAATATCAGGGCCACGGTGCAGGTCTCCTTGGCCATGTCATAGTTGTCAAAGCGGATGTCCCACAGGCCGTTGTTGGCGAAGAGCATGCCGAATGCCATAAAGGCCAGCAGCGTGGGGATGCCCATGCGGGAGGAGAGGTTGTTGAGCAGGGTGCTCAGCAGGATGATGACGGCTATGAGGATGAGGAACAGGGATGTCATTGTCGCAGGGGCAGGGTTGTCAGAGCGTTATTATGAGAGCCACGGATATGCCGACCACGCAGCCGAGCAGCACCTGCAAGGGGGTGTGGCCGAGCAGCTCCTTGAGGTTCTGTATGTGTTCGAGGGGCGAGGAGGACTTCATCACCGAGACCAGCTCGTTGATGACCTTGGCCTGCTTGCCGCTCTCATGCCTCACCCCGTACGCGTCATGGATGACCACGAGGGCGAAGACAGCGGAGACGGCGAACGCGGCGGACGCGAGTCCGTACCGGACCGCGCATGCCGTCGCGACGGCGCTCACAAGCGCCGAATGCCCGCTGGGCATCCCGCCGTCCCCGAACAGCCGCTCCACGTCGAAATGCCGGTGCTGCACGGCAAAAATCAGGGCCTTGAGCAGCTGCGCCACCGCCCAGGCTATCAGTGCGCTCCAGAGCGCCTCATTCTGGAAAAGGTCTGTGAATCTCATTTCCTAACACTCACATCTTGTAATACTTGCGTATGACCCAGTCAAACATCCTCCCCGGCAGCACGATGCGGGCGGCCACGGCCAGCCGCTGGAGCGGCGTGGCCACTATCATACGTCTGGGAGGCCTCTTGGAGGACACCATACGGCTGACCTTGCTGGCGAGCAGCTCCGGATGGAGCCCCGACCGCTCGTCCCGCTCGATGCTCGCCAAAGACCGCCCGTAGGTGCGGTACACATCCCCCGCGACCTCAACGGGCACGCTCTTGCGGCTCGCGGTGAACGAAGTGGCAAAATCCCCCGGCTCCACCACCGTGACGCTGATGCCGAAGCCGCCGACCTCCAGCCGCAGGGCGTCGCAATATCCCTCCACAGCAAACTTGGAGGCGCTGTACATCCCTTGGTAAGGCAGCCCTATCAGCCCCCCTATGGAGCTCAGGCAGATAATCTTGCCGCCGCCCTGCTCCCTCATCAGCGGGATGACCTCGCGGACATATCTGACCATGCCCATGAAATTGACGTCCATCTGCCTGCGGCAGTCCTCCTCGCTGATGTATTCCAGCGGGCCGCCGACGCCGCAGCCGGCGTTGTTGATGAGCACGTCGATGCGCCCCTCCGCCTCGCGGACCTGCCTGACGGCAGCCGCCACGTCCTCACGGACGGTGGAGTCCGCTGTGATATAGCGGACTCCAGGCAGCGGCTCCGCCGCGTGCCGGCGGGTGCCGTACACCCTGTGCCCCTCGGAGCCGAGCCTGGCCGCCATGGCGCGCCCGAATCCGGAAGTCGCGCCGGTAATTAGTATAACCATCGTGTCAGAGCGTTTTGTCATCGGTAATAAGCACCTTCAGTCCGGGGCTGGCATGCGTCAGCACAAACCTCACAAAGTCCTCATCAAGAGCGACGCAGCCGCCCGTATAAGCCTTGCTCCCCTTGCAATGGACAAAAATGGCGGATCCCAGCGGATAGACATTGCCCGGGTTGTAGTCCAGCTCCATGCCGTAGTTGTACTCCGGGGCCAGCTCTATCATGTGCTCACCGCCGCAGGGCGCTCCAGTGGCGGCCGTATCCACTATAGTGTTGTACCAAGGCCCCGGCTCATCACAGGCATAAACAGAGCCTGTCACACGCATGTACGGCAGACGTGTGCCCGGATCCGGCAGTATGCCGAAAGCCCTGCGCACCCCGAACTCCCCGAGAGGCGTCCTGGAGTCCCCTTCGCGGGTCTTGCCCGTGCCGCCCCTGCCGATGTACGCAGTCCCGGACATTGCGGCAGTCCAGCGCCCGCCCTCCCAACGTCCCCATTCGGCAGCCGCGCCGCCGTCACCGCACCTCACTATGAGCATCTGCCTGTCCGCCATCGGGAGTAAGAAGCTGTTTTGAAAAGACCGGCCTCAAAAAGGAGGCCGCACACGTGACAAAGATAGCAATATTTACCGCAATTATCGCTAACTTTGCAAGGTTGCCGCGCATTGTCTTATGCCCATAGAACTCCTGCCGTCACTGCTGCTGACCATCCTGGCTGTCGGGTACACGCCCGGGCCGGCCAACATATACGCCCTGTCTTGCGCACTGCGTGTCGGACGCAAGGGGGCAGTCAAGGCCTGGCTCGGCCTGGTGTGCGGATTCCTCACGACCGCGACCTGCACCGCGCTGATTGTCCACTTCGCGGGAATGGCGTTCGGACGCTACGTCGTGTACATCAAGTACGCGGGCGCGGCATACCTGCTCTACCTCGCCTGGAGGATGCTGCACAGCTCCATCAGCGCACAGGAGGAAAGGGAGAGCCGCTTCGGGGTGTCATTCCTCACCGGCTACATCATCCAGCTGTGCAACGCCAAGAACATACTCTTCCAGCTGACAGTGTTCTCCACATACGTCCTGCCGTATTCGGACAGGCTCGCAGACATGTTCGCCGTCCTCGGGGTCATGCTGCTGGGAGGGCCTCTGGCCAGCCTGCTGTGGATGACAGCAGGGCTCGCGCTCAAGCCGCACCTCGTGCGCTGGCAACGGACGGTCAACGTCGTGATGGCCGTCACCCTCGCGCTCTGCGCCGTTATGATAGCGCTCATCTGACATTCAACCAAAGTATGGCATACGATTTTGACAAAGTGATTCCCCGAAGAGGCACACATTCCTACAAATGGGATGCTGTCGGGCGCGAATTCGGCAGGGATGACCTGCTGCCGCTGTGGGTCGCCGACATGGACTGGCCCACTCCCCCCTTTATCAAGGACGCAATCCGCCGTCAGCTGGACGAGACTCCAGTGCTGGGCTACACCCTCGACCCCGAGGACTGGTGGCAGACCGTCACCGGCTGGATCCGCGACCATCACCAGTGGGAAGTCCGCCGCGAATGGATCACCTACATCCCCGGCATTGTCAAGGGAATCGGGCTGGTCATCTCACATCTGCTCAAAGAGGACGAGAAAGTCATAGTCCAGCCTCCGGTGTATCACCCGTTCTTCCTGACTGCGCAGGGCAACCGGCGGCAGGTCGTGTGGAATCCCCTCACCGAGAAGCGCGACTCCCGGGGGAGGCTATGCGGGTACGAGATGGACTTTGACAATCTCGCGCAGGTCTGCGACGGCAAATGCAGGCTCCTCATCCTGGCCAACCCGCACAACCCCTGCGGCATCACCTGGGACAGGGAGACCCTGGTGAGGCTGGCTCATTTCGCCAAGGAGCGCGGCCTGCTCGTCATCAGCGACGAGATACACTGCGACCTGGCCCTGAACGGGCACAAGCACATCCCTTTCGCCTCCGTCAGCGACGAGGCTGCCCAGATAAGCATCACATTCTCCGCCCCGACCAAGACATTCAACATGGCGGGCGTTGTCAGCAGCTGGTGCATCATCCCCGACAACAGACTGAGGGAAGAGTTTTTCGGCTGGCTCTCGGCCAACGAGCTCAACGAGGCGTCCATGTTCGCGCCAGTGGCCACAGTCGCCGCCCTCAAGGAGGGTGAGCCATGGCGCAGGGAGCTGATCCGGCACATCGAGGACAATGTGCAGTACGTCATCGGCTTCTGCGAACGGCATATCCCCCTCATCCACCCGGTGCGCCCGCAAGCCAGCTACCTGATATGGCTGGATTGCAGGGATCTGGGGCTGGACAATGAGGCTCTGGACAGCCTCTTCGTGGACAAGGCGGGGCTCGCGCTCAACCCCGGACACATGTTCGGCAAGGAGGGCAGCGGCTTCATGCGGCTCAACGCAGGATGCCCGCACGCGACGCTCCAGGAGGCGATGGAGAGGCTCAAGGACGCCGTTGACAGCCTGAGACATGGACCATCTGCCTCTAGGTAATGTGCCGATACTCGTCTCCAGCATCAATTTCCTGCTCAGGGACGAGGAGTTTGACAACCTCGACCAGATATGCTGGTGCTACGGGGTGAGCCGTCAGGAGGTGGACAAGCTGCTGGCCTCCAAGGGCTACCGGTATGACAAAAAACTGAACAGAGTGATATGAACAACAATGTACTGCACATGCTGACGGCTGCGGCCGTCCTGTCAATCCTGGGAGGATGCGCGCACTATGCCGACTACGTAGACACCAATGTGGGAGTGCTCGACAAGGGCGCGTCCAACTGCGTGGTGGGCCCGATGCTCCCCTACGGCAGCATCAACCCCTCACCCCAGACCGAAAAAGGGCGCAGCGACGGCTACAACCCCCTCTTCCCTATCAGGGGGTTCGGGCAGATGCACGTCAGCGGCACGGGCTGGCCGACCTACGGCAACTTCCTCATCTCCCCTGAGACAGGCCCGCTCGTCACCGCCCTGCACGGGCATGACTCCGAGCACAGCGGCGAAGTGACCAAGGCCTACTATTTCTCCACCAGCCTGGACCGCTACGGCATCAAGGCGGAAGTTACTCCGGCCCATTACAGCGCGATATACCGCTTCACATTCCCGGCGGCGGACGAGGCACACCTCATATTTGACGCGGTGCACTCGATACCCCAGGACTTGTTCCTCAAGGCCAAGAAGAGGCTCTTCGCTGCGGAGTCCTCCATAGACCCGGAGCAGGGGCTGGTCAAGATGATGATTCGCATGAAAGGCGGCTGGGCCACCGAGCCTTACACCCTCTATTTCGTGGGCAAGTTTGACAAGGCCCCGGCACAATGCGGCAGCTGGAGGGCAAGCGCGGACAGCCTGAACACCTTTGACGAGACTTTCCCCGGGCAGCTGGACATCACCGCCGGCACGGACTCCACGGTGCATGTGGGGTCGTACTGCACGTTCCCCACCCGCGAGGGGGAGGAAGTCCTGCTCAAGGTGGCGGTCTCGTTCACAGGCTACGACAAGGCCATGGAGCACCTCGACTCGGAGATTCCGGGCTGGGACTTTGGAGGCGTGGAGGCCAGCGCCCGCAAGGCTTGGGACAAGAAGCTCAGCTCCATCAAGATAGACGCCCTGAGCGAGGATGACCGCACGATATTCTATTCTGCCCTCTACCGTTTCTACACATTCGCGCATGAGCGCACGCTCGACCGCCAGGACACGAGCGTCCCGTACTGGGATGACAACTACGCGTTCTGGGACACGTTCCGCACCGTGTTCCCCATGCTCATACTCGTGGACGAGGACGCGTACAGGGGCAATGTGGAGGCCATCATGGACCGCTTTGAGAAAAGGGGCGGGGTGTGGGACTCGTTTGTCGCCGGGACGGACCGCAAGAGGGACCAGGGCGGCAACGATGTGGACTGCCTGCTCGCGGACGGCTATGTCAAAGGGGTGAGCGGGATAGACTGGGAGAGGGTGTACACCCTTGTCAAGCACAATGCCGACTCGATGCGCATCGGGGTCAGGCAGACAAGCCCCAACAGGTACAAATACAAGGAGCTGGGCTGGATACCGGCCTGCCTGATGAGCTCGTCGCAGACCCTGGAGTTCTGCTACAACGACTTCTGCGCCGCCCAGATGGCCCGGGGACTCGGACATGAGGAGGATGCCGACAAATACCTGAAGCGCAGCGGGGGATGGGTCAACCTCTGGAACCCTGACCTCGAGAACAGGGGCTACAAGGGCTTCATCGACGCGCGTAACGAGGACGGGACATTCCTCAACATAGACCCGGAGAAATTCGGCGGCTCGTGGATGTCCCCGTTCTACGAGGGCAAGACTTGGACTTACAGCTACTATGTGCCCCACGACATGCCCAAGGTAATAGAGCTGATGGGCGGCAACGAGAAGTTTGTCGAGAGGCTGGTGTACGGCTACGAGAACAAGCTGACCGAGTACGACAACGAGCCTGGATTCCTGACGCTCAGGGCGCTCACCGACGCGGGCCGTCCAGACCTCTCCTCGGTGTGGGCGCACAAGCTGATGAAGAAATTCACCCTCAAGAAATACCCGGACAACGAGGACACCGGCTCCATGGGGTCATGGTACGCGTTCACCGCGATAGGGCTGTTCCCGGACGCGGGGCAGGACTTCTACTACCTCAACGCCCCCAAGTACCGCAAGGTGACCGTGCGCCTCTCCAATGGCCGCAAGCTCAAGATTGAGGCTCCGGAGGCCTCGGAGGATAACGTGGTCATCAAGTCCTGCACGTTCAGGGGCAAGGAGGTGTCCGGCGCGGTGATCAAGCACTCCGACATCATGCGGGGCGGGGTCATCCGGATGGAACTCTGCCCTCCCGCAGGCGAGTAGCCGCCTCCCTCAAGTCATTTGCGGATATCGGAGGCGGGGATGAAGTCCATCACGATGCGCTCGTAGGGGGACTTGTCGCCGGTCTCGTACAGCACCGCCGCGCTGCCATCCCCCAATACAGCGAGATCCGAATATGCCCCAGTCGCGAACGGGGAACGGTAGACCGCCGTCCAGGTCCTGCCGCCGTCCTCGCTGTATTTGACGGTGAAATCTGTGCGGCCGGTCTGCGAGGCAGGGTTGGAGAACAGCAGGGCGTCGCGTTTCTTGCCCTTGGCGGGATAGGCCACAAGGCTCGCCTGGCATACCGGCTCCGGCAGGCCCTCGTCGGAGAACGCCCCTCCGAGCGTCTCCCCGCCATCCACGCTGAAAGCCACCTGCCTCAAGTGCTTGATGTTGGAATTGCGGTGGAACTTGAACTCCCTCATGTTGAGCATCAGGGTGCCGTCCTTGAGCTCTGCTGCCGTGCACTCGTTGCCGGACTGCGCCACCGCGCCTATCTGCCAGTCCTTGCCTCCGTTGTCGGAATATATCAGGTGCGAATGCCCCAGCACCATCCCGTCCACATAGCGGGTATGGTCACAGGGGACGACTATGCGCCCCTTGTGAACGCCATTGCGCAGCTGTATCGCATGCCCCGGGCCGGTGGCGTACCACGTCCAGTCATCCTGCTTGACCTGCGGGGTGATTTCCTGCGGCACGCTCCATGACTTGCCGTTGTCGCCGGAACGCAGGACGTACACTCTCCTGATGTCCTCGGCGGTCCTGTCGCGGATGCGGTCCTCGTTGTCAGCGCCTTTGTTCCATGTGGCAAGCAGGAGCACGCGCCCGGTGGAGGCGTCAACGACCGGAGCGGGATTGCCGCAGGTGTTGTCACCGTCGGACCAGACCACCGAGAGAGCCGTCCAGCTGCGCCCTCCGTCCCCGGAACGCTTGACCACTATGTCCACGTCACCGTTGTCAACGGCGGAGTCCTTGCGCCCTTCGGCGAATGCCAGCAGCGACCCGTCGGCCGCAGTCACCAGCGCCGGAATGCGGAAAGCGGCGTATCCGCCCTCCCCCGCCCTGTATACTGTCACAGGCTGCGCCACGGCCATATTGAAGTGCGCCAGCAGCAGCGTCATCGCCGCCATAAGGGACATATTCTTGCAGAGATTCATAATCTTATCATTCGCAAACGCACAAATTTAGCAAACTTCAAGACAATAATGTCCAGTCTTGCCGCCGTTGTTTGTTTGTGGAGGATTTGCTACATTTGGCCGGAGGTCTTCATTATGGGTAAACTCGTATTCATCACAGGGGCGACAAGCGGTATCGGAGAGGCCTGCGCCCGCCGTTTCGCGGCCGAGGGCTGCAATGTCATCATCAACGGGCGCAACGCCAGCAAGCTGCAGGCTCTGCGAGGGGCGCTTGAGAGCAGCTACGGCGTGGAGGTGAGAGACTTGCCGTTCGACGTGCGGGACAGGGACGCGGTGCGGCATGCGGTGTCCTCCCTGCCGGGCAAATGGGCGGAAATAGACGTGCTGGTCAACAACGCCGGCCTCGCCCTCGGACTGGACAAGGAATACGAGGGGGACATGGACGACTGGGACCGCATGGTGGACACCAACATCAAGGGCCTGCTCTACGTGACACGCCAGGTAGTCCCCGGGATGGTCGCCCGTAACAGGGGCCACGTCATTAACATCGGCTCGGTAGCCGGGGACGCGGCATACGCCTCAGGCAATGTCTACTGCGCCACCAAGTCAGCTGTCAAGGCTCTGTCTGACGGCCTGCGCATAGATGTGGCCGACACCAATATCCGGGTGACGAACGTCAAGCCGGGGCTGGTGGAGACCAATTTCAGCGTTACGCGCTTCCACGGGGACAGGGACAGGGCGGACGGCGTATATGAGGGCATTACCCCGCTCAGCGGGGACGACATCGCGGATGTGGTGTGGTACGCCGCCTCGGCTCCCGCGCACGTGCAGATAGCCGAAGTGCTCGTGCTCGCCACGCATCAGGCAAGCGCCACCGTCATACACCGGGGATAGCCTCTTCAGAAAGTGTCGAAACCATCCCGCCGGGAGTTCCAAAGTCATAACACAGAAGACAGGCAACGCTTAGGGAAAGGCCAGAGCCTCCTCTGCTGCGTCAATCCGCGCCGTCCAGCCCGTGCGCCTCAAAACGCCTCTGTGCCAGAGCCTCATACTTCGTCCCCGGACGGCCGTAGTTGGCGTATGGCCAGATGCTGATGCCTCCCCTCGGGGTAAACAGCCCCGTCACCTCTATATACTTGGGGTCCATCAGGGCGATAAGGTCTTTCATTATGACATTGACGCAGTCCTCGTGGAAGTCCCCGTGATTGCGGAAACTGAAGAGATAGAGCTTGAGGCTCTTGCTCTCCACCATCCTTACGTCCGGGATGTAGCTGATGCGAATCTCCGCGAAATCAGGCTGCCCGGTAATCGGGCAGAGCGAGGTGAATTCGGGGCAGTTGAACCGCACCCAATAGTCGTTGTCCTGATGCTTGTTGACAAATGTCTCAAGCACCTCCGGGGCGTAATCGTCCCGGTAGCGGGTCTTGCCGCCGAGAGCCTTGAGGCCCTCCGTTTCTCTTCCTTGTGCCATATCCAGCCGAATGTTCAAAACAATCAAATGTCCCCCAGCCTGAACGGGTTGTAACTGATGCCCGCATCGAATGTGTCCAAGCCCTCCTTGCGCTTGAGAGCGCGGGCGGCGGCAGCGGTCAGCGGCAGGATGAGAGCCTCATAGGCGACCTTTGCGGCCACCTGGCATGCGATTGTCACCAATATCACCCTCGCCCCCAGCCCCCAAAACACTATAGGGACAAAGATGAGCGAGTCCGCCCCCTCCCCCGCCAGCGACGAGAGCAACGCCCGCAGAGGGAACCTCCGGCCGCCCCCGGCGACTTTCATCCGGCTCATCACCATGGAGTTGAGCGTCCCTCCAACGAGGAATGCCAGCAGCGAAGCCGCAGCTGCCCTCGGGGCGGCGCCGAACACATAACGGAATGCCTCCTGCCCGTCCCACGCGTCAGCCCCGGGCAGAGCCAGCACGAGCTGCGAGGCCAGGATGAAGAAGAGCTGCATCGCAAAGCCGAGCCATATCACACCCAGGGCTTTGCGATAGCCGTACACCTCCGACAGGAGGTCATTGATGATGTACGTCACGGGGAATATGACCACCGCGCCGCTGAAAGTGAATCTGCCGAACAGGCAGAACAGCTTGACCGCGAAGAGGTTGGATGCTATCAGGCAGACATTGAACAGCACTGCCAGCATCACGAATGTGTACGAGAGACTGCTTCCTTTGGACTCCATTGCCTTGTTTTTATAGTGGTACCAAGCACACTTGAATGCCGTGCGGCATTCTCGCCGCGAATATACGACATTCCCCGCAATCCGCAATGCTGCAAGTCGCGGTTTCCCCTTGCATTTCATCGGTTTTGGCTGTACCTTTGGCGTGGTTTG
>CAZKVW010000024.1:0-26194 GCA_964556285.1 uncultured Muribaculaceae bacterium
GGCATATTTGGTATTTTGTAACGGACGGTTCTGAAAATGATGTTGACAATCGCCGCCCTTCGTTATGACGCTGCAAATATAAACAAAAAAAATTTCCCAGCAAATGCCAATGCTGTAGCAAGGAGCCGCGGGGGACGTTACGGGGGCAGCGCCCCCGTAACAAGGCCCTCCTCAGAGGGCCCGGCGGTGCGGGCATTTTGGCGGAGACAAAATGCGGGAGCAAGGAGCCGCGGGGGACGTTACGGGGGCAGCGCCCCCGTCAAAGGTTTCAAGGGGGCGGCCTAGCCCCCTCTAAGGTAGGGCAGCGCCCCCGTCACAAGGCCCTCCTCAGAGGGCCCGGCGGTGCGGGCATTTTGGCGGAGACAAAATGCGGGAGCAAGGAGCCGCGGGGGACGTTACGGGGGCAGCGCCCCCGTCATTAGTTGTCCCAATAGCTGCTGCTCTTCTTGAACTTGAGCAGGTCGGCGAGGGCAGAGGCGTTGGCAGCTATGCGGAACGAGTATGATTTCCAATTGCCGGTGGGGACCCACGAAACGGCTATATTGAAGCAGTGCAGGTCGTATGTCGCGCTTATCTGGGTGGTCGTCACCTTCATTGCCATGAAATCAAAACCGCTGGTGGCATTGATGCTCATCTTGGGAGTCAGCTTGACATTGCCACTCAAGTTGAGGGTCTGGTTGTAGTTGTCGTTGCGCTTAAGCTCGTTGTTGGTGTAGCTGTAGCTCTTGCTGTAGCTGAACGAATAGCTGAAATTGAGCGACCACGGCACATTGGGGTTGGCGTAATATACCCAGCCTCCGGGGATGTACTCGCCCGTGATGGGGTGGTAGTAGATCCGGTTGTACCCGCTGCCGTCGCCAGAGCCGCCGGGCGTGCCGTCATTGCCTTTCAGGGCGCCCTTGCCGGTCAGCGAGTAGGACAAGGAAGCCCCGGCGTTGGTCAGCCTCACAGGGTGCATAAAGCCGCGCTTGACGATGTTGAACGTGTTAATTCTGCGCCCTCTGTAGTCGATGGCGTAGGGATCCAGGGTGGCGTTGCCGCTGATGCTCAGCTTGCCGAACACGGAAGTGCTCATGGACACCCCGATATTGCTCATGTTGAGGGAGTCAGCGAGAAAATTGTAGCTCGTGCTGAAATTGAGCTGGTCGATGAGCTTGACTTTCTTAGACCCGGTGCCGGTCGTGTCCGCATAGTCCCTGACCTTGGCCTCCAAGTTGTTGCCCAGCGAGAACGAGGCGGTCGCGCTGCGCCCTTTGCCGGGAGGGCTGTAGAGCTGTCCCGCATATATGTTGTAAGAGTACTCCTGCGCGTTGCCGTTAGCATCCGTGTAATTGAGGGTGCGCCAGCCGTTAGCCGCCGTGCCAAGCTCCGGCGAGACTGACAGGGACATGGAGGGGGAGACCACATGCCTGATGGCCTGAATGCGGCGGTACCTGCCGAAATTGAACATCCCGTAGAGCCGGGTGTTCATGGACACGCTGCCCGAATAGGTCTGCGTTATGCCGAATGTGCCGAACTGCTTTCCTTGCACGGACTCCACTTTCTGCGTCTCGGTGTTGTACTCGTAATCCGTCCTGCGGAAGAACCAGTTCTGCCCGTAGCTCACACCGGGGTTGATGTTGAGGTATTTGAGCACCGTGAAATTAGGCAGCCCGATGGAGAAGCTGTGCGTCATGCCGTTGCTGAACTTGTCGAGAAACCCCGCTTTGCCAAACTCGGAGGACTTGAAGTTGACCTTGTTCTGCAAGGTGGTGGAGTAGCCGAGCGAAATCTTCTCGTAAGCCTTTTCCTTGCCGACGCGATGCTTCTGCTTGAACGGATAGAAAGTGCTCACGGACAGCGAGACGTTCGGCAGGGTGAATGAGTATGAGGAGTCTCGTGAGTTCTGGCTGTGCAGGGCGTTGACGGAGAGGTTGACCTTGCCGTTCCAGTTGCGTGAGAACGATATGGACGAGGAGGCCTGGTTATTAAGGGCCTGGGAGACGCTGGTGGAGTTGTAGCGCGAGTTGCTCGGGCTGGAGAAGTTGACCGAGGCCGAGAATGTCTGCCCGGGGTGCGCCTTGGAGTCCTGCGAGTGCGACCATTTGACGCCGAAGTTGCGGGTCTGGTAGAAATCTGGCGAGCCTTTCTCTCCGGTCTGGTCATTGGACATGGTCAGGGAGAACGTGCCGTTGCACTTGTAATTGACCTTGTAGCGCGAGTTGATGTCCACCGCCCATGAGCCCAGCGTATAATAGTCGCCCGTCACGGACAGGTCCAGATAATCGCCGAACACGAAATACATGCCAGCGTCCCTCATGTAGAATCCCCTGGCCTCCTCCTCGCCGAATGTAGGCATAAGCAGCCCCGTGGCCCTCTCCGGCTTGGAGGGCACAAAGCCGAACGGGAAGCCTATCGGCAGGGGCACTCCCTCTATGACAGGATATGCCGGTCCGAAGACGACCTTGCGGTTGGGCTTGGTGACGATGCGGGCGTTGGTCATGCGCACATAATAGTGCGGCTCCTCGGCGTCGCACACCGTGTAGCGCCCTTTCATCATGTTGACCGACCTGTCCGGCATCATCATTATGTCCCGCCCCTGTATGATGCCCTGCTCGTCATTTGTGAGCATGTTGGTGATGCGGGCCTTGCGCGTGTTGAAGTTGTAGCGCAGCTCCTCCATCTTGTACTGCTGCGAGCCCTGCGTCATCTCGGGGCGGCCTTTCCACTCCCCGGCAAGAGAGTCGTAAGTCCCTCTGGCATAGACCACGCCGGTCTGCATGTCATATTCCATGTAGTCAGCAGAGAGCTTCATGTCATCGTACTCCACTGTCACGCCCCCGTAGTAGTACCTCAGCCTCCTGCCCTCGGTGAACACGTCCACGATGGAATCCCCGGCGCTGGTGAACACCGGTACCTTGAGGGAGCTCTTGCCAAGCATGTCCAAGGAGTCAAGCCTGTGCAGGGAATCAGCCGTCTGCCGCAGTTCCTCCTCCCTGTCAAGGGAGTCCTGTCTGGCACGTGCCGCCGAATCCAGCTGCACTGTGACATGAGGCACAGCACCGCGCCTGCCGCGGCGTCTCCCCTGTGCGCCACACACAAGCTCCGGCACGAGCAGGAGAGCCAAGGCCATGAGCAGGAGAAGTATGCGGGCTGCTTTTTTCAAGCGGGATATTTTCTATATTTGCAAACAACAAAAGTAGCACATATTTCCAAGTTAACCAAGAATGCAGTCTTTGACAGGCAGAGCCATCGCTCTCATTTCAGCACTTGCCGCCCTCATCGGCGCGGCAGCACCCGCCTTGGCGGATGACCTGACTCTCAACACTGTCGTGATTGACGCCGGGCACGGCGGCAAGGACGCGGGCACCGTCAGCCCTGACAAGAAGACATATGAGAAGACCCTCACCCTCAAGATGTCCAAGATGCTCGCCAAACGTATCCGTGAGGCATATCCGGACATGCAAGTGGTACTGACGCGCAGCTCGGACGTGTTCGTGCCTTTGAGCGACCGGGCCAGCGCGGCATCCAAAGCCGGGGCAAGGCTCTTCATTTCCATTCACATCAACGCATCGGCCAAGTCCAGAACGGTCAACGGGTTCTCAGCCTACATCCTCGGGCAGTCGTCTTCCAGGCGCTATGACTCCTACGACGTCAACCTCGACATCGTCAAGCGGGAGAATTCCGTCATCTACCTCGAAGACGACTACCGCACCAAGTACGGCGACTTCGATTCCAGCCCGGAATCCCAAATCATGCTCCAGCTCCTGCAAAACGCCTATCGCGAGCAGAGCCTCTCCTTTGCCGAGAAGGTATCCGCGCATATCGGGGACAAAGGGCCTTTCAGCAAGAACTGGGGTGTGATGCAGGGCAACTTCGCAGTCCTGCGCGAGGCCTCAATGCCGGCGGTGCTGCTCGAATACGGCTTCATCACCAATCCCTCCGACCTCGCCCAGCTCCGCAACTCCAAGAGCCTCGAGACGCTTGTGGAACGCACTTTTGACGCTTTCGCGGAATACAAAAAGGAATATGACGCTTCCGTCTCGCTGGGAGGAGGGGACAGCGCGGCCCCCGCTCCGGACTCGGCCAAGACGGCCGGGGCTGCCCGGTACGGCACACAGGTGATGGCGGTGTCCCGAGACCTCAAGCCCGGAGACCCGGCCTTCAAAGGGCACAGCTTCGTCAAATTGAGCAGCGGAGGCATCAACAGGTACGTTCTCGGGGTCTCGGAGGACAGGGAAGAGGCCGCCAAAAACTACCGCAGCCTCAAGGCCCAGTTCAAGGACGCTTTCTTTGTCCGCATCATTGACGGCTCAAGGACAGAGGCAATACGCCCCTGAAGCGTCCAGAAGGGCATTCGCAAACACTGAGCACATGCGTTAAATAATTGATACAACGCAATATGCAAAGCACGTGCATTAACCGTTTAGCAAACCCTTATTTAGCACTTTCTTTCCTCAAATACAACAGGAGCAAAATTTTTTTATAACTTTTTTTTCACCCAATTTTGCTTCCCGATTCACCATGGAACAACAGGCAAAACATATCGACGTTTGGGACAACTGTCTGCGGCTCATCGAGCAGATAGTGGAGCCGCAAAAGTTCGCCACCTGGTTCAAGCCTGTCAAGGCAGTCTCCATGGTAGAGTCGACTCTCACCCTCGAGGTCCCCTCGGACTTCTTCAGGGACATCCTCGAGAGCGAGTACCTTGATGTCATCAAGATGACGCTCAGGCGTGTCATAGGTGCAGGAGCCAAGCTCATGTACACGATACGCCCGGTCCGCACCGCCCCCACGATGACATTCTCCGCCGCGCATGGGACAGAGCCGGTCAACCCGACAGTCTCCGTCCAGACTTTCGCGCAGACGGGCAGCCCCAATCCGTTCGTCTATCCCGGCATACGCAAGCTCAACATCAAGCCGCGCCTCAATCCGGTGTACTGCTTTGAGAACCTTGTCGAGGGCGAGTGCAACAGGATGGGAGTCACGGCGGGGGAGAACATCTCCGCCGCGCCGGGCAAGACCCCTTTCAACCCGCTGTTCATTTTCGGCGGCCCCGGTCTCGGCAAGACTCACCTGGCGCAGGCCATAGGCATCCGCGTCAACAAGGAGTTCCCCGACCTCGTGGTGCTGTATGTCACTGGCAACGAGTTCAAGACACAGTACGTGGACGCGGTCACGGTGCGCAACAAGCTGACGGACTTCCTCGCGTTCTACTCGAGGATTGACGTGCTGATCATGGATGACATCCAGGATCTGCTCGGACAGGGGTCGCAGCATGCGTTCTTCAACATCTTCAACGCGTTGCACCAGACAGGGAAGCAGCTTATCTTCACCTCCGACCGCTCACCGGCGGACTTGCAGAATTTCGAGGAGAGGCTGCTCTCGCGCTTCAAGTGGGGACTGGCGGTGGAGCTGCACCGCCCGGACTACTCCACCAGGCTGGACATGCTCCGCTCCAGGTGCATCCGCGAGGGCGCACAAGTGAACGAGACAGTCCTCGAGTACTTGGCGGACAAGATCAACACCAACTTCCGTGAGCTGGAGGGCGCGCTCATATCGCTCATCGCACACGCGACACTCGCGCATCAGGAGGTCACTCTCGCTCTTGCGGAGCAAGTGACTGACAGCCTGATAGGGGACTCGCAGTCGGATGTCACCATCCAGAGCGTGGAAGATGCGGTGTGCAACTATTTCGCCCTGGACAAGAGCATGCTGCTGTCCAGCTCGCGCAAAAGACAGATCGTGCAGGCACGTCAGATAGCTATGTACCTGTGCCGCAATCATATCCCGGGATGCTCCCTCGCCACTATCGGCGCGGAGATAGGAGGCAAGGATCACGCGACGGTGCTCCACGCCTGCAACACCGTCACTGACCTGATTGCCACAGACCGCACATTCAAACAGTACGTAATAGACATAGAGAGGATGATTGCGCCTGCCGCCTGAGACACACTAGACGACAGACTTTATGGACGTTCAGAGAGTCCTGGACATTTTCCGGGAAATCACCGCTATCCCAAGGGAGTCGGGACATGAGGCTCCCATGACAGAGTACCTGCTGCGCTTCGCTGCGGAGCATTCGCTTGAGGCCAAGCGCGACGCCATCGGCAACGTGCTGATTACAAAGGGAGCCTCACAAGGCTGCGAGAGCATCCCGACCATAGTGCTGCAGAGCCACCAGGACATGGTGTGCGAGAAAGTGGCGGGCAGCCGGCATGACTTCTCCAAAGACCCCATACACTACGAGATACGTGACGGATGGATGATCGCCCCGGAGACTACGCTCGGAGCTGACGACGGCATTGGAGTGGCGGCCAGCCTGGCCCTGCTCACGAGCGGCCTCAAGATGGGCAAGGTCGAGGCATTGTTCACTGTCTCGGAAGAGACGGGCATGGACGGTGCGCAGGCTCTGGAGAGCGGCTTCTTTACAGGCAAGACGCTGATAAACTTGGACTCCGAGGACGAGGGGCAGCTTTTTATAGGCTGCGCCGGCGGAGTCAACACCCAAGTCACGCTGCGGTATCCCGCATCCCCCGTCGATGCCGGGGAGAGGGCCCTGCGGCTGACGCTCGGCGGCACGATGGGCGGGCACAGCGGAGATGACATCAACAAGGGGCGCGTCAACGCGGTGCAGCAGATGTCCCGGTTCCTGCATTCGCAGAGCGGATGGAGACTGGCGTCATTTGAAGGGGGAGGCAAGTCCAACGCCATCGCCCGCGAGTGCGAGGCCGTCATTGTGACAGCAGACCCTGACGGCGTTTCGGCGGCGTTCTCCGCGTTCGGAGCCATCCTGCGGGACGAGTTTGCAGTCTCCGACCCCGGAGCCGCTGTCAAGGCCGAGCCGGTGAGCCGGCCGGACGAAGCCATGTCAGAAGCAGACAGCCGCATCTTCGCCTCATTGCTCTGGTCCTGCCCTCACGGGGTGTATGCCATGGACCAGAACATCGCCGGACTGGTGGAGACCTCAGACAACCTCGCGTCTGTCAGGCAGCCTGACGGCCCCGGCTCTTTTCTCATCACGCTGAGCGAGCGCAGCTCCGTCGAGTCCGCCAAGGACGCGATCAAGGACCGCGTCCAGGCTCACTTTGAGCTGGCGGGAGGCAAGGTAGAGCACCTCTTCCCCTATCCGGGATGGAAGCCCAATCCCAAGTCCCATATCCTTGCAGTCTGCGTGGAAGCATACAAGCGCCTGTTCGGCGAGGAGCCGCTCGTGCTGGCCATCCATGCCGGCCTGGAATGCGGTCTCTTCCTCGAGAAATTCCCTGACCTGGACATGATTTCATTCGGCCCGACCCTCAGGGGGGTGCATGCTCCTGGGGAGAGGCTTGAGCTCGCCTCCATGGACAGGTTTGTCAGCCTCCTCACTGAAGTCGTATGCCACTACAGATAGCCCCGTCCATACTGTCCGCTGATTTCCTGCGGCTCGGAGAGGAAGTCCAGATTCTCAATGACGCCGCGGACATGATCCATGTTGATGTCATGGACGGGTCGTTCGTGCCCAACATCTCCATGGGAATCGTGGTCGCGCAGGCCGTGTCAAGCGCCGCGCGCATCCCCATGGACGTGCACCTGATGGTGGTGCATCCGGAGAAATGGATCGAACCGTTCGCCAAAGCCGGAGCCGGACTCATAAGCTTCCACCTGGAGGCCGCGCTGAGCGCGGGGACAGACCCGGGCGAACTGCTCCGCCGGACGCGTTCCCTCGGGGTGCGGGCAGGCCTGGCGTTCAATCCGGATGTGCCGCTTGAAGATGTCGTCCCCTATATCGCGGACGCGGACTACCTGCTGGTGATGTCGGTGTTCGCCGGCTTCTCAGGCCAGCGGTTCATCCCTGAGACGACGGGCAAAGTGGCGGCTCTCCGCAGCGAGATTATCCGCCAAGGAGCGCAATGCCAGATAGAAGTGGACGGGGGAGTGTCACCCGACAACGCGGGAGAGTTGCACGACGCAGGAGCAGACATCCTCGTGGCCGCAAGTTCCATCTACAGGCATGCTGACCGGGCATCCGCAATCAAGGCGCTCAGAGAGAGCGCGTATCGCCGGGCAGCTTGAACATGTGCTGATTGAACTCCCTGTCCAGCCAGGAGCGTCCATCCTGTGTGCAGGACTTGTCCGCCATCTCGGCTATGCGGCCGGCAAGAGCCTGCATGGTCTTCTCCAGATCATAAGTCCTGCCTGTCAGGACGGCAAGCGACACGGGGTTGGGCAGGTCTTCCGGGAAGACAGTCTGGTTGACATTCAGCCCTACTCCTATAATGCTGGTGTCCACCTCCTTGCCGGACAGCACGTTTTCAATGAGGATGCCGCACAGCTTGCGGTCAGCGACATAGATGTCGTTTGGCCATTTGATCCGGCAGTCCACGCCGAAGCCGTCCAGCAGGAACTCCCGTACAGCTACAGTGATAATCTCGGTGATGAGCAGTGTGCGCGAGGCCTCCAGCCGCGCGAGGCCTCCGGGGCGGCCGAACTTGAGAATCACGGAGAACATGAGGTTCTCGCCGGGGCGGCTGTGCCAGCTGTGGTCTCCCTGCCCGCGTCCCGCTGTCTGGTATCTGGCAGAGAGGACTGACAGATTGTCAAGCTCGCCGAGGCGCCTGCGGGCCTCACTGTTGGTAGAGTCGATGCTGTCATACCACGTTATTGCCGGTCTGCTTGCCATTGGTGCGGTTTTTGTTTAAATTTGCCGCGCAAAGATAACAATTAAGATTCCAAAATGATAACTCACGACCTGCGTGTCCTGGCGGACGCCGCCCTTGACAAGAAAGCACAGGATGCGGTATCCCTTGACCTCCGGCCAGCCGGTTCTTCGATTACCGATTTTTTCTTTATATGCAGCGCGGACTCCACTACCAACGTGTCCGCCATCACGGACAACATCCTCAAAGAGGCCAAAGAGAAGCTCGGGATGAAGCCGCTGCGCATGCAGGGCCTTGAGAATAATTTTTGGAACATAATCGATTTCGGCTACATTGTCGTGCACGTGTTCCTGACAGAGTACCGCGAGTTCTACAGGCTCGAAGAGCTGTGGGCGGATGCCCCGCGCAAGCAGTACAAATACCGCAGCCCCTCCGTGCGCAAGACATCAGCCGGCAAAACGCAGCAGACGACAGACGATGGCAGACAAGAATAATAAGAAGAAGGGGCGCCCAAGCCTCTCGTGGCTATATATCCTCCTGCTTGTAGGGCTTGGCTATTTCATGTTCAAGACCCCGGGAGGAGTCCCGCAGAAGATAGAGTGGGCGGATGTGCAGGAGATGGTGCTTCAGGGTGATGTCAAGGAGATCCATTTCGTGCGCAACGATTACAAGGGCAATGTCTCGCTCAAGCCTGGATCGGTAGGCAAGTACACTGACCTGTTTCCGGACGGGGTCGCGCCCAAGAAATCACCGCAGTTCTATTTCCTGGTCTCGGGCAGGTTCGACCCAGAGACCGAGTTCGGCGCACTCAACTCCAGGCTCGAAGAGGGATCCAGGGTGCCTGTCATCATGGAGAATGACCCCAAGTTCTGGAGCACGGCGGCCGAATGGCTGATCCCGCTGCTGCTGATGGTAGTGCTCTGGGTGTGGATGTTCCGCAGCTTCAGGAACCTGGGAGGCGGAGCCGGAGGTGCTGGAGGCGGCCCCAACCCGTTCTCTGTAGGCAAATCCACTGGCAAGCTCGCGGACAAGAACATGGTCAATGTGACATTCAAGGATGTCGCCGGCATGTACGGGGCCAAGGAGGAGGTTATGGAGATAGTGGACTTCCTCAAGAATCCCAAGAAATATACCGCCCTCGGTGCCAAGATTCCCAAAGGGGCCCTGCTGGTCGGGCCTCCGGGGACTGGCAAGACATTGCTGGCCAAGGCCGTGGCGGGGGAGGCGAATGTGCCTTTCTTCTCCATCAGCGGGTCTGATTTCGTGGAGATGTTCGTTGGCGTGGGCGCAAGCCGGGTTCGCGACTTGTTCGCGCAGGCCAAGCAGAAAGCTCCGTGCATCGTCTTCATAGATGAGATTGACGCGGTCGGCCGGGCGAGAGGCAAGAATGCCGGATTCTCCTCCAACGATGAGCGCGAGAACACGCTCAACCAGCTCCTTACCGAGATGGACGGTTTCGCCTCCAACAGCGGCGTCATTGTCCTGGCGGCCACCAACCGCGCTGACATTCTCGACAAGGCCTTGACAAGGGCAGGGCGTTTTGACCGCCAGATACATGTGGAGCTGCCGGAGCTGGAGGAGCGTAAGGAGATATTCCAGGTGCATATGCGCGGCCTCAAGGTGGCCGGGGACTTCGACCTCGACTTCATGGCGAAGCACACGACCGGGTTCTCCGGAGCCGACATAGCCAATGTCTGCAACGAAGCCGCGCTCACCGCAGCCCGCAAGAACAAGACCGAAATCGACAAGGAGGACTTTCTCGATGCCGTAGACCGCATCATCGGCGGGCTGGAGCGCAAAAAGAGCGTGATGACAGCCAAAGAGAAACGCACTATCGCCCACCATGAAGCCGGACATGCCGTGGTGAGCTGGCTGCTGCCCAACGCCAACCCTCTCTTCAAGGTGACCCTGATTCCGCGCGGCCAGTCCCTCGGAGCAGCCTGGTATCTGCCTGAGGAGCGCAAGATATGGACACGCTCGCAGATGACTGACGAGATGTGCTCGCTCATCGGCGGCCGAGTGGCGGAGGAGATTGTCAACGGGGAGCCCAGCACCGGGGCGCAGAACGACCTCGAACGCCTGACCAACATGGCTTATGCCATGGTCAAGGACTACGGCATGAGCGAGGATGTGGGGCAGCTGTCGTTCTATGATTCCACCGGGGCGAGAGGATATGACCTCACAAAGCCCTACAGCGAGAAGACTGCGGAGCTGATGGACGAGGAGGTCAAGAAGCTCGTGGGCAGCATACACGACAGGACAATGGGCATTCTCAAGGAGCACATGGACGGTTTCCTCAAAGTTGCGGCGCTGCTCCTCGAAAAGGAAGTCATATTCGCTGATGACGTTGAGGCCATACTCGGCCCCAAGGTCAAGCCGGCTGAGGCATGAAGAACGGATTGACAAGGACAATCGCGGGCGCGGCGGTGGTCGCTCTTACCGTCGGCTGCCTGCTCAACCAGTACGCGTTCGTCACGCTCACGACTCTTGTGACCATTGTGCTGATGCACGAGTTCTGCACTCTTGCCATCGGCAAGAGCGACACGCTCCTGAGATGCATGGGACTGCTGACCGCCGCAGCGGCAATTGTCACAGCGAGCCTCGCCGCGTCCGGAACGGCAAGCCTCAAATGTCTGCTCATCCCCGCGTTCTGCTGCCTTTGCATCATCGTGTGCACCGTGCTGACCCTGCGCAAGGGGCCGCTCCAGGACATCACCAAGGTGTCTTACATATTCACTGGGCTGCTGTACATCGCGGTACCGATGGCTATGTCCAATCTGGTCGCGTTCAGCGGCGGGAGTTTCGACGGCATGCCCCTGATATGCTTCTTTGCCATCATCTGGTGTTCAGATGTCGGCGCGTACCTGCTTGGCACGGCGTTCGGGCAGAGACCGGACAGCAAGAAGCTGTGCCCTGTCATTTCCCCCAAGAAGTCTTGGATAGGCCTTGCAGGAGGTGTGGCCATGGCAGTCGCCGGGGCGCTTGTGCTGCATTTTGCGAATCTGCTTGACATCAGCGCGGCGCACAGCGTCGCCCTTGCAGTCGTGATGAGCGTGGCAGGAGTGTTTGGCGACCTCTTCGAGTCCATCTGGAAACGCGCCTTTGGGGTCAAGGACAGCGGAATTGCCGTTCCTGGCCATGGCGGGCTGCTGGACCGCTTTGACAGCACACTCACGGCATTGCCGGCAGGATGCATCTACATGCTCGTTTTCAATCTTCTTTGACAGACTATGACAGACAACACCAAGGACGTGGCTCTCGTCCTGTCCAGCGGCGGGCCGAGGGGCTTTGCCTACATGGGAGCCATAGAGGAACTTTGCAGACGCGGATACCGCATCACCTCCGTCGCTGGCTCATCGATAGGATCGCTCGTGGGCGGCATCTACGCCGCCGGGAGGCTGGAGGAGTTTAAGGCATGGCTCTTCAATCTGTCCAACTGGCAGATAATGAAGCTGCTGGACTTCTCCATAGGACGCAACTACCTGCTCAAGGGCGACAAGATAATCAGCGCCATCAAGACCGTCGTGCCGGATGTGCGGATAGAAGACCTGCAGATCCCGTTCGTCGCCGTGGCGACTGACCTCTATACGGGGGAGGCGTTCGAGTTCCGCAGCGGCCCCCTCTTTGACGCGATACGCTCATCGATATCCATTCCGTCCATGTTCAAGCCAGTGGACAGCGGCATCCACACTTTCATAGACGGCGGGCTGGTGAGCACATTCCCCCTGAGCCGTGTCGCCCGAAGCGGTCACGACATTCTGGTTGGCTTTGACGTTAACACGACAGATGCTGAAGGGATTACGGAGTTCCTCAAGAACATGCGGCAGCATCAGGAAGAGACCGACGAGAGGCGCAAGGCGATTGCAGAGAGCATCGGCAACGCCGGGTCGCTGCTCGAAAAGGTCAAGGCCGTCAGCGATGAGGGGAGGACGCTGGTGCACAGCCTGCGCGAAAGGAAAAAACTCCAGAGTTCAGCTCCCGTGGAAAAAGACAACGACTATGTGTCGCTGATCACCCGCTCTTTTGCAATCGCAAACCATACCATCGCCAAGCTGGAGACGCAGATGTGCCCTCCGGACGTGCTCGTCACCTTGAGCATGGACTCTTATGACTCGTTGTCTATCCTCGACTATACCAAGGGCGAAGAGATTTCAGATCTCGGTGCCAAGCTGATGTCCGAGGCTCTGGACCGCTACGAGTCCGAAGACTCTATCAGGCGCAGCAGCTCATCCACCGCCTTGTCCTGAGGGACATGCCGCAGCAGGGGAGTCTTGCCCCGGTAAATGGACACCATCCCCTTGCCTTCGCCGACATAGCCCCAGTCGGCGTCCGCCATTTCGCCGGGTCCGTTGACAATGCAGCCCATCACGGCTATCACCATTCCTTTGAGATGGGAGGTGCGTGATTTCACCTCCTCAAATGCAGACTGCAAGTCATACATCGTCCTCCCGCAGCCCGGGCAGGCTATATATTCCGGCTTGTAGAATCGTCTCCTGCATGCCTGCATCAGCTCATCCGCGATGTACGCGTCATATTCCGCCCCGTAGTCCGAGACCAGCTCAATATCATCTATTTCCTTGTCCAGCAGAGCTTTGCCAAAGTCGCACGACACATCGGCAATCAGCTGCTCCTTGGATACTCCGCGATAGTCCGCAGCTGCCTTGCGTCCGTCCATACTCACCTCACGCAGCCCGGATGTGCGCAGCCCCCTGTAACGCTCGGCAAGGTAGCGGCCTACAGGAATCTCATTCACCGGGTCTTCTGTCAGGGAGACTCGCAGAGTATCCCCAATCCCGTCCTCCAGCAGGGCGGAGATGCCCACGCAGGACTTGATGCGTCCGGAGTCGCCGTTGCCGGCCTCGGTGACACCGACATGCAAGGGATATACGTGTCCCGAACGCCGCATCTCCTCCACGAGCAACCGGTATGCGTCCACCATTACACGAGTGTTGCTGGATTTGAGGGACACGACCACATTGTCAAATTCCTTGTCCCTGCATATCCCTACCCACTCCATCGCCGCCTGCGCCATCGCAAGCGGAGTGTTGCCGTAGAGCGAAGTGATGTATGAGCCGAGGGAGCCGTGGTTGAGACCGATGCGCACCGCCGTGCCATGCTCCCTGCACACGTCCAGCAGTTCGGCAAAACGCAGCCGGGCCTGCGTATGGTCGGGGTGGAAGTTGCCGGGATTGATGCGCACCTTGTCCACAAACGGGGCCACGGCCTTGGCAGTCTGTGCGCTGAAATGGATGTCGGCGACTATTGGGACGCGTATGCCCTCAGCTCGCAGGCTCTCCCGTACCGACTTGATATGCTGCACATCTGATATTCCGGGCACGGTGATGCGTATGATGTCCGCGCCGGCAGCCGCCATCCTGCGGCATTGCTCCAGCGTGGCATCCACGTCGGAGGTATGCGTGTTGCACATGGTCTGGACAGCTATCGGCCGTCCGGCTCCTATGGTGACGTCCCCGATTGAGACGGCTGTATCGCTCTGGCAGGGTCTCATTTGCTCGAATTGTAAACGCTGTCGTATGCCTCCTTGCGCAGCATGGCTCTTGTCTTGCCCGTGCGTTTGGTCAACTGGAAATGCACCCCCGCGCTCAACATCAGGTCAAACGGGTAGGCGAAACGGTAATAGTACTGGCTGTACCAGTCCGGGTCGTAGAGCGTTCCCCACGAATAGCGCACGCGCAAGCGTATATGGAACTCAACAGGGGAGAACACCAGCCCCACGCCGACCCCTCCGTACAGCCCATAATCCCACCTCCTGTCCGTGTCAAGGAAGCTGTCGCGGTAACTGTCATCCACATTGTCCCCGTAACGGCGGATATTGAGGCGCCAGCCGGCGTAAGGCCCGATGTCAGCCATTATCTTGAAATTGCTGAAGTCCGCATGCGCCTCCATCATCAACGGCACTTCCACCACCTTGTATGTGGCCTTGGTAGCGCCCTGAATGGTCTGGGTGTAGCCGGTGTCCTTGTTCTCCTTGAACTTGTAGCCCTCCTGCCCGCAGAAGACACCAGCCTGCAGTCCGAAATACGGCATGTAGCCGAACATCTTGTAATAACGGGTATATGTGACCCCGACATAGCCGGGCGACATGAACGCTTCCTGGCTGTATGTGGGATTGAACGACATGGAGTTGCGGGTGACGCCATACTCGACCCCAATCAGGGAGTAGTTGTTGATGACAAACTTCTGACGTGTCACGACGGTGTCAATCTCCAGCCCCGGCACAACGGACGTGACGAGGCTGTCAGGCCTGCCCGCAGCGGCAATCGCGCCCATGCACAGGCACAGCGCCATCATGGCGGCCCTATTGTACATCCTCCTGCGCATCATGTCCTTGTGAATGTCCGAAGAGATGTCCTACATCGATGCTCTGGTCGATGTCAGACGACTCCTGTATGTCAATATACTCGTTCTCACCGTCCAACTTGTAGAAGAGCACCTTCTCGGGCTGCCGGTGCGCGAGCAAGTCGCCGGTGTCCACGAGGCCGTTGCGGTTGGCGTCCTCCGTCAGGCGCAGGCAGTATTTGGCCGGTTTGAGGTAGCGGAATGTGACCGTGGTGTCCGAGGCGGCGACGTATTGGCGCAAGACGGAACTCTTCTGCTCATTGAGCAAGTCAATTATGTACTTGGGGCCGCTGACGCCTGTGAGATTCAGCGTCAGCGAACTGAGCTTGCTGTCGTCCGGAAGCCGGAACTTGACCTCCGCGCTGTCGGAACGGAAGCCATTGATGTCCATGAAAATGCCCTCCGGAATCTTGACCCTGTAGTCATATCCTGTCCGCATGGCGACATCTGGCCTGATATGATACACCCTCAAGTTGAGGCTGTCCTGCACAGCGGAGAATGTGCATTCCTCCTCGACTTGGCGCGGATTGACGCTGTAGAAATGCACGGAGTCAAACACCGCGCTCACGATGGGGTCCCTGAAATCCAGAGTCACTCCGTTCTCCTCCACGGTCTCGCCCGAAGCGTCGGTTTTCACCACACAGGTCGTGTCCTCATGCTTGATGTTGCCCCTGTTGCGGCGGGCGACCCTGGCGGGGACGGGATTGACCAGTTTGACCTCTTCGGTAAATGGCGTGAGCGCCCCGAGGCTGTCGCTCTTGAGATAGTTGACCATCAGGTGGAACGTGTCCGGCATGGCGCGGCGGTCATTGACCCATATTTCCAGGCTGTCCCGGACAGGGTTGAACTGCGTAATCAGCCTGTCCGCCGGCACTCCGGCAATCCACATCGTGTCAATATGGGCCTTGGGTGCCATAAACGATATGAAACATGCCCTGTCAGACGTGCGGCCGCTGTTCTTGATGTACTGGGTGGCGTTGGCCTCCTTGAACAGGTTGAGCTCGAACTCCTCCTTGCGGAGGCGGCAGGACACCGTGTCAGTCATCTCAAACTTGAGCACTTCCGGCAGCGAGTCGTTTACGACAGTGACAGGCCGTATGGTGTCACTTATGAAGGCCACGGACTCTGTCCCGGGGTCGTAGAGACTGTTGCTGTTGTCATCCGTGACAGCGTACATGCGGTAAAGGGTGTCCGGTATGTTGCGTATGCAGAAATAGCCCCAGTCGTCGGTCAAGGCCATCGCGTCGGGCGGAGACTTGAATACTGCGGAGTCGCTCAGGTCTGTGTACATCAGCACCTTTGCGCCCTTGACGGACTGGAGCGTCCCGCAGTCGCGCACCACTCCCGTGACCATCATGGAGTCAATGCGGTCCCCAGTCGAGAACACATACGTGTACCCCGGGAACATGTTTCCCTCGTTGTTGTCGGCAATGGCGTCCGTAAACTCAATGGTGTACGTGGCGTTTGGGCGCAGAGTGTCCTCTATCGTGACCACAACGCTCTTGCCCCGCAGCTTGGACTTGACGGAGCCGGCTTTGACAGGCGGGGAGAGGGTGATGTTGGAGGCTTTCTTGATCGTGACATATTCGTCGAACGAAAATACGAACCTCGCGCCCGTCAGGGGGACACGCCGGACATTGGTTGCGGGCGAGGCCGCATACAGGTACGGCGGAATGGTGTCCTTGTCACCTCCCGTAGGCGCTCCTGTCGTGTTGGCGCAGGATCTGGCGGCAAAAAGGGGAACCAGCACGGCCGTCACCGGCAGCACGGGGAAAAATCTGGCAAAGAGCCTCCTTAATGTCTTCATCGGGCTTGTCATTGGTGTATCCTCGTTACGTTCTGCACCCCGGGGATAGACTCCAGCTTGCGGATAATCTCATCCACGGCCTCCCTGTCCTTGACGAGCATGTCGATATGCCCCTCGAAAATGCCGCTCTCGGTCTTGAGGGATATGCCCCGGATATTGACGCCCATGTTCAGGGAAATGTACTTGGTGATCTCGTTGAGCATGCCTATCCTGTCCAGCCCGTCCAGCTCAATCCGCACCGGGTACTCTCCTGACGATCTCAAGCTCGACCATTCCGGCACCACCACCCAGTCCCCATGAGTAGAGGCGATCTTGTCGGCCTCCTTGCAAGTCTTCTTGTGAATGGTGAGCACCCCGTTGGGACTCTTGATGCCGATAATCGGGTCTCCCGGGATGGGATTGCAGCAGGACGCGATGACAAACTCCTCCTTGCGCCCGAAGCGGCTGCGTATCGGGGCCTTGCTGGCAGAATACTGCGGGTCGGAGAGTATGCCGGATATCCGCTCCGGGGTGATGACTCCCACCGCTATCCGGAAATACAGCTCATCCACATACGTCAGGTTGGAGCCGGCGAGCAGCCTCTTGAGGGTGTCATTGGTGATTTTCTCCCCGCGCTGCTGGAGGATGCCCTCAAGTTTGTGCCTGCCCTCGACGACAAGCCCCGCATTGTTGTCGCGGAAATAGTCCATCACGATGGAAATGGCATGCCTGGTGCGCAGGAAGTGCAGCCACTCTATCTTGGGGTGACCGCTCTCCGCAGTGATGATCTCCACCATGTCGCCGGCCTTGAGCTTCTGCGAGAGCGGCACGAGCTTCTGGTTGACCTTGGCGGCTATGGCACGGTTGCCTATCTCCGTGTGTATCTGATAAGCGAAATCAAGTGCCGTCGCCCCGTTCTGGATGGTCTTCTGCTGGCCTTTGGGGGTAAACACCGTTATCTCCGAATAGGTCAGGTCTTCGTGAATGATGTCGAGCAGTTCGACGGCGTTGAGATTGTCTGTGCCGGAAAGTATCTCCTTGACCTTGGAGAGCCAGTTGTCCATCTCGCTGTCATTCTCGGAGACAAAGCCCTCACGCTTGTACGCCCAGTGGGCGGCTATTCCTTTCTCGGCGATGTCGTCCATTCGCTTGGTGCGTATCTGCACCTCCACCCATACGCCGGCATGGCTCATCAGGGTGCAGTGCAAGGCCTCATATCCGTTGCTCTTGGGCTGCTTGACCCAGTCACGCACCCTTTCGGGCTGGTACTGGTAGAGGCCTGTGATGATGGAGAACACATGGTAGCACTGGTCCCGCTCCGTCTCCTGCCCGTCAGTGTCGGGATTGAACACTATCCTCACGGCATACAGGTCATAGATCTTGTCAAACGACACATGCTTTGTCAGCATCTTGTGCCATATCGAGTAAGGTGTCTTGACACGCTTGATGATGCGGAAGTCAAAGCCGGCCTTGCGCAAGGCTGCATCTATGGGGGCGATGAAGTCGTCGATGTCTTTCTCTCTCGCCTCGACATTCTGGCTGATGCGCGCGCTGATGTCGTTGTAGGCGTCAGGCTCCTTGTATCTCAGCCAGATATTCTCCATCTCGGATTTGATGCTGTACAGGCCGAGCCGGTGGGCGAGGGGGATGAATATGAACATCGTCTCGGAGAGTATCTTCTCGCGCTTGTGCTCGGGCATGTACTCGATTGTGCGGCAGTTGTGCAGACGGTCAGCCAGCTTGATGAGCACGACCCGCACATCATCGTTGAGAGTCAGCAGGATGCGCTTGAAGTTCTCGGCCTGCACGCTCTCGGTGAGCAGGGCGTGGTCCTTGTTCTCGTTGTCAAGGACGGTCTTGATCTTGGTCAGTCCGTCCACCAGCGAAGCGATCTTGTCCCCGAAGAGGTTGCGTATGTCTTCCGTAGTGTACTCCGTATCCTCCACCACGTCATGCAGCAGAGCGGCGGCTATGGACTTGTATCCCAACCCGATGTCAGTGATGACTATCTTGGCGACCGCAATCGGGTGCAGGATGTACGGCTCGCCCGAACGCCGGCGGACATCCTTGTGCGCCTCATTGGCAAATTCAAAGGCCTTCTGCACTATCCCCAGCTCGCGCTCATTGGCGCACCGCCCCTTGGCGAGCTCCTTGAGCTCGGCATATTCACGCGTTATCAGCGCGTAGTCCTGAGGTGTAAACTTGGAGAAACTCATTCGCTGTCCCTTTTGAACCGTGCCTCCCTCGTCAGGGAGCGCGAGAAGTCTCCGATGGTCATGTCATCGGGGATGTCGTAGTTGTCAATATTCTGTATGCCGTAGCTGAGCTCAGCCCCATACATCACTATCTGCCAGCTGTAATTGAGCCACATCAGGAACAGCGGCACTGCGGCGATGGCTCCGTACACGGCATTGAGCCTGGTGACGAACATCTGGGTCTGCAAGTAAAGGTACTGGAAGACCACAAAGACCGCAGCGGTCACGGCGGCAGCGGTCAGCGCGGGCTTAAGGCGCACCTTGGTCGCAGGGATGTACTTGAACATGAGCGTCAGCGTGAACACCGTCAGCACATAGAAAATGATCCAGCTGAGAAGCTTGGGAATGAATTTCCATTCACCGAAATCGATGTTGAGCCAGGTGAAGAAATTGGAGTACATCATTATCCCGAAGCCGAACATCACGATGATGAACGGGAGCAATATCAGGGCGAGGAAATAGAAAGAGAAGCGTTTGAACAGCTTGCGCGGCACCTTGCGCATGCCCCACACGTTGTTGAACACGCGCTCGACCTGGAACATCATCCAGATGACGGCCCAGATGAAGAACACTGCGCTGATGGCTCCGGCGGCGCCTGACTTCGCGACCTGGATGATATTGCCCGCTTTCTCCACTATTACGTTAATCATCTCCGGATTGTTGGGGATGATGCTGTACAGCAGCACCGTGACCTTGTCCGTCAGGCCCAGGCCGTCGGTGACGGCAAAAGTGATGGCGAGCATCGGGATGAGCGCGATGGCGCAGAAATAGCTGAGCGCCACACATTGGAAGCCGACCCTGTTCTCCGCGAACGTGTTCAGGATGATGCGCATCAGCTTAATGAACCTCACAAGCCTCCGCTTGGCGGTCGAGAGCCCCTCCACGCTGAATGACCATATCCTGTCCGAGGACACTATCTTGAGGAGGTCCTTGAATGACTTTATCTGTTTCTGCTCCGCCATAGCCTGTCAAAACAAAGTCGGCTCGTCCGTCTCCTGCCTCCGGGCGGACTCACTGCTGGCAGCGTCCGCCGCGCCTGAGGACGGCAGCATGGCCCTGAACGCCCCCTCGTCCAGCACACGGATGCCCAGTTCCTCGCACTTGCGCAGCTTCTCAGGCCCGGGCTTGGACCCTGCCAGCAGGAATGAGGTCTTGCTGCTGACGGATGAGCTGTTGCGGCCGCCGTGCAGGGTGATGAGCCTCTTGATGTCATCGCGGCTGACGGAGAAATTGCCGGAAATCACTATGGTCATGCCCTCCAGCGCGTCAGATATGCGGGCAGGGGAGTCCGCCTGAGAGAATGACATCCTCAAGCCGGCCTCCTTGAGCCTGCGCACTTCTTCGGCATTAGACCCGTCGGCAAAGAAATCCACAATACTGTCAGCGATAACCTCTCCTATATCAGGCACTTCCATGAGCTGTTCCTTGCTGGCGGACGCAATCGCATCCATCGAGCCGAAGTGGCGAGCAACCGCCTTGGCGGATATCTCGCCGACATAGCGTATGCCGATTGCGAAGAGCACCCGGTCGAACGGCACTCCGCGCGACTCATCAAGGCTCCCAAGGAAACGCCTGGCGGACTTGTCTTTCCATCCGTCCAATGTCAGCAGTTGCGGCTCTGTGAGTCGGTACAGGTCTGACGGGGCCTGCGCGAGCCCCTTGTCATAGAGCTGGTCCACGGTAGCCTCACCGGCCAGCACGTTCATGGCCTTGCGGGACATAAAATGAAGCATCCTGCCCTTGCGCTGCGTAGGGCAGCCGGACACGTTGGGGCAGAACCACTTAGCCTCGCCGTCAGGGCGCACAAGCGGAGTGCCGCAGTCAGGGCAGACGCGCGGGAATGCCGGGGGAGCGGCGGACTCGGGCGTCCTGCGGGAGAGTTCAACACCGGTAATCTTGGGGATAATCTCCCCGCCTTTCTCCACATAGACCCAGTCTCCGATATGGATGTCGAGCTGCGCCATCTGGTCGGCATTGTTGAGCGTGGCGCGTTTGACAGTTGTGCCGCCCAGGAGCACAGGCTTGAGGTTGGCCACCGGAGTGACCGCTCCTGTCCTGCCCACCTGATAGTCAATGCCCAGCACTGGGGTCAGGGCACGCTCCGCCTGGAACTTGAACGCGACGGCCCACCGGGGGGACTTGGCCGTGTAGCCGAGCCTCCGCTGGCAGTCAAACTGGTTGATCTTGATGACTATGCCGTCAGTGGCATAGGGAAGTGACTTGCGGGCGGAGTCCCAATGGTTGATGTAGGCCTCGATCTCCGCTATGCCTGAACAGAGCCTACGCTCTTCGGATACCGGCAAGCCCCATGATGCCGCAGCCTTGAGAGCCTCGTCATGGGTCTCAAAACCGCCTGTGTCGCTTGGGATATGGTACAGGGTGCAGAAAAGCCCCCTGCGCCCCACCTCCTCAGGATCCAGCAGCTTGAGCGAGCCGGACGCGGCATTGCGCGGGTTGGCGAACGGAGGCTCACCCTCAATCTCTTTTTCGGCGTTGAGGGCGTCAAAAGACTTGTACGGCATGAGAATCTCCCCGCGTATCTCGAAGTCATCCGGCCAGCCTGTGCCTGACAGCGTATGCGGGACGTTGGAGATGCGCAGCACATTGGCAGTGACATCATCTCCTACCACGCCGTCACCACGCGTGAGCGCCTGGCGAAGACGGCCGTGCCTGTAATTGAGGCATATCGCCGTGCCGTCAAACTTGAGCTCGCAGCAATAGTTGAAAGCCGAGCCGCCCAGCATTTTGTCGGCCCTCGCGGCAAATTCCTCTATTTCGCCGATGGAGTAGGTGTTGGACAGGGACAGCATGGGATAGCGGTGGGGATATTTGGCAAACTTGCCGTCGCCTCCGCCAAGGTCACTCCCGACCCTGCGGGTAGGGGAGTCTGATGTGACAAACTGGGGGAACTCCCTTTCGAGATCCTCCAGTTCGTACATCAGGTGGTCAAACTCGTAGTCAGATATGACAGGGGCATTGTCAACGTAATAACGCCGGCTGTTGTCCCTGATTGTGCTGCGCAGCTGCTCAATCCTCCGCTTTGCCTCTGCCTCTGTCATGTCTTTCCCGCTTTATCTGTCCTCTTGCATCGGACGCTCCAGGCGGAGAGTCTCCGTAGTCCTGTCACATACCTCGGAAGGCCCCCAATACTGGATGGGCCCCGGGTAAGTATACTCGGCAGCTCCCATGGCCCACTGGCTGCGGTGCGCCGCATAATACCTGAACGGCGCGCCATCCAGATCCACAAGAGCCTTGCGGATGACCGGCTTCATCTTGCCGTTGCGCTTCTCCAAGTTCATCATCATCGTTATAGGCACACCTCCGGCCACCCACCGGGAAGCGGGGGCGGTAGTGTCGCGTATTACGGACATATATCCTGTCCTGCCGTCGGCTATCAGACGGGAAGCGTTGAAGCCCAAGGAATAACAGTAGTCCGCATCAAAATTGGACGGGGCGGCGCAGCGTCCCTCATAGCCGAAGAAATGATGCTGCGCAGCAAACTTGCCGCTGTACTTGCCCTCGGCTTTGAGCTTGTCCAGACGGATTTCGACCATCTGGGCGATAAGTTTCTCGGTCTCAATGAGGGAGACTTGCACATTGCCGTGGGGATCACGGTCAAGCGCGAGCTGCGAGGCGACTTCCTCAGGCAGTGAGTTGAACGTGGCCAGGTTGGCGGGGCTCAAGTGAGACTTGACGTAGCCTATCTGCTCCTCACGCCTTATTGACTTGGCCTCTCCGGTCGCCAGTGTGTCATTGAGCTCTGAAATCAGGCTCTTGATGGCGGGGACAAACTCAATCAGCCCCTCGGGGATGAGCACCGTCCCGAAGTTGTGCCCTTCCGCAGCGCGCTTGGCGACTATATCCGC
The DNA here is from genome assembly GCA_964556285.1 of uncultured Muribaculaceae bacterium. Lineage (GTDB taxonomy): Bacteria > Bacteroidota > Bacteroidia > Bacteroidales > UBA932 > Cryptobacteroides. Next base: position 22,886 of record CAZKVW010000024.1, read on the forward strand.
TATGTGATTGACAATGTCGTCAAGACTCTGTCCCTTGGCGGCCACTTCCTCGGAGATGAGACAGATGTTGGGACGGGTCTGCAAGGCACATTCGAGAGCGATATGGGAGGCGCTGCGGCCCATGAGCTTGATGAAATGCCAGTATTTGCGGGCGGAGTTGCAGTCGCGCTCGATATTGCCGATGAGCTCGCCGTATGTCTTGCAAGCAGTGTCGAAGCCGAATGAGGTCTCAATCTGGTCATTCTTGAGGTCGCCGTCGATGGTCTTGGGGCAGCCGATGACCTGGATGCCGTAGCCCTTGGCGGCGTAGTACTCCGCCAGCACACAGGCGTTGGTGTTGGAGTCGTCGCCTCCGATTATCACGAGAGCCTTGATGCCCAGCTCATTAAGGATTTCATAGCCTTTCTCGAACTGGTCCGTCTCCTCCAGTTTGGTACGGCCTGACCCTATGATGTCGAAACCTCCAGTATTGCGGTATTCGTCTATGACAGAGGCGGTAAGCTCCATATATTTGTGATCGGTAAGTCCGCCCGGCCCCATCAGAAACCCGTACAGGCGATTGTCAGGGTCCAGGGACTTGATCCCGTCGAACAGCCCGGAGATGACATTGTGCCCGCCCGGGGCCTGGCCGCCGGAGAGTATCACTCCGACATTCATTTTGCACGGCAGGGGAGCGGAGTCACCGTCAGCCTCGAATGTCACCACCGGCATGCCGTAGGTGTTGGGGAACAGCGCCTTTATCTCCTCCTGGTCGCCGACGGACTGCGTCGCGTCGCCTTCAGCAGAACGGACTGCGCCCTTCAACGAGTCCGGCAGTTTAGGGCTGTACGCCGCGCGGGCAATCTGGAAACTTGATTTCTTTGTCATAATACACAACTATTTATCCGAATTTTTCAATCTTACAAAGATAACCCGCATTGCTCAAAAAAGCAACCCCGCGCACACACAGCAACAGAGCAAAGATGCAAATGATGCGGCAATGGCGCACCGCAGAGATTCTCCCGGCCAAGGATTCTGAAATACACGCGAGCTTCCATTAGTCCCGCACAAGTGGGGCAGCGGCAACAAATATACTTAACTTAACATAATGCCCGTTGTGTAACAAATGTCACAGGAAAAAAGACTTGACTATTTTATGATTTTAGTCAAGTTTTTATCATTTTTACAGCATTCGGTGAAACACATAGTTTTCATGACAATCAATTGCAACGTTAAAATTGCCTCGATAGCCTTTTTTCTGGCGCTACTACTTGCAGCATGCTCAAAAACAGGTAACGACACAGGAATCACGAAAAAAGATAATATTATTGAACCCATAGATCCTATGATTGGCCGATGGGTTTTAAAAAAGGGATCCCCAATTGGGTTTATGTCTGAATGCAGCTACAGTCAAACAATCGAATTCCGTAGTAATGGCAATTTTAAGGAAATCACTTTTAATGGAGTGACCCAAAGGGAGATTGACTCTACATACGGCAACTGGAACAGACTGGATGAATCCACAGTGGTGTTATCGACCTGGGATGAAAAAGACCTGGCAGACCATCTTTCAATAACCAATGTGACTTCAGACAGCTTGACTATAATTTTTAAAAGTGATACCTTGGGGTATGCGCGGGATGCCAATAATTTCTCGTACTTGAGCCTTGAAATCATCGGCAAATGGAGGAATGGCTCCCAATCCCTGACTTTTAACTCTGATGGCACCGGCCGGTATTTTGACTATTTTAACGAAAACCTCGGGGTTGGCAATGGATATGCAATTGAGAACTGGACAATTAACTCCACTAACATTGTGATTATCAGGCCAGAAAGCGAAAGCAGACCACATCTCTACCCTTGTGTTGCTGTCACGTTTATAAATGAACGCTATATGGGATTAGTGGATGTCGAGAACCCGCTGCAAGATTCAAGAGATGCTGGCGCATCCCTCGGACCAACAGGCATTTTTGAACGAAATTGATTGACTGAACAATACATCTTAATTTCGTGCGGAAAGTCCGGCAATTGTTTTGTTGCCAAATTGATGCTATATTGCGCTTATGGAGCAAACCGGCAGCGCACGTAAGAAGCACAACAAAGAGCCAATGCCCGCCTGGGGAAAGGCGGTTTTGATTGTTGCTGGCATAGTCATATTTCTGGGGCTTATAATTACTGAGCTTTTGCCCATAATAGCGACTATCGTACTGGCCTTCATCATTTAAACCCTGTTCCTGATTCTCTCAATTAGCGACTTGGCATCTTCAATCAGCGGACGGATTTCTGATTCTGTAGAGCGATAGACAAGATTGTAGTCATTTTTCTCCCGCAAGTCTTGCAGCTTTGAATAAAGGCGTCCGTCCGAAACCGGAAAGATACCTGTTGTTATGTACTTCTGCCCGAATATGATTCCGGCTCCCTTGTGGCTGCGCACCTCCAACCCGTCATGCACAAGCAATGCAGCTACAGCATGAAATGTCGAGTAATACAATCTGTTTGATGTGACATCCCACAGCTGAAGATCGGCGCAAGTTTCAGCTTCCGCCATAAACCTGTCAGCCTTTTCAAGCTGCAAAGCGACTATCGTATCCCGTTCTTTTTGTGTCAGGCTCATGTCAATGCTATAGCGTCCTGTTCAACATTGTGGCGGAATAAGGACGAAGCCGGGTCGTACCACTCGTCAATTGAGTAGATTACTGGTACAATAGCAACACCATACCGCCATCCAAGCTCGGTCAAAGGATAGGCAAGCGTGTCATACAATTCCAGTCTCGCAGCCGGCTCATTCACAAGAATTAATATGTCCCAATCCGAGTCACTGTGCGCATCGCCTCTGGCCCGTGAGCCGTACAGGTATGATTTAACCCCGACAGGCAAGACTTGCCTTGCCTTGTCCCTTATAAGGTTGAACATCTTCAAATCAGCCTCTCTCATGTCTCAAATATAAGACGGATTTAGAGTTTATCAAAATGTTCGCCGCACATTCAACACATTCAACCATCTAACCACCTGTCCGCTGCGCTTCAACCATGAACCGCCCCGTCATATTACTTGACTCGGGCAAACTTCTTTTGTCAGAAAAAAGTATATTGCTGCCGGTATCGAAAGGTGCCGCACATATTTATTAGCGTAAGTGTTTTTCGCCTGTCCTTGCTGAAAATCTAGGCAATTTGAGGCACAGATGATACGGTCGTGAGCACTACGCCCTGTATTTGGATATGCCGAGAAGATGGGTGCGGTTGAGGCGCAGATGTGGATCTACAAGCGTCTTTCATAGAGCCGCAAAAACGGATAACAAAAAGGTTATCAATAAAAACTTCATCGTTTCGT
>CAZKVW010000025.1:0-24727 GCA_964556285.1 uncultured Muribaculaceae bacterium
ACACGGCAAATGAGCCGCAAAAAAGCATTTTGCCGCCATCCGGGATGCAAGTCCTGAGGGGCGTGAGCCTTCGGACGGCATAGCCGCCCGTGGCTTTGTGAACGGGAGGGACCCGCCGCGTAGCGGTGGGAGGGATAGCCCCGCAGGGGCGTACCAGTCCGAAGGCTCATGCACGAAGAACGGCGCCCCGCCCCCGAGCGTAAGAAGCGGAAACTACTGGGCTATGAACTGGTAGACGATGTTGCCTACTTGCCGGGCGGGGGCGGACGAGTCGGAGGAGAAGCGGCTGCGGCGGGCGGCGCGGATGGCAAACTCCCTCAAGCAACGGTCCTGCGAGGACAGCTCCTCCTGCACCTTGGCGTTGATGACAGAGCCGGCATTGTTGACTGTGACAATCACCGTTACCATTCCAGCTCCCATACACCTGTATGCAGGAATATCGAGATGACTCGCCTTGCGCCCGCCCAGCTCATAGGACACGACCGAGGGCCCGGAATACTGCTTCTGGGACGACGTCTTGTCCGCCTTGCGTGACTGCGCGGGCGTGAGCGGGTCGGCATAGTCATCCGGTGAATCGCCGGCCCCGCCGTCCAGATCCTGCTGCAGCCGCCGCGCGTCGTCATAAAGTTGTCTGGCATCCGTCCCCCTGTCATCCTTGAGAGCCCCCCTGTCCACCGCCACATTGCGATAATAAGACCCGCCAGCCTCGCTCTCCGAGAGCATCCGCTCTATCTTGTCGGAGATGTCCTCCCTGAACTCGGCCTCCCTCTGCGCCCGCTCCCGCTCCTCGTGAGCCGAGAAGTCCATCACAAAAGCATTCTCCCCGGACAGGGAATAGCCCACCTGGGCGGCAAGCAACGCAGCCAGCACCACGAGATGAAATATCACCGTGGCGTACACTCCGGCCTTGTCTCCCCCATTGAACCTCATCTCCTCTCCTTGAGAGCTTTCTCTATGGTGGCGGTGATGACATCAATCGCCACCTTGTTGTGCCCGCCCTGCGGGATGATCACATCCGCATAACGCTTGCTCGGCTCTATGAACTGCAGGTACATGGGCTTGACGGTGCGGCTGTAGCGCTCAATCACCCAGTGCACATCCTTGCCCCTCTCAGATATGTCCCTCTCCATGACCCTCATCAGGCGGTCATCATCGTCAGCATCAACGAATATCTTGACATCCAGCTGGTTGCGTAACTCCGGACAGGTAAATATGAGTATGCCCTCAACGATAATCACGTCCGCAGGCTCGACCGTGACGGTCTCAGTCTTGGAACGGGTGCAGGATATGTAAGAGTACACGGGCTGATGGACTGTCTTGCCCTCCTTGAGATCCTTGAGCTGCGCACAGAGCAGATCCCAGTCGATGCTGTCGGGATGGTCGAAATTCTGCTTGCGCTTCTCCTCGTCCGTCAGGTCGCTGGAGTCCTTGTAGTAGGAGTCCTGAGGGATTACTACTACCCTCTCCCTCAACCGCTTGATGATGGCGTTCACGACCGTGGTCTTGCCAGAGCCGGATCCGCCCGCTATGCCTATTACCAACATGGCTCAGAACTCCGCGTTTTTGGGTGTGCGAGGGAAAGGTATCACATCCCTGATGTTGGCCATGCCGGTAACAAAGAGCAGCAGCCGCTCAAAGCCCAGCCCGAAGCCGCTGTGCGGGCAGCTGCCGAAGCGGCGCGTGTCCAAATACCACTCCAGGTTGGTGCGCTTCATGCCCAGCTCCGCGATGCGGGCCTCCAGCTTGCCGAGGTCGGCCTCCCTCTCCGACCCTCCGATGATTTCCCCTATCTTGGGGAACAGCACGTCCATCGCCCGGACGGTCTTGCCGCCCTCGTCCTGCTTCATGTAGAACGCCTTGATGTCCTTGGGGTAGCCCGTCATTATCACCGGCTTGCCGAAATGCCTCTCCACCAGGAAACGCTCATGCTCGCTCTGCAGGTCAGCCCCCCAGAACACCGGATATTCAAACTGCACCCCGTCCGCGACTGCCTGCTCAAGGATCTTTATCCCCTCGGTGTATTCCAGACGTACAAACTCGGTGTCTGTCACGCTGCGCAGCCTGTCCACAAGGCCCTCGTCATAGCGGTCGCACAAGAACTGCACGTCGTCCGTGCAACGTTCCAGAGCGCAACGCACGAGGTATTTGATGAAATCCTCGGCGAGGTCCATATTGTCATTGATGTCGTAGAATGCCATCTCAGGCTCCACCATCCAGAACTCGGCGAGGTGGCGCGGGGTGTTGGAGTTCTCGGCGCGGAAAGTCGGGCCGAATGTGTATATCTCCCCCACAGATGTGGCTCCCAGCTCACCCTCGAGCTGGCCGCTCACGGTCAGCGAGGTCTGCTTGCCAAAGAAATCGCGGCTGTAGTCCACGCCTCCCCGCTTGTTGCGGGGCACATTCAGCAAGTCGAGGGTGGTCACCTGGAACATCTGCCCGGCGCCCTCGGCATCTGACTCCGTGATGAGGGGAGTGTTGAGATAGACAAAGCCCTTGTTGTGGAAATACTCATGGATGGCGTACGCCATCTGGCTGCGTATGCGCCACACAGCCCCGAATGTGTTGGTGCGCCCGCGCATGTGCGCCACCGAGCGCAGGTATTCAAACGAGGTGTCCTTTTTCTGCAAGGGATACCGCACCGGGTCGCAGTCGCCGTATATGACGATGTCCCTTGCCCGGATCTCCACCGCCTGTCCGCCGCCGACTGACTCGACCAGCTCGCCGGACACTCCTATGCATGCGCCCGTGGTGATGCGGGACAGCAGCTTGTCGTCAAACTGCGTCTTGTCCGCCACAATCTGGATGTTGTGTATCGTTGACCCGTCATTGAGAGCCACGAATGCTATCCCTTTGCCGCCCCTCTTGGTCCTCACCCATCCTTTGGCGAGCACCTCCTGCCCCGGCTGCATTGCGAGCAGTTCCTTGACCTTGCTGCGTTTAAGCTGTATCATTGTCTGTCAATTGGTTTTGTTCTCTTTCCGAACCGGCTCCCCCTCCAGCTGAAACCCGCCTGAAGCCGTGACCGTCTCCCCCAGGCTGATGTGATGAGGTTTGAGAGCCTCCTCCATGACACGGTCATAGTCCATGTACAGATGGTAGAAGGCATTGTCCCCCAGCTGCGAATATCTCCCCACCAGGGCCCGTATCTGGGGCATCATATAGGGGGCTGTACGCGCCCACTCGGACGCGGAGGACGGGCTGATGCCGTCCTTGGCGCGGGCGTAGTCCAGGAACTCCCTGTCCAGATGCGCCTTGTCAAGATACTCCAGCAGCTCGCCATAGCCGCTGATGGAGGAAAGCGCGTCCCTGTGCGAGTCAAAGAACGCGGAGGCGAATCTCATCGGTGTGGCCTTGGCTGACGCTGCCATATAGAAATCCGTCACTCTGGTGGTGTCAATCGGCACAAAGACATCCGGCACTATGCCTCCGCCCCCATAGACGGCGCGTCCCCCCACGGTGTAGAATGTCCGGGTGGTGTCCACCTTGATGCTGTCGGCGGCCACCATCTCACCGTCTGCATACCTGTGATATATGTCATACTGATAGTCATCGGTGTAGGGCTTCTGTATGCACCTGCCTGACGGGGTGTAGAACCTCGCCACCGTCAGCCTCAGCCCGGAGCCGTCCGAAAAATACACCGGCTCCTGCACCAGCCCCTTGCCGAACGAGCGCCTGCCGATAATCACGCCCCTGTCATTGTCCTGCATCGCCCCTGAGAATATCTCGGAAGAGGATGCCGACCCCTCATCAATAAGCACCTTGAGGGCGACATCCTTGAGAAATCCCTTGCCGTCCGCATGGTAGCTCTCACGGCTGCGGTGAAGCCCCTCCATATAGACAATGTCCCTGCCCTTGTCCAGAAACAGGTTGGACAGCAAGAGGGCCTGGTCAAAATAGCCGCCCGTGTTGCTCCTGAGGTCAACTATCAGCTCCGTCATGCCTTGAGAGAGCAGGTCTGATGCCGCCAGAACAAACTCTTTTGCCGTGGTGCGCGAGAACTTGGACAGCCTTATGTACCCGGTCGTGTCCCCCACCATGAACGACGCGTCCACGCTGTGCACCGGTATCCGCCCTCGGGTAATCTCAAACGGTATCACCTCACTGCCCCTGCCCACGGTGACAGTCACCTTGGTGCCGGCAGGGCCTTTCATCCTGCGCACCATGCTGTCCTGCGGGTAATGCACTCCGGCTATGACCACGGAGTCCACCTTGAGCAGACGGTCGCCCGAACGCAGCCCTATCTTCTCTGACGGGCCTCCCGGGATGACCTCTATCACGATTGCCGTGTCATTGGGCACGTTGAACTGTATGCCTATTCCCTCGAAGTTGCCGGCCAGGTCGGCCTCGCTCTCCCCCAGCTCCTGCGGCGGCATATAGACCGAATGCGGGTCCAAATCGGCGAGGACGCTGGCAATGGCGGACTCGGACAGCTCTCCGAAGTCCACCGAGTCCACGTAATTGTCCCGTATCTGCTCCATCACGAGATCCATCTTGCGCCAGTCGCCTGACGACACCTTGCGCACGGAAGAGCGAGCGGAATATATTACTGCCATCAGCAGGCAGCCAACCAGGACGCCCAGCAGGGCCGATATTACAGCGGAACGCTTCATCTCAATCCACCCTCTCCACTTCTATGCCGGCCCGGCGGAGCAGGTCCACCCCGTCCGTCAGGCGGTACTCGTCCCTGTAGACAACCCGCCGTATTCCGGCCTGTATGATGAGCTTTGAACACTCGATGCACGGAGAGGCCGTCACATACAAGGTCGCCCCCTGACTGCTGTTGCCGGACTTGGCTATCTTGCTGATAGCGTTAGCCTCAGCATGCAGGACGTACGGCTTGGTCACCCCGTCCTCATCCTCGCAGACATTCTCAAACCCTGACGGGGTGCCGTTGTACCCGTCAGAGATGATCATGTTGTCCTTGACTATCAAGGCGCCGACCTTGCGTCTCTTGCAGTAGGAGTTCTTGGCCCAGATGTCAGCCATCTCCATGTATCTTGCGTCAAATTTTCCCATCAGTTCAATTCCTTTGATACAAATAACGTTTAATGCTCCGCTTGGGAGTCCTCTCAAAGTCCTCCGGCATAAACTCTATTTTCTTGACCTGGGCATATTTGGGCAGCTCGGCATTGATTGCGGGGAGACTGTCCTGCAGACGCGCCTCCAGCTGCTCCACGCTCATGCCGTCCAACTCCGCCTGGTGATAGTCAGGATATATCAGCGCGATAAGGTTGCCGTCATCCTCTATCACAAGGGAGTCCACCACATAGGAGACATTGTTGATGACAGCCTCCAGCTCCTCGGGATAGATATTCTGGCCGTTGGCGCTCAATATCATGCACTTGCACCTCCCCCTGAGATAGAGGTAATTGTCATCGTCCACCACTCCCATGTCACCCGTGCGGAACCATCCGTCCTGAGTAAACGCCGCTTCGGTGGCCTCATCGTTCTTGTAATAGCCCAGAAATACATTGGGGCCGTGCACCTGCACCTCGCCAGGCACATTGTGGGGATCCGGGGAGTCAATGCGTATCTGAGTCCCCTCGATGGGCCTGCCGCAAGACCCCAAGCGGGTCTTGTCCCAGTGCGCATAGGTTATGATGGGGGCGCATTCGGTCATCCCATAACCGACCGTGAACGGGAATTTCATCTTGGTCAGGGCCGACTCCACCTCCGGGTTGAGGGCGGCGCCTCCCACGATGACCTCCTCAAAGCGGCCGCCGAACGCGGCCACAAGGGCGTCCCGCATCTTGTGATAGATGTACCGGTTGAGGAACGGGATGGTCAGGAATGTCCTGTTCTTGTCTATCACCGGCTTGAGCTTGCTCTTGTAGACCTTCTCAAGTATCAGGGGCACAGCTATGATGACATCCGGCTTGATTACCGCCATCGCGCTGAGGATGACCTTGGGCGAGGGGAGGCGGGTCAGATAGTGCACATGCGCTCCTATGGTCATTTCGAAGAGAAACTCGAACATCATCCCGTACATGTGCGCGGCGGGCAGCATCGCCACCATCTCCGAGTCCGCGTTCATCTGCGGCTCAGCCTCATGGCCGGAGAAACGGATATTGGTGTAGAGTGCCCTGTAGGGGATCATCACCCCCTTGGAAAAGCCGGATGTGCCCGAAGTGTAGTTGATGAGGGCCAGCTCTTCCGGGCTGTCCTCATAGTAGTGTATGTCCTCCGGGGTGAATCCGCCCGGATACTCCTTGGCAAACAGCTCAACCAGACTGTCCCTGACCTCCTGTTGCTGGCGGTTCTTGGCGTACAATATCTTGAGGGTGTTCATCTGCACAATGACCTCCACGCCCGGCATCTCGTTCTCCGAGAGGCTCTCCCAGAGCACCTCGTCCACAAAGAACACCTTGGCGTCCGAATGGTTGACAAGGTAGTGTATGTTGCCCGGCTTGAACTCGTGCAGTATTGGGACAGGGACTGCGCCGTAAGTCAGGGCGGCAAGCATGCACACGCCCCAGTTGGCCTGGTTGCGGGAGCACAAGGCGACCTTGTCCCCCCTCTGCAGGCCGCAGTCACGGAATGTGATATGCAGGTGCGCTATGCGCTTGGCCACGTCCCTGTAGTACAGGGTGACGCCCTGATAGTTGGACAGGGCGGGACGGTCCCAGTTGGTCTTGAAGCTCCGCTCAAAGAGCTTGTTGACTGATTTGGTTTCCATTACTTTGAGATTTGGTTTAGCGTTTTCTTGTCTGTTACACGTTCTCCGCCCGCAAACGGATACAGCTCGTCTCCCCGGACGGTGGGGACGAGCCAGTACCTGACACCGGCGATTGTCAGGAGCCGGGGCAAGCCGGCCGCTGGCGAAGACGGCCTTATCCCTTGCCACCCGGCAGGTTTGGAGCCATGCAGGTCATATCTCTGCAACGAGCCGTCGGCGAGCAGCACCATCACAGTGTATCCATGCGCCCCTGTAAAATCATAGACATCCGGCCCCAGCACCACTTCAACCCCGAGATCCACCGGGAATCCGCTGACGTAGCGGCCGAGCCTGTCTATCAGGTATAAGCGAGTCCCTGCGGCGAACAGGAACTGTATCTTGCCGTTGCCGTACCAGTCCACTTCCTCCACCCGGCCGCAGATGCGGTCGCTGAACGGCACACCCCACAGGTCCTTGCCGTTCTCGTCCTTCAGGCAGATGGAGAGATGACTGTTCTGGTACAGGGTGTTGGTCTTGCCGGTGGCGCAGTTGGTCACAGGGAACGGCCCGGAGGGGATATCCAGCACATTCTTGGACAACGCCCCGGAGACCGGCAGTTCCGGGAGGGGGGTATGCTTGACTTCTGCAGTCAAGCCGTCCGCCTTGACAATCAGGGTGGCGGTCTGCGCCCCATGACCTTTGAGGGTGCGCCCGACGGCTTTGGCGAATGCCGGCCGGAACAGCGCCTCGGCGTCACACAGGTCTGTCGCCACCATGGCCGCCGCAAGACATTCCCCGTCGGGAAACGGCCTGGTCATACGGACGGTGTCCGCGCGATGTGACAACAGGTCTGAGACTGCCTCACGGGAGCCGGAAGCGACCCACCCGCCCATACGGACGCACCAGGACTCATCTGCAAGAGAGAATGCCGAGCCGAACGCCTCCGCCGCATAAGATGCAAACGGATAGGGTTCCGCTTCCGAAGACACTTCCTTGCGGGATGCCGCCGCGCAGCGAACCAGCACGGCGCTCATGGTCTCCCCGTCCGCAGAAATCCACGAGATGGCCGACACCTCACGTATGTCGTTGCGCACAATCCACTCGCCCATTCCCAGACCTGTCGCAGTCTTGAGCGCGGTGAGAGTGCGCCTGTGCCTGGTGAGCTGCCCCTTGGAATCTATGTAGTCCTCCCTATCCGACGCAAAGGCGGAGGCATCGGAAAGAGGCAGTGTCAGCGCGAAAGAGACCGAGGCTGGGAGCACGTCAGCGAGGGCAGAGGAAGAGGGCTTCTGCCCTGCAAACAATCTGGAGAATGCGTCCGCATCCCCATCGGAGCGCAGCTGCCCCTTGAGCAGCGCGTCTTCCCCTGTCCCGGATGACACGGCAAAACCTGTCCAGTCCGCCACGTCCTTGAGGAAATCAGCATATTTCTGATAGCGGCGGGTCATCCAACTGGCCAGAAACCTCTGGGCGCAGTCATTTGACCACAGCAGGAGCTCGTCACCGTCCAGAGAGCAGATGCAGGAGCGGAAAGCCTTGTCGTCCATGATGGAAGCTCCCTCATCAAGATGTCTGGAGGCAGAGCCTGTCAGGGTGGAGGAAGTGGAGACAAGCGCGAGCGTCCTTCCGTCATGCCGCACGATGGCGCAGGCGAGCCCGATGCTGTCCGCAAGAGCCTTAAGGCCAGCCTCGTCCAGATGCTCCGGCACGTCCGCCGCGAGCAGCGGAATCAGGTTGCCGCTGTAATGCAAGGAAATAACCGCCCTCGAGCCGGAGAGCCGCAAGCCCCCTGGCACTGCCAGAGAATCTATTATGCGGAGCATGGCCGCGCTCTGGGAATCAAAGAGCAAGGCATCGTATATCTTGCCCTTGTCCGACAGCAGTTCACAGGCCCGCCCGAGGCTGGAGAAACAGCTGACAGCCGAAGCGTCCTCGGGTATGGCGGCAAGTATCCCGTCATAGTCCGTGCGTGTCCTTGCCTCGTCCTCTCTGGAGCTGCCCAAAGGGGAATACAGCATCACAAGGCCGCAGGCTATCGCCACGACCAGTACAGCGGCAAGCACGGACAGGAATATGATGGTCTTCTTGCTCATAGAACTGACAAATATAGCCGCTTTTGCCCTGAAAAGCAACCCGCCTCCGACATGTCAGCGTCCCTGCCGCAATAATGCGGATGCCGGGCCAGCTGCCGCCGACGAACTGCCCCGCGCAACACAAAAGAGAGGATGCCCCCCTCCGGGGTCACCCTCTCTTAAGTCAAGCCGCAGCAGATGCCTACAGCAGACCCTGGGCGCGAAGCCACTCGGCGCTCTTGCGCAAGCCTCCAAGCCTGTCAAGGCCCATGCTCGGCTCGTCCTGCTCTATGCAGAGCCACTGGGAGCCTCCCGCGATGGCGGCGCGTATGACGGCTGGGATGTCCACCTGCCCGCAGCCGAGAGGACGGTACTCAAACCATCCGCCCTCGTCACTCATGCTGTTGTCAGTGGTGATGCCGATGAGAGCGTACGGCGCGGAGCTCAAGTGCCCCTCCAGTTTGTAGTCCTTGACATGCACGACAGGGATGCAGCCCGCATGCTTTGCAAGCACCTCCGCCGGATTGTATCCGGCATAATCAGCCCAGCAGACATCCAGCTCGGTCTGGAGATTGCTGGGGTCGTTGGCAGCAAAGATGTCGTCATAGGCCAGAGAGCCGTCCGCCATTGTCACGAACTCAAAGTCATGGTTGTGGTACAGGAGCTGGAAACCGGCCTCCTTGACCTTGGCGCCTATCTCCCCCAGCTTGGCCACCGTCGTGCGGAACTGCTCGGGATTGACCCCGGGACGGCTCGCCTCATCCATATAGGGGAACACGATATACTGCACCCCGAGCACGGTGTTGTCAGCGATGACCTTGTCCACGTCATCTATCATCTGCTGGAACGGGACATGGTTGGAGAACGGGATGAGCCCGAGCTCGGTGCACATCCTCTTGACCTCCACCACCGGATGCCCGTAGTACTCGCCGTAGAACTCCACGCCCTCATAGCCAATCTCCTTGATCTGCTTGAGAGTCCCGTAGAAATCCTTTTCGAGGTCGGTGCGCACACTGTAGAGCTGCGCCCCAATGGGGAGTTTTTTGTCATACTTCGGGGCTTTGCCGCAGCAGCCAGCCAGCCCGGCAAGCAGCAGAGCCGCGGCTGCGCCTGTGACGGCGCATCTGAAAAATTTTGAAACTGTCATCTGTCTCTATAAGTTAAAAAGTTGGTGTCGTTTCAGCAGCTACGGGCATCTTGTCCACCCGGCGCCTCAAAATCAGATTCTCCACATACACGGCTATGAAAGCCAGCGCACAATACACCACCGTCTGCATGACCATGTGCCTGAACAAGTCCCGGACTACCAGCAGGTCGGCTCCGGCGGTGTTGATGTCGATGAACGCCGGCACCGCGAATGTCGTTGGGAATATGTACGAGAACAGCCTCCACACCTTGGGGAACGAGGTCAGCGGCCACGAGAATCCGGTCAGGAACAGCGCGATGGGCGAGAAGCAGAGATACAGCAGGAACACCGTCTCACGCCTCGTGATGAATGAGCTCCAGAACATGGAGAAGAACACGCAGTCAACTATAAAGAAGCAGAGCAGCAGCATAATGTCTCCGAACGTGCCCCTCTGCGGCAGCCCGAATATTGCGGGCACCAGGATGGCGATATACATGGACACTGCTAGATACACTAGGGCATACGCCGCGCCGCGCCCGAGGATGAACCGTCCGACTCCCCTCGGATGCAGGTTAGTGACCTCCAGCGCAAAGCTCCTCTTCTCCTCTCTCTGCGTCCCGGCCAGCAGCGACATGCCGTAGCACATTGTCTGCTGGATGATGACCAGCAGCACCGCCGACAGGAAGAATATCGAATAGGAGAACGCGTTGTTGTACGGATTGTTCTCCTCATAAATGAGCGGCTGTGCGCTGATTTGCGCCTCCCTGTAAGTCTGCCCGGTCATCTCGGCCCTCTCTATCTGGATGTTGTGCATCTCGGAGAGCCTGACGAAACTGACGCCCATAAGCAAGTTCTTGTAGTACAGGAATGTGCCCATGTCCGCATAGATTGACAGGGTCGCGGTCTGCATGGCCGCCAGCTTGTCCCCGAAATCCTCCGGGAAATAGATGATGCCGTTGGCCTTGCGCTCCTGCATGAGACGCTGCGCCTCCTCCATGTTGGTGCACTTGTATGCCACCTTGAGCTCCCTGGTGGCGTCAACCTCCCTGATGTAGCGGCGGCTGGCGGAGCAGTCCGCATTGTCCACCACGGCAATAGGGGTGTCCTCCACCACACCATTGCGGTAGATGAGATTGAACAGCACCGGATACAGCAGCCCTGCCACTATGAATATCAGCAGCACCCCGCCATCGGACCATATCGAGCGGAACTCCATCTGGAAGCTCCTCCAGAACTCGCTAAACCATTTCCTGATATATCCCATGACAGCCGTCAGTTTCTAGAATAATTCTGGAGCACATACGCGCTCTTGAGCCTCTTGCCGATGACAAAAGGCAGCAGCAGGAACATCAGCATGCACGCCGCATGCCACCACCATCCGGCAAACCCGCTGCCAAATATGGTCTCCTGCACCATAAACAGGTAATAATGCCTGAGCGGGAATATATTAGCAAGCCCCTGAATGTACGGAGGCATCACCTCAACCGGCAGCGTGAACCCGGTCATTGAGAACGCCACCATGCTGAACAGCGCCCCGATGCTGAGCGCGAGACGGCACACCGGCAACAGGCCTACGATGAACAGCGCAAAAGCCTCGCTAGCCAGCACGAGCAGCACCACGGCAAGGAACATGCCCCATATCGACCCCGCCAGCGGGAATGCAAGCGTACGGTACAGGAACACCTCTATGCTGACTCCCAGCAGAGTGAAATAAATCGTGTACACCAGCAGCTTGCCAAGGACGGCCTTGCTCATGGACCCGTGCGTCAGCGAGAGCAAGTGGCGGGAGGTCGCGTACTTGAGCTCGGACCCGAACGAATAGATGATAATCAGGAATATGACCATCTGCAAGATGCCCGGCAGCAATATGCTCTCCAGCAGCACCGCATAGTTGGTCATCGGATTGCCTATCTTGTGCGTGTCCACCTCTATGGGCTTGATCTGCCCCATGATGGCCTCCTCGTTCATCCCCCGCGCCCTGAGCGCAGTCCGCTGTACGGCGCCGTTGGTGAGGTTGATCATGGTCAGGACATCCTGGTAGGCCAGCGCGCCCCCGATAAAATAAAGGCCGTTGACGTAGAATGTGATCGTGGGCTGGCGGCTGGAGCTCACATCAGAGTACAGATGCTCCGGCAGGACCACAAAAGACGTGATCTTGCCCCTCTGCATCTCCTCCCGTGCCTCCTCAAACGAGTCGAAGCGGACAATCTTGGCCTGCTGTGTGGATCCGAGCTGCTGCACAAAACTTCTCGACATTGAGGAATTGTCGTTGTCAACAATCCCTATCGGAAGCTCCTGCGGCAGCCCTTGACGGAAGAACGTCGAGAAGAACACCGTGCAGACAACCAGCGTCAGGAGTGAGCCTACAAGGTATATCGGCCTCTTGCGCCAGATAGCCAGCTCCCGCCTGGCGACAGCCCAAATGTCTTTCCATGCGCCCATCTCACGGCCCTCATTGGACGATGATGGCGGACATGCCAGGACGGATGCTGTCTATGACATTGTCAGGGACTGCCCTGACCTCAAACGTCTTGGCATCGTACTGGCCTATCTCCTTGGTGGCTTTCCATGTGGCGTACGACTCCCTGACCTTGATGTAAGTCACGGTGGCGGTGCACTCCATGTTGTCCAGCGCGGGGAGAACCACCTTGATCTTGTCCCCCGTGGTCATGCTGTGCAGGTAATCCTCACGGATGTTGAACGTGAACCACACGTCGGTGAGGTCGGTCACTGTCATAATGGGGGAGCCTGTGCCGACAAGTTCCCCGACTTTGGGGTAGACCTCTGACACCACTCCGTCGGCCGGGGCTGTCAGGTAGAGCTCCTGCACATAGCCCTCCACCTCCTGGATAGCTCCCTCGGCCTGCCCGACAAGGGCGGCAGCAGCATCCTTGTCCTCCTGGCGAGCGCCCTTGACAGCCATGTCGTACTGGCTCTTGGCAGCCTTTGTCTGCGCCACTGCTGCATCATACTTGGCCTTGACCTCGTCGTATTTCTGGGCGGAGACCACTCTCTGCTCGTAGAGATTGCTGATACGGTCAAACGACTTGCGCATCACATCCTCCTGGACGCTCGCCTGCTGGTACAGCTCATACGCGCCGGCTATCTCCTCCGGACGCGCCCCGTTCTGGGCCTTGCGGCTCTGCGCTTCTGCGGCCTGACGCGCCGCCGAGGCCTGCGCCATCTTGGCCCTCACCTCGGGAGAGTCTATAAACACTACCGTGTCCCCTTTGTGGACGACATCCCCCTCTTTGTAGTACATCTCCTCAATCCTGCCCGGCACCTTGCCGGAAATGCGGTACTCGCTCGCCTCCACCTCACCTTGCAGAGTAAGCGGCTTCGGCTTGGTGACGAAGTAGCCCACAATCGCAATGATGAAAATGATGACAACAAGCGCAACCAGACCGATGATGAGGTTGTAACTCTTTTTCTGTGCCATAATATATCTGTTTCCTTATGTTTTGCACTTTCAGTTCTCCGGCACGGGGACTTCGTAGCCCTCCGCCTTGCGCAGGTTGGAGTCCGTCATCTGCAGCTCTATCCCGGCATCGATGTATTCGGAATGGGCCTGCAGCCAAGCGGACTGGGCGGCAAGGGTCACATTGGACTCAACGACCCCCTCCTCAAAACCTATAGTGGCGACGCGGAGGTTCTCCTCGGCATTGTCGAGGTTGCTCTTGGCCATGGTCAGGCGCTCATAGGCCTCATCCTGCCTGTCGCGCAGCTGGTTGACCTGCAGCTCCACCATCTGCTTGGCGTCATCGTGCCGCAGGCGGTAGAGTGTGGCCTCCGCCTTGGCCTTGCGGGTCTTCTGCAACGCCTCAAAGCCATGGAATATAGGGACAGACACCAGCACCCCGGCATTGTACATTCCCCCGAACTTGTTCTCAAACCCGTTCTTGACATTGGGGTTGGTATAGAGGTAATTGGCGGTCAGCGCCACAGTGGGCAGCATGTCCGCACGGGTGACGGCCACCTTCTTGTCATATATCTGCGAGGCAAGGGTCAGGCTGCGCAGCTCCGCCCTGTCCTCATATATCTCGTCAAGGGACTTCTGCTCTCTCATGGCGGGCAGGGGGATATCCTCCACGCCCTCGTCGGAGAGCGTTATCTCGCTGTCCAGAGGCAGACCCAGCTGCTTGCACAGCAACATTTTGGCCAGCTTGAGGCCATTGACGGCCTTTGTCAGCATCATGTCCGCCTCGTTGGCCTTGACCTTGACGGACAGCGCGTCGGACTGGGTGGACACTCCCTCGGCAACCGAGATGTCAACATCATGCTCCATGGTATGGAGCAGGTCGGCGTAGGTCTCTGCGAGATCCCTCTTGGCCGCAATGGACACTATCTGCCAATACGACTGGTCCACATCCACTATGACCTGCTGGTACTCCGTGTCATAACGGGACCGCGCCAGCTCTTCGGCAAGCGAGGCTATCTTGTTGGAAGCCACTATCTTGCCTCCCATGAACAAGGGCTGTTGCAAGGACACGGCCGCAACATAGACATTCTTGACATCCAGATGCAGCGCGTCGTCAATCTGCGTGCCGATGCCGTTAATCGCGGTCGACAGGTCTGTCTGGGACAAGGCCCCAAGGAATGTCTGCCACATAGGACTCGTCGCGTATTCGGCGGCAGCCGAGGGATTGCTCATTATAGCCGCAGTCAGCTCCTGCATCTTGCTCTGGAGGTCAGCCTGCACAGCTGTGCCGCTGCCCTTAAGCAGCTCCGAGACATCATCGCCCACAAGGGAGATATTGTCCGAGTTGCGCAGGTACGCCCCGGTAGCGCTTATCTTGGGGAAATAGTTGGTCCTGGCGGTCAATTTGTCGTAGTGAGCCATATCAATCTGCGTGGCGGACTGCTGGAGGGCGTTGTTGTTCTGCACGGCCATCTGCCTGCATTCATCAAGGGTAAGCGTCTGTTGCGCCCCCAAGGCCATTGGGAACGTCATCAAGGCGACAGCGGCGAGAATCGTTCTGTTCATCTCTATCTTTTTTGGACGGGACAACTTTGCAACAAAAAGTTTGCCCGTAACATCCTGACATGGTAAAAATAGCAAATAAATGTTATCTTCTGGATGACTGTCTGGAAAAAATGCTAATTTTGGAGCTACAAAATTGAACGCTGATGACAGAGAGACTCAACTTTGCAGACCACGAGCAGCTCAAAAAGCTGGTCTCGTCGGCCGGCGAGGTCAAGATGGCCGAGCCGTACCTGCTTGCATTCCTTGAGGCTTCCGGCGGGACTGGGTTTATCAACTACCCGTGCCGTCTGGACAGCTACATGGGGATACTTTGCACGCACGGGCGAGTGCGGGTGGAAATCAACCTGCAGCCATACGAGCTGGACGAGAGCAAGATGCTGATCTACATTCCCGGCGCCATGATAAGGATACTGGATGTCCAGGGAGATGAAAAAGCCCCCGCCAGAGTCATACTCATCGCGTGTGCGCAGGAGCATCTCACCGCCATCAAGCTCGACCTCCACAAGGTGTACGAGGAGGCTCTCGGCCTGCTCGAAAACCCGTGCCTCACCTTGGATGACGAAGACTACAAGGTGCTGGAGGGATATTACAGCCTCTCATCGCTGCTCGCGGAGTCCAATCTGCCCGGCATTGACGACTGCATCCGGGGGCTGGCCTCTTCGCTCTTCGGTTTCATAGGGGTCATGCTTCGCAAGAACGTGCATGTCCCGGGAGCGGCCGGGCCGGGGCACACTGTCAGGGCCAAGGCCGTGTTTGAGAGCTTCCTCAAACTGGTTGTGGAGAACCACGCCAGGGAGAGGAACGTGGCGTTCTACGCTGACAAGCTGTGCTTCACTCCCAAATACCTGTCTCAGCTCATCCGCAAGGTGTCAGGCAAGTCAGCCCCCGAATGGATAGACTCGTTCGTGGTGCTGGAGGCAAAGAACCTCCTCAAATTCTCCAACATGTCCATCAAGGGGATAGCCTACCACCTCAACTTCAACAGCGTGCCGGTATTCTACAAGTTTTTCAAGTCCCGCACGGGAGTCACCCCAAAGGAATACAGAGAGAACTGACGCTACCTTGCTACGAGCCGATGACAATCATCACCATGCCAGCAAGCATCACCAGCAGGGCCGCCGCCTTGGAGCGGATTTGACGCTCGTGGAACATCAGCGCCCCGCAGGCGAATGTCACGATGACACTGCTTCGGCGCACCATCGAGACCACAGACAGCATTGCGTCCGGATCGCGCAGGGCATAGAAATACAGAGCGTCAGCCAGCGTTATCAGCACAGCTGTCGCCAAGATGTTCCAGTCCCATACCAGCTTCAGCCGCCTGTCTTCGCCCGCAAAGGTCTTGACCACGACGCACACTCCGAGCAGGACGGTGACATACAGGTCAGTCCAGCTCTGGACGAACAGCGGCTGCAAGAACTGGAGTATATGCTTGTCCCACAACGCGCTCGCCACCCCCGTCAGCACGGCCGTCACCATGTACAGCACACCCCTGCTGTGAAGGAAGTCAATGCCCTCCCGCTTGCTTGAGCGGCTCAACATGAATATGGACACTACCGTCAGAGCGCTGCCCGCCCACTGGAGTGCGTTGAGGCGTTCCCCATATATCAGGATGGACAGCAGCAGCACAAACACGGGGCGCGAAGCCTTGAACGTGCTCACTGTCGTGATGGGCACTGTCTTGAGGGCAAGCAGCCCGGTCACCCATGACGCGGTGACTAGCAGGGACTTGAGCAATATGCACAGATGAGCGGTCACGCCGCCCCGCCCCAAGAACGGCAGCATGAACAGGGTGGAGATGGCTGTCGCCGCAAACAGCACCTCCAGCACGCCGTTGCGCCGCAAGGCCTGTTTCTTGGCCACATCGTAGAAGCCGAGAAACAGGGCGGACGCTATTGAGAGCCAGATCCACATGGGGGCCCCTCCCTCCTACAGGGTCTGCCCCCCTATAAACTCCCGCATGATGGATGTCGGCGGGATGGCGGCTATCTCCAGCGGGGTCAGAGGGCGCACCACCCCCAGGAACTCAAGCAGCGAGCTGGCCTTGGAATATGCCGGGGAAGACTCCTTGATGCCGGCGAGCAAGGGCTCGGCGTAGTATTTCAGCAATGGCAGGTCGTACAGGGTAGAGGAGTTGAATACCACATCGGCATTCTCCTCAAAGGGGAATATGTACTTCTCCTCCCCACGGCGGACGCTGGGCCAGCGGAGGATATTCTCCTCCGGGGAGATTCCGCGAACGCGGTTGTCCCGCACAATCCGGCGCAGCAGACGTTTGTCAGTGGTGGAATTATGCACCTTCTCGCCCCCGGGCAAGGCCGAGAGCGCAGATATGTACACATGGAATATCCTGCGCTGGTCCACAGAGGGGGTCAGGGCCGGATCCAGCCCGTGTATGCCCTCCATCATCAGTATGTCGCCAGACTCAAGCTTCAGCGTCTTGCCGTCAAAAGAGCGCCTCCCCGTCTTGAAATCATAGGTCGGCAGCTGTATCTCCTTGCCGTCCAGCAGGTCGCAGAGCTGCCTGTTGAGCAGCTCAATGTCCATGGCCCCGAGGGACTCGAAATCATAGTTGCCGTCCGCATCCTTGGGGGTGTGCTCCCTGTCCACGAAATAGTTGTCCAGTTCCACCACCTTGGGGTGCAGCCCGAGCACCCGGCACTGCTGGGCAATGCGCAGCGAAGATGACGTCTTGCCGCTTGAGGAGGGCCCGGACATCAGCACTATGCGGCACCTGTCCCTGTGCCAGTATATCTGGTTGGCGGCCTCCGCATATTTGCGTTCCTGCCTGGCCTCGCACAGGTTGATCAGCTCCACGGCCTTGCCGGCCTCGAGACATTCATTGAGTTCTTCCAAATTGGAAATGCCTACGGCCGCGCACCAGTCCTTGTACTCCTCACGCGCAGCCTGCACTTTGGTGATGCTTAGATTGTTGTTGTTCATAACACTTCTTTGAGATATGGGCCGGTGACAGAACCGGGATCCGCCGCCACTTCCTCAGGTGTGCCCATGGAGACTATGCGACCTCCGGCAACCCCGCCCTCGGGCCCCATGTCTATGATGTAATCCACTGACTTGAGCACGTCCAGGTTGTGCTCTATGATGATGACGGTATTGCCTTGGTCCACAATGCGTCCGAGCACATCCAGCAGCACCTTGATATCCTCAAAGTGCAGCCCGGTGGTAGGCTCGTCCAGCACGTACAGCGTCTTGCCCGTCGCAGGGCGGAACAGCTCGGCAGCCAGCTTCATCCTCTGGCTCTCCCCTCCCGACAGGGTCACTGCCGACTGCCCGAGATGGACATAGCCGAGACCCACATCAACGAGAGCCCCAAGCTTGCGGGCGATCTTGGGCACTGGCTTGAAGAACTCATATGCCTCGCTGATAGGCATGTCGAGGACTTCACTGATATTCTTGCCCTTGTAGCGCACTGCCAGAGTATCCTCCTTGTAGCGTCTGCCGCCGCATTCCTCGCACACCACGTTGACCGAGGGGAGGAAATTCATCTCGATGACCTTGATGCCAGCGCCCTTGCAGGCCTCGCAGCGGCCACCCGGCACGTTGAATGAGAAATGCCCGGCCTTGAACCCGCGCACCTTGGCGTCGGGAGTGTCTTCAAACAGGGCGCGAATGTCCCCGAACACCCCTGTGAATGTGGCGGGATTGCTGCGCGGGGTGCGGCCTATCGGGCTCTGGTCTACCTCTATCAGCTTGTCAATATTGCCTGCCCCGACGACTCCCTTGCACGGCAGCGGCCGCACCCCGGCATGGTACAGCCGGGCTTTGAGCAAGGGTGCCAGGGTCTCATTAATGAGAGACGACTTGCCGCTGCCGCTCACCCCGCTCACCCCCACAAGCACACCGAGCGGAATATCCACGTCAACATCCTTGAGGTTGTTGCCTGACGCGCCACGGATGCCTATCGTCTTGCCGCTGCCACGGCGGCGCACGGGCGGCACGGGGATGGAGTCCGCCCCGCGCAGATAGTCGAGCGTCAGTGACGGCAGCAGAGGCCTGCCGGCGCCAGGGCCGCTGTAGCATATCCGTCCGCCCTGCGCCCCTGCGCCCGGCCCCACATCCACTATCCAGTCCGCAGCACGCATCGTCTCGGCGTCGTGCTCCACGACCAGGACGGTGTTGCCCTCATCGCGGAGCTCCTTCAGGGAGGCTATGAGCTTGCGGTTGTCTCTCTGATGCAGACCTATGCTGGGCTCGTCAAGCACATAAATGACATTGACCAGCTTTGCCCCTATCTGGGTCGCCAGGCGGATGCGCTGCCCCTCCCCTCCAGAGAGCGAGCCTGACGGGCGGTCCAGGGTCAGGTATTCAAGCCCGACGTCCATCATAAAACGGACTCTCTCCTCCAGTTCTTTGAGTATGTCACGCGCTATGGCGTTCTCCCGTCTGCCGAGGATGCCGGGCAGAGTCCCGAGCCAGTTGTACAAGGCCCCGACCTCCATGGCCGACACTTCGGAAATGGTCTTGCCGTCAATGCGGAAGCACTGCGACTGGGCATTGAGTCTCGTCCCGTGGCATACCGGGCACACCACCTTGTCATCTATATCGCTGACTATCCCGTCCCAAGTGGTCATCTCGGAGCTGGCGCCCTCCCCCACACGGAACAAGTCGTCAGAACCGAACACTATCTGGGAGAGAGCCTCATCCGGGATGGCGGCGATAGGGTCGTATATGGAGAAGCCGTACTTGCGGGCTATGGCGCGAACGGTCTCGTACTTGCGGTTTTCACGCACTTTGCCAAGCGGGACTATGCCCCCGTCGGCGATACTCTTCTCCCTGTCCGGGACAATGGTGTCCATATTGACGTCCACTATCATGCCCAGCCCTTTGCAGTGCGGGCAATATCCCTCCGGGGAGTTGAACGAGAACGAATGCGGGGCGGGTTCTTGCAGGGAAATGCCGCTTTCAGGGTCAACCAGATGCTTGGAGAAATGGTCTACCCCGCCGCTTTCCATGTCCATGACAGACACGGAGCCCTTGCCCATCTCCAGAGCGGCGGAGACTGACGAGCGTATCCTCCTCTCGTCGCCGTTTTCCGGCTTGAGCCGGTCTACGACTGTCTCGATAAAATGCGGCTTGTACCTGTCAACCGCCTCAAGAGAGCCCAGGTCCCGCAGCTCGCCGTCCACTCGCATCTGGGTATAGCCCTTTTTGCGCATCTGCTCAAACAGCTCACGGTAGTGCCCCTTACGGCCGCGCACAAGCGGGGCGAGCAGCAGGCATTTCCGCCCCCGGTAACGCTCCATGATGAGGGAGACAATCTGCTCATCGGTGTAGCGCACCATCTCCTTGCCCGTTACAGGGCTGTAGGCCTTGGAGGCGCGAGCGTACAGCAGGCGCAGGAAGTCATAGATCTCCGTTATTGTCCCGACCGTGGAACGGGGGTTGTTGCCCGTGGTCTTCTGCTCAATGGCAATAATCGGGCTCAACCCCTCTATGCTCTCCACCTTGGGCTTCTCCAATATGCCCATGAAATGCTTGGCATAGGGGGAGAGGGTGTTGATGTAGCGGCGCTGCCCCTCGGCATAGATAGTGTCGAACGCGAGCGAGGACTTGCCGCTGCCGCTCAGCCCGGTGATGACGACAAACTTGCCGCGCGGGATGTCCACATCGACATTCTGCAAGTTGTTGGAGCGAGCGCCCCTGACAGATATGTATTCCTGTCCCTTATCCATCAAACTCTATCCCGTCCACAGCGCCGGTCTCCTCGTCCTTGCCGTTGAAAGGCTGGAGGAAAGGGTTGCGCGCGCGTTCGTATCCTATCGTGGTGTCCGGGCCGTGCCCGGGGCAGACCGTCACGTTGCCATCGAGAGCCATCAGCTTGTTCATCAGAGAGAGTATCAGCTGGTCGTAATCGCCGTATGGGAGGTCTGACCGTCCTATCGCCCCCGCAAACAAGGTGTCACCGCTGAACAGCAGCTTGTCCCTCCTGTCCAGCCAGCACACCCCGCCCTCGCTGTGCCCGGGCGTCCAGATGACTTCAAAGGTCATGCCGCCTGCAAGGATCGTCTGCCCGTCCCCCACAAGCCGTGGAGTCCACGACACATCAGGCTCTGGCATGTGCGCCATGCGGGCGAATGCCGGGGCCCATTCCTTGACCCGGAGTTCATGCTCTCCCATGTACACCGGCACGCCGTAGCGGCGGATGCACTCCCCCACCCCGTATATATGGTCAAAATGAGCATGCGTCAACAGCACGGCGGCAGGCGTATATTCCCGTCGGGCTATCTCGGAGCACAGCTCCACGACCTCCGCGTCAGTCTGGCACCCGGGATCCACGATGACGCATGCTCCGCCCCTCTCTCCCAACAGATGGCATCTCTCGGAATAGGCGTTGAATGTGAATGACGTGAGACTTGGCATAACACTCATCCTGCCCGCAACTTGCACATCACGCTGCGGACAGGGGAGCAAAAATAGCAAAACCTTATTAATTTTGCATGACAGATCGGGACACACCATGCATATAGGCATAGCAGGCAATATTGGCAGCGGCAAGACCACGCTGACCCGCAAACTCGCGGAACATTACGGATGGACACCCAAGTACGAGGCGGTAACTTACAACCCCTATCTTGAGGACTACTACAAGGACATTCCCAGATGGTCGTACAACCTGGAGACCTATTTCCTGGCGCAGCGTTTCAAGGACACCCTTGAAATCGCCGCATCCAAGGACGTCATCGTGCAAGACCGCACCATTCTCGAGGGAGTGTACGTGTTTGTAGACAACAACCGGGCGCAGGGCAACCTCTCCGAGAGGGATTTCAACACGTACATGCAGCTCTTTGGGCTGATGATGTCCATGGTAAAGCTGCCCGACCTGCTCATCTATCTCAAATCGTCCGTGCCGCACCTGGTGTCGCAGATACAGAAGCGCGGCAGGGACTATGAGCAGACCATGAGCCTGGAGTACCTCGCCGGGCTCAACGAGAGGTACGAGCGGTGGATAAGCTCCTACAAGGGGCGGTGTCTGGTCATAGAGGCGGACGGCATGGACTTCGAAAACCGCCCCGAGGATTTCGAGGCCATCACAGACAAGATAGACGCGGAGCTGTACGGGCTGTTCCCCGGCATCGGGAGCCCTTCTGACCCCGTCAGATAATGCGGCCCCTCTCCCGCAAGACAGAAATTGTTATATATTTGTACAAAAACGACGGCATTATGCATATAGCGATAGCAGGCAACATCGGCAGCGGCAAGACGACACTGACCAAGATGCTGGCCGAACATTACGGGTGGACCCCCAGATACGAGTCTGTGGATTTCAATCCATATCTGGCTGATTTCTACGAAGATATGGAGAGATGGTCGTTCAATCTCCAAATCTACTTCCTCAACAAGAGGTTCAAGGACGTGGTGGAGATTTCCAAGTCCAAGGACATCATCATACAGGACCGTACCATCTACGAGGACGCCCGGATATTCGCGCCCAACCTCCATGCCATGGGGCTGATGTCGAGCCGCGACTTTGACAACTATTCCGACCTGTTTGACCTGATGATGTCGCTGGTCAAGGCGCCGGATCTGCTGATATACCTGCGCTCGTCCATTCCCAACCTGATCGCCCAGATACAGAAGCGCGGGCGCGAGTACGAGAAGAGCATACGCATCGACTACATATCCGGGCTCAATGACAGGTACGAGTCCTGGATCAAGGACTACAAGGGCAACCTGCTAATAATAGACGCTGACAACATCAAGTTCGGCAACCGGCCGGAGGACTTCGCCAAGGTCACCGACATGATTGACGCTCAGATGTTCGGCCTCTTCCCAGAGCAGTAGCGCCGCCACTATGGCCAGCGCTGTCATTCTGAGCGGCAGCGAAGAATCTGAATAACCACCTAAAAAGTAATAAGAATATGCCACAGAGACTGACTATCATTGACTTCGTCGAAAAATACACCCGCCTCTACGACGGGGACACATTCTTGCGCGAGAAAATCAGCGGTGTGTGGGAGGAGACCTCCTTCCGCACAACCCGTGAGGAAAGCCGCCTGCTTGCGGCCGGCTGGCTTGCCATGGGTCTCAAAAAGGGAGACAAAGCCGCCCTCCTGTCCGAAGGCAAGAACCGCTGGATACTCTCCGAGCTTGGGCTGCTGTATGCCGGCGGCGTGGACGTGCCCCTGTCGACCAAGCTGGAAGAGAGCGGCGTACAGTTCCGCGTCAGCCATTCGGAATCGCGTTTCGTCATGGTCTCCGTCCAGCAGTTGCCCAAGGTGCGCAAAGTGCTGAAAGACTGCCCGCTGGTGGAAAAGGTCATCATCATTGACGACACAGATGACCTGCAGGAGGGCGAGATGACCTTGAGCGCCCTGCGCGAGATGGGCGTCAAATACATGCAGGAGCACCCCGACGCGCTGGAGGAGCGCATCAAGACCATAGGCCCGGACGACTACGCCAATATCTCTTACACCTCCGGGACTACCGCCGACCCCAAGGGCATCCTGCTGACGCACCGCAACTACACAGCCAACGTGGAGCAGGCCTCATCGGTCATCAGCGTGGAGAGAGGGGCGGTGATGCTCATCCTGCTGCCTCTCGACCACTGCTTCGCGCATGTGGCGGGGTTCTACACGATGATGTATTATGGCGGCAGCATCGCCACCGTGCCGGTGGGCAAGAACGCGCTGGCCACCTTGCGCAACGTGCCGTCCGCCATCAAAGAAGTGCGCCCGATGGTGATGCTGTCGGTGCCGGCGCTCGCCCGCAACTTCCGCCGCAACATAGAAAGCGGCATACACGCGCAAGGCCCCAAGGTGGAGCGGCTGTACAACTTCGCCCTGCGCAACGCCATCAAGTACAACAAGGAATACTACAACCGCGGCGGTCTCAAAGATTGCTGGCGCAAGCCGCTGATGGCTCTGTTTGACAAGCTGATATTCAAGAAAGTGCGGGAGAGTTTCGGAGGGAGAATGCAGTTCTTTGTGGGCGGCGGGGCGCTGCTGGACATTGAGCTGCAGAGGTATTTTTGCGCCATAGGCATCCCGATGTTCCAGGGGTACGGGCTGTCAGAGGCCACTCCGGTGATCTGCTCCAACTCCACGGGACATGCGATATTCGGCTCGTCCGGACGGACTGTCGTCCCGATGGATATCAAGATCTGCGACGAGGAGGGCAAGGAAGTGCCGGACGGGGTCAAGGGAGAGATTGTCATCCGGGGAGAGAATGTCATGGCGGGCTACTGGAAGAACCCGGAGGCCACTGCCTCCACCATTGTGGACGGATGGCTGCACACGGGGGACATGGGATACCTGTACCCCAAGGACCGCCGATACCTCTATGTGACCGGGCGCTTCAAGTCCCTGATGATTGCCCCGGACGGGGAGAAATATTCCCCGGAGGGATTTGAGGACTCGCTGGCAGATGGCTCCAAGTACATTCTCCAGGTCATTCTGCACAATGACATGAACCCCTACACCATGGCCCTTATTGTGCCGGACAAGGACGCGCTCAGGGAATACGTCAAGAAGACTGCCGCCGGCACGGACCCGGAGTCCCGCGAGGGCAAGGAAATCATGCTGCGCAAGATACAGGCGGAGGTGGACGCCTACAAGAGCGGCGGCCCCAAGGCCGGGGAATTCCCGGAGAGATGGCTGCCTGCCGCACTGGCGGTGCTCCCCGAGCCGTTCACCGAGAAATACGGACTGGTCAACAGCACCATGAAAGTGGTCCGCGGCAAGGTTGAGAAGCACTATGCCGACCGCATAGACTACGCCTACACCCCAGAGGGCAAGGTCCTGCTCAACCCCAAGAATATAGAGTCGGTGTAAGGCGGAGACACCTGGCGGGAAATTCGTATATTGCGGCAAAACACGGTACAACATGGGAAAGGTAAAGCTGATACCCTACGGGATAGCGAACTTCACGCAGGT
>CAZKVW010000026.1:0-3056 GCA_964556285.1 uncultured Muribaculaceae bacterium
GACGCTTGACAAAGCCGCCCAAACCTGACAAAGCCGTTGAAACATTACATAACCATCAATATGAACCACGCAACACTAATGGCCGCAGCCGCCATGATGGCTGCCGCCGCACTGTCGTCATGCGGCAGCGGCAAGGCCGGGACATGGGCCCCCGCAGGTGACAATATCCGCACAGCATGGGCCGAAGAGGTCAACCCGGCCAATTCCCACCCCGAATATCCGCGCCCGCAAATGATACGCCCGGAATGGAAGTCCCTCAACGGCCTGTGGGACTACGCAGTGACCGCAGCTTCGGCGGAGGCGATGCCGGAGGCCCCGGACGGTCAGATACTCGTGCCATTCTGCATCGAGTCTTCACTGTCCGGAGTCGGACGGAGGTTCACAGGAGGGGACGCCCTGTGGTACAAGACCTCATTCAAGGTGCCTTCGGGATGGCGCAAAGGCAAGCTGCTGCTGCATTTTGAGGCAGTGGACTGGGACACGCAGGTATGGGTCAACGGTCACGCGGTCGGCTCGCACACCGGGGGCTACACGGCATTCGCTTTCGACATTGCCCCGTATGTGACAAAGGGTGAGCAGGAACTGGTGGTCAGGGTCAAAGACGCCACGGACAACGATTTCCAGCCCAGAGGCAAGCAGCAGACCACCGCAGGGCGCATCTGGTACACGCCCGTATCCGGGATATGGCAGAGCGTATGGGTGGAGCCGGTGCCGGCCACAAGTATCCGGGACTACACCGCGTCAAGCGACATTGACGCCGGCACTATTTCCGTCAGCACGGACATAGACGGCAGTCAGGAGGGAGATGTAGTGGAGGTGTCGACCGGCGGCGCGACCGTCACTGTGCCCGTCGGGCAGGCCGCCGTGCTGTCGCCCTCGGAAGTGCATCTGTGGTCTCCTGACAATCCTTACCTCTACGATGTCAGCATTGCGGTCAAGCGCGACGGCAAGACCGTAGACGAGGTCAAGGCCTACACGGCAATGCGCAAGATATCCGTCATGGAGGACAAGGACGGGCACAAGCGCATGGCCCTCAACAACAAGATCCTCTTCCAGTACGGCCCTCTTGACCAGGGCTGGTGGCCTGACGGCCTCTACACCGCCCCCACAGAGGCGGCGATGCGCTACGACATCGAGATGACCAAGGCATACGGCTTCAACATGATACGCAAGCACATCAAGGTCGAGCCAGCCACATGGTACAGGGCCTGTGACGAGCTCGGAATGCTCGTGTGGCAGGACATGCCTTGCTTCGCCTACCACAACAAGAACCGTTGGGGGCAGTCGGACAACGCATTTGACACCGGCACAGACTGGCCCGCGACCCCGGAGATCAAGGCCAACTATTACAAGGAATGGGGCGAAATCATGAGCCAGCTTATGAAATACCCCTGCATCGTGGTGTGGGTGCCGTTCAACGAGGCCTGGGGGCAATTTGACACCGAGGCTGTCTCGACATTCACCTCGCAGAAAGACCCGACACGTCTGGTCAACTACGCCTCGGGCGGCAACTGGATTTCGGGATGCCCGGGCGAACTCCTTGACTCCCACCACTATCCCTACCCCAAGATGCGCGTCCTCGACCCCGACAAGGTCAATGTGCTCGGCGAATACGGAGGCATCGGGCTGCCGCTGGAGGGACATCTCTGGCAGAAAGACCAGAACTGGGGATACGTCAAATACGATGGCCCCGAGGCGGCGACAGACCAGTATGTGGAGTACGCCAAGATGCTGGAGGACCTCGTCATCCGTGACGGATGCAGCGCGGCCGTGTATACCCAGACCACGGATGTGGAGGGAGAAGTCAACGGGCTGATGACCTACGACCGCAAGGTCAATAAGCTCGACGTCGCACGTGTCAAGGCGGCGAATGAGGAGGTCATCTCCCTGCTGAAGTAAGCCGATGTTTTCTTAACTTTGCAAGATGGCGGGCGCTCAACGCGCCCGGCATCGACTCATATGCCAGAATACGTAGTATCAGCCCGCAAGTACAGGCCGGAGAGTTTCGCGACCCTCATAGGGCAGGAAGTGATAGCCCGCACCCTCAAGAATTCCATTCAGAGGGGCAAGATAGCGCACGCCTACCTGTTCTGCGGCCCGAGGGGGGTCGGCAAGACGACAACCGCCCGCATATTTGCCAAGGCTATCAACTGCTCCAATCTCACGCCCGACATAGAGCCGTGCGGGCTGTGCGAGTCCTGCCGTTCGTTCGCCGAGGGGCGCTCGTACTGCATACATGAGCTGGACGCCGCCTCCAACAATGGCGTGGACGATATCAAGGCGCTGCTGGAGCAGGTGCAGATTCCCCCGCAGGTGGGCCGGTACAGCGTCTATATCATAGACGAGGTGCACATGCTCTCGCAAGCGGCGTTCAACGCGTTCCTCAAGACTCTGGAGGAGCCGCCGGCACATGCGGTGTTTATCCTCGCCACCACCGAGAAGCACAAGATCATCCCGACCATCCTCTCCCGCTGCCAGACATACGACTTCAACAGGATTTCCATTCCTGACATAGTCGGCAACCTGAGGGAGATTGCGGCCAAGGAGGGCGTGAATATCGATGACGAGTCCCTGCACATCATAGCGAGAAAGGCGGACGGCGCGATGCGCGACGCGCTCACCATCTTCGACCAGACAGTGGCGTTCTGCGGGACGGACGTCCAGTACAAGGACGTGATGCACAACCTCAACGTGCTGGACTACGAGTACAGTTTCACTCTCGTGGACGCGTTCTTGAGCAAGGACTACGCCCGGGCGATGCTGACATTTGACGAGATACTCGCCAAGGGATTCA
Source organism: uncultured Muribaculaceae bacterium (assembly GCA_964556285.1). Classification (GTDB taxonomy): domain Bacteria; phylum Bacteroidota; class Bacteroidia; order Bacteroidales; family UBA932; genus Cryptobacteroides. The sequence goes on from CAZKVW010000026.1 coordinate 2,795, forward strand.
ACGCCCTGCACTTTGTGCTCGCGTTGAGCTCGCACCTGCGGGACCTGATTGTGAGCAAGACTGCGGGGCTGGAGTCCCTGCTCGACTTGCCGAAGTCGCTGCAAGAGAGGTACGCCGCTCAGGCGGAGAAGTGCTCGCTTAAGTTTCTGTACAACGCCTTGAGCGTCACTGTGCAGTGCGAGGCGGGCTACAGGTCGGCTGTCAATCCGCGCCTCCATATCGAATACGCCCTGATGCGGCTGTGCTTCATGGGAGAAGTGCC
>CAZKVW010000026.1:3156-4635 GCA_964556285.1 uncultured Muribaculaceae bacterium
CGGCAGCCCTCCTCTCCCGCAGAGATAGCACAAGCTCCAGCGGAGAAGCTGGTCGCCAAGCCGGTCCAAGAGCCAACGGAGAAACCAGCCCCCAAGCTGCCAGACGCGCCAAAAGACGAAGCGGCGCAAGAGCCGGCGGATGCTTCGAAGAGCGTGGAAGAGCAACGGCATTCGTCGGCGCAAGAGCCGGCAAAAGCCCCGCAAGATGCCGTGGGGCAGCCCTCCGAGCCAAGGCCCAGAGCCCGCAAGGCCGTCAAGGCCATTTCCTATGATTCGATAGTGGCTGATGCCGAGGGCTCAAGGCCAGAATCCGCAGCGCCGTCTGCCGACGATACGCCCGTCCCCCCGGACGAGACGATAAAAGACAAATGGAAAGATCTTGTAGCCAAATATTCAGCCCAGCCGCGCCTGCACAGCGCACTGGAGAATGCCAGGCTCTCCATCAGCCCGGAGGAATCCGGAGAGAAAGTCCTCACTTTTGAGGTGAGCAACTCCTCACAATGCAGCTGGATCAAAGAGCACCGTCTCCGCCAGCTGGAGACAGCGTATCAGGAGATCATTGGCTCATCCAAGGTACGGCTTGATGTGCATGCCGCCGACGTGGTGACCCAGGACCGGCCCTATACCGACGAAGAAAAGATACACGAAATGATGAAAGCTAATCCTGAGGTGCGCAACCTTGTGACGGACTTGCATCTGGATCTGTGAGAATATGAAACTGCGTTGCGAAAATCTGGTCAAGAAGTACGGTGTGCGTACAGTGGTCAAAGGGGTCTCTATGGAGATCAGCCAAGGGGAGATTGTCGGATTCCTCGGTCCGAACGGCGCCGGCAAGACCACGAGCTTCTACATGATTACCGGGCAGATTGTCCCCAACGAGGGCAAGGTGTTCCTCGATGACGAGGAAATCACAGGGCTGCCCATGTACAAGCGGGCGCAGAAAGGTCTTGGCTACCTGCCGCAAGAGGCCTCAGTGTTCCGCCGCATGTCTGTGGAAGACAACATACTGTCCGTGATGGAAATGGCCGGCATGCCCAAGGCCGAGCGTTACTCACGCCTGGAGTCTCTTATCGACGAGTTCAATCTCTCCAAGGTGCGCAAGAGCAAAGGAATACAGCTGTCCGGAGGTGAGCGCCGCCGTTGCGAAATCGCCCGCGCACTCGCCATCGACCCCAAATTCATCCTGCTGGACGAGCCGTTCGCCGGGGTGGACCCCATCGCCGTGGAGGACATCCAGTACATCATCGCCACCCTCAAATACAAGAACATCGGCATCATCATCACCGACCACAATGTGGGGGAGACGCTCGCCATCTGCGACAGGGCCTACCTGCTGTATGAGGGCACCATCCTCCAGGCCGGGACTCCGGAGGCCCTCGCCTCTGACGAGGATGTCCGCACCAAGTACTTGGGATCCGGCTTCGTGCTCAAGAAATCCGTGTCAGTGGAACGCGCCAAGGCCGCCTACGCCGCATCCCT
>CAZKVW010000026.1:4735-24694 GCA_964556285.1 uncultured Muribaculaceae bacterium
GTGGACAAGAGCCTGTTCGCGTCCGAATACATAGAGCAGAAAAGGAAGGCGTTTACCGAGGGCAAAAAGGTGTTCTATCCATCCATCTGGCACGAGAACAAGTCCGGCAACGTGTCAATTTTGGATTATTCGTGCGCCCTCAGGACTGGAGCATCCTACAACTACCTGCTTGTAAATGGAGTCCGGCGTCCGTCATCCAGGGAGCTGCTGCGTCTGCAAGGCTTCCCTGACAAATTCCGCATCGTGCTGCCAAATCAGGACATCCGGCATCAGACAGGCAATTCGGTTGCCGTTCCAATGATCAGAATGGTAGCCAAGAAAATAGTGAACATCATAATGAGTCACAAAAATGGATCATCCGAAACTCAGGGACGGAAAGCGGCTGCAAACAGTTGAGCCGTATCCTATAAACCAATTGCCCGACGACCTGCTGGTCAGGATTGGCGGTTACTTTGTGCACCTGCTTTACATCGGCCGCAAAGACATTTCCGGAGCCGATTGGGGCGATGCCTTTGCCGACTCAATCGGAGGGGTGCATCTCGATTCACCGGTAGGCATTGCAGATGTCACTCTTGGCCGGATGGCTTGGTCCATGAAGACAGTCAAGAACGCCAACCCGCTCAAAGCGAAATCAGTCCGCCTGATCAGCGGCAGATGTTCCCCTGACTATTCCTACGGCATCACCGACCCGCACAAGGACATTCAGAAGACAGGCACTGCGGTGCTTGGCATCTGGAATGAAAGGATAAACATTGCCAGAGACAATTTTAACCCTCTGCGGACATCTGTCCTCATCCGTTCCAATGACCTGCTCTCGTATTGCATATTCGAAGAGGAGAACCACCGCTATGCGACTAACGAGTTTGTGTGGGAGGTCAATAAAAACGGAAACCTGCTGGGCAGGAATATTGATACCGGGGAAGTGTTCTTCACATGGCAGCCGCACGGGTCACAATTCACCATTCATTCAAAAGTGCCTGCAAATGCTGTCAGGTTTCGCATCAAGCGTCCGCCGCAGTTGAGCAAGGAGGATATTCTCTCAACTATCCGCTTTGATGAGAACTGGGTGGAGATTGTCAGACATTGACGTAGGTCTGGACGGCCTCCGGGGTGAATTCGCGTGGCGCGGCGGCACTTCAGCAGCCACTTTCGGAATATTATTTGTTTCAGTTGCGGTGAAAGAATTAGTATAAATTCTTTCACCCATAATGAATAAATTTGTGTCTTCCAAGGTTTCTCCTTATCTTACGACAAATTGAGAAACAACCATGGATAACATCAAGCGAGCATTGCAGCCGGAAATAGAGAAACGGCTGCGTCCGGGAAAAGTAATGCTGATTCTCGGTGCCAGACGGGTCGGGAAAACAGTGCTGGTCAAGCAAATCGCCGGCGGGTTCAATGGCAGGAAAATGATACTGAACGGCGAAAGCATGGATACTATGAGAATACTCGGAGACAGGACTGCCGCTAATTACAGGAATCTTTTCGGTGATTTGGAGCTTCTTGCGATTGACGAGGCCCAGCACATCCCCCAAATCGGACTGAATTTGAAATTTCTTGTCGACGAGGTGCCTGGTGTCCGGGTCATAGCCACCGGTTCATCCTCATTTGACCTTAAGAATACATCAGGTGAGCCCTTGGTCGGGCGAAGCGCCCAATTCTCGCTCGCTCCGTTTTCCATTGAGGAATTGTCGGAAGAGAAAACCCGCTCAGAGGTCTTTCTCAACCTTGACGAACTCATCGTGTACGGTCACTATCCGGAACTGTTCAATCTCACAAGCGCCTCGGATAGAAGAGAATACCTTGAAGATGTCGTAGACTCCTATCTTCTTCGGGATATCCTTGCTGTCGATGGTGTCAAAAACTCCCAGAAAATGTACGATCTTCTTAGGCTTGTCGCTTTCCAAATAGGGAGCGAATTATCTTTGGACGAATTGGGGAAGCAGCTTGGTTTGAGCAGGAACACGGTTGAGCGCTATCTGGACCTGCTTCAGAAAGTCTATGTGCTCTTCAAGATTGGAGGTTTTTCAAAGAACCTCAGGAAAGAGGTCTCCAAGACATCAAAATGGTACTTCTATGACACCGGAGTGCGCAACGCAATTCTGCGGGACTTCACTCCATTTCTGCACAGGTCTGATACCGAGAGAGGCGGTTTGTGGGAGAATTACGTCATCTCCGAACGAATCAAACGCAGCTTCAATCATCGATTGGGTGGACAATTCTATTTTTGGCGGACATACGACAAGCAGGAAATCGACCTTATTGAGACCGACGGGAAAAAGATAATGGCTTTTGAAATGAAATCCGGCAAAAGACATTCCTCTGCTCCAGCCGCGTTCGCCAAATCTTACCCGGAAGCCGAGTATCGTGTGGTTAACAGGGACAACCTGATAGATTTCTGCATGCCGTAACATAGGCGCAGCGGTTCCATAAATGCCGTCAATTTCCGTATCAGACGGCCGCCGCAGTTGAGCAAGGAGGATATTCTCTCAACTATCCGCTTTGATGAGAACTGGGTGGAGATTGTCAGACATTGACGTATGTCTGGACGTCCTGGGCGGTGACGGGAGAGCCGCCGAGGATAATCAGGCGGTCCACCACATTGTCAAGCTCCCGGATGTTGCCCGGCCATGACTTCTGCTGGAGCAGCTGGACGGCCTCCGGGGTGAATTCGCGCGGCGCGGCCCCCTCGGTGTATTTCTTGACGAAATAGTCTATCAGCATGGGAATGTCGTCCTTGCGCTCGTCCAGCCCGGGCACCTTGATGACGATGACGCTGAGCCTGTGATAGAGATCCTCACGGAAGTTGCCTTTGCGTATCTCCTCCGGCAAGTCCTTGTTGGTAGCCGCGATTACACGCACATCCACATTGATGTCCTTGTCGCTGCCCACGCGTGAGAGCTTCTTCTCTTGCAGCACACGCAGCACCTTGGCCTGGGCCGCAAGGCTCATGTCCCCTATCTCATCGAGGAACAGGGTGCCGCCGTCGGCCTGCTCAAACTTGCCCTTGTGCTGCTTGACTGCTGAAGTGAACGAGCCTTTCTCGTGACCGAACAGCTCGCTCTCTATCAGCTCTCCCGGGATGGCGGCGCAATTGACCTCCACGAACGGCATCGCGCTGCGCTTGCTCTGGAGATGCAGGTTGCGGGCCACAAGCTCCTTGCCCGAGCCGTTGGGGCCCATCACCAGCACCCGCGCGTCCGTGGGGGCGACCTTGTCAATCATCTCCCTGACATGCTGCATGGCCGCGCTCTGCCCAATCATGTCGATGTTGTAGACCTTCTTCTTGAGGATCTTGTTCTCACGGACAAGGCTGACACGCTCGGTGGCATTCTTAAGCGTGATGAGGATGCGGTTGAGATCGAGGGGCTTCTGGATGAAATCGAACGCCCCTTTCTTCATGCATTCCACCGCGCTCTCTATGTCGCCGTGCCCCGAAATCATTATGACTGCGGAGTCTATGCCCTCCTCGGAAATCTTGCTGAGTACCTCCATGCCGTCCATGACGGGCATCTTGATGTCGCAGAATATCGCGTTGTACCTCTCCTTGCGAGCCATCTCTAGCCCGATGGCCCCGTCCTCGGCGGTATCCACATCGTGACCCTCATCCGAGAGTATCTCCTTGAGCGAATTGCGTATCGCCCGCTCATCGTCTATAACCAGTATCCTCATCTCAAGTAATATAGCACAGGCTTTCGCAAGGTACAAAAAAAGTGCCTTTCCGCACGCTTGCTTGTCTTTGAGGCTTTCTGTATTTTTGTGTGCCGGCAACCCGGATCAAGACGGACGGGCCGGCGAATCGGATGAAAGGACAACAGATGATGCGTAAAATATTTGTGACAATGGCTGTCGCGCTGGCTGCGGCGGCAGCCCTCCCCTGGACGGCGGCGGCGCAAATGCAGGTGCAAATCAACACCAAGAAGGTAAAGATAAGCGATTTCGCCACCAAGATCACCAAAGTGGTGCTCTGCGGCAACGATTTCCTCAACACCGCCCTCTCCGAGGAGGTGGCCAAGAGATGGATTGTGTCTCCGTTTGAGTTTTGCAGCTTTGACGAATACGACAAGGCCAAGGAGGACAGCAACTACTATTTCCTCATCCCCCAGACGGACAGGCTGCGCAAGGAGACCGAACCGGGCATCACGGTGCTGAGCCTTGTCAAGGGTGGCAAAGGGGACGAAGCCATAGAGATAGTCAGCGCCCCGATATGCTCCTCCAAGAACTCCGACGGGCGCGAGCTCATCTATGTGTCGGGCATCCTCAACATTATCCAGAACTTCGCTATGGATGCCATGGCGAGCGACAAGGTGGGGCTGGGCGGCCTCCAAGGGTACGCCAAAAGGCTGGCCCAGGCGCACGGCAAGACGATATACATCTCTGACAGCGACATCACCCCAGATGCCCAGGCATACGTCAACAGGTACTCCAAGGCGATAAAATTCCTGCCCGAGGACGAGACGGACCGGCTGTTCGAGGACGAGACGGAGAATGCCGTCGTAAGCTACGTGGTCTCACCCGACGAGCCGCAAAAAGGCTCCGCATGCTACCTGTACCTGATAAGCGCGGACACCCACGAGCTGTATTACTTCGTAAAATACAAGCTGTCCGCAGGTGAGGAGGGAGGATTCCGTCCCCGCGACCTCAAGCGAATCGCCAGCTTTCACAAAGGCTAGCCCTCTGCACTGCCCGATGAGGCCATTGCCGCAGGCAGCTGCCGGACAGCATCACGGCGGCCCATTCCAAAGGATTCAGGCGACCTGCGCCCCGTTGGAGAGCCTCTCCTGCGGAGTGACAAACCTCATCTTGCCGTCACCCTGACGCGCCATCAGTATCATGCCCTTGGACTCGATGCCGCGGATGGTGCGGGGCGCAAGGTTGGCCAGAATGCATATCTGCTTGCCAATCAGATCCTCGGGAGAATACCACTGAGCTATTCCCGACACAATCACCCTCCTGTCCAGACCGGTGTCAATGGTGAGTTTCAACAGCTTGTCTGTCTTGGGGACACGCTCGGCCTCCAGCACTGTCGCGGTGCGGATGTCCATGGCGTCAAACTGCTCAAAACTCACTTCCGGCTTCTGCGGGGGCGCAGCCAGCGCGGCTGCGGCGCGCTGGGCCGCCTCGCGGCGGGCGCGCGCCTCGTTGAGGCGCGCGAGCTGCGCCTCTATGGCCGCATCCTCAATCTTGGCGAACAGCAGCTCCGCCGGCCCTATCTCATGCCCCTCCGGGAGGATGTCCTCCTGCCCTATCATGTCCCAACGCAGACGCAGGACTCCATCGTCAGGGACTTCGCTGCCAAACGGCTCGGTATGCAGCGCGGCCCCCTCGCCTGGCTTGTAGGTGTTGGCTGTCTCACGCTCCCCCTTGCGGTGGTCGAACCCGGCGAATATCCCCACGCGCAGCATCTTGCGCAGCCGCTCGGCAGCAAAGGGAGTGAAAGGCTCGAACGCTGCCGCCAGGTCGGCGCATATCTGCATGCTGACATTGAGAATGGTGGCGGCACGCGCCATGTCTGTCTTGGCAACCCTCCAAGGCTCGGTGTCTGAGATGTACTTGTTGCCTGTGCGGGCAATCTCCATGGCGTCCTTGAGCGCGTCGCGGAACTTGAAAGCCTCGATATTGCGTTCCATGGAGACGCGTATCTGGGGGATGCGTGACAGAGCCTCACTGTCCGCAGGCTGCAACTCGCCCCTTGCCGGCACCCTCCCGCCGAAATACTTGTGGGTCAGCACGACAGCGCGGTTGACAAAATTGCCGAATATCGCCACCAGCTCACTGTTGTTGCGGGTCTGGAAGTCCCGCCAGCTGAAATCGTTGTCCTTGGTCTCCGGGTCATTGGCCGTCAGCACGTAGCGCAGCACATCCTCCTTGCCGGGGAACTGTTCCACATATTCGTTGGCCCATACCGCCCAGCCGCGCGAGGTGGAGATCTTGTCCCCCTCCAGATTGAGGAACTCGTTGGCCGGCACGTTGTCAGGCAGCACATAGCCATCGCCGTACGCCTTGAGCATCGAGGGGAACATGATGCAGTGGAACACGATGTTGTCCTTGCCGATGAAGTGTATCAGCCGCGTGTCGGCGCTCTTCCACCACTTCTCCCAAGACTCGGGCAGCAGCTCCTTGCTGTTGGAGATGTAGCCGATGGGGGCGTCAAACCACACGTACAGCACCTTGCCTTCCGCGCCCTCCACAGGCACAGGGATGCCCCAGTCCAGGTCGCGGCTCACGGCGCGGGGCTGCAAGCCCCCGTCAAGCCAGCTCTTGCACTGGCCGTACACATTGCTGCGCCACTCCTTGTGCCCCTCCAGTATCCACTGCTTGAGCCATGCCTCATAATCATCCAGAGGCAGGTACCAGTGGGTCGTCTTCCTCTTGACCGGGGCGGCCCCGCTGAGCTTGGAATGCGGGTTAATCAGCTCCTCCGGGCTGAGGGCAGAGCCGCAATGCTCGCACTGGTCCCCGTACGCCCCGTCAAAGCCGCAGCGCGGGCAGGTGCCCACAATATACCTGTCGGCAAGAAAGGTGTTGGCCTCGGGGTCAAAGTACTGCTCCGTCTCGCGGGTGATGAACTTGTCATTGTCATACAGCCTGCGGAAAAACTCCGACGCCGTCTCATCATGCACCTCGGATGTCGTGCGCCCGTATATGTCGAAATTGATGCCGAGAGAGGACATGGAGTCCCTGATGATCTTGTGGTACTTGTCCACAATCTCCTGCGGGCTGCATCCGGCTTTGCGCGCCTGGATGGTGATGGGCACCCCGTGCTCGTCCGAGCCGCACACGTAGAGCACATCCTCCCCGCGCATCCTGAGGTATCTGACATATATGTCCGCCGGCACATACACCCCGGCAAGATGTCCTATATGCACCGGCCCGTTGGCATAGGGCAGCGCAGCTGTCACAAGAGTCCTTTTGAATCTGTTGTCCATTATCAATTTGGTATGATTGTCATTACTGTCCTATTTGTCGCCGAGCTTGTCTTGCAGGCTGCGCTTGTCCCTCTGCAGCTTGATCATCTCCGTGAGCAGGGCCTGCTCCTGCTCGGACCCCGCAACGGCAAGCTCCCTCGTGATGGCCGCGCTCCGCCTGTCTATCCTGCTGACCATGTACATGAGGATGGTCTTGGGCACATTCTTGACCAGCCACGAGGATACGGTGGTCATGGACTCACGGAACCTGCCCACGGTCAGCCTGTCTTTGTCTATGTCTGTGGACAGCTGGCTGGCGACGGCCTGCGTGTCCGCGTCCGGGCTGTTGCGCAGGGTGCCAAGGATGCTGTCCTGCGACAGTCCCTCATAGTACATGTCCATGTATTCCCCATAGACCTTGGCGTATGCCGGATTGATGAGGGCCTCGGCTCCGCTGCCGATGGAGGACGCCACGAAGTCCGCCACCGTCACCTTGTCATCCCCGTCTCCGGAATAGTACTCCGAGTCGCTCTCAAAATCCAGAGTGTCTGTCCCGTTCTTGAGCAGGAACCGCAGGATGTCCCTCTCAAACGGGGCGACAATCTTGTCTGTCTCCAGTCTGGACAGCTCATCCTGGGGCACATCCTCCTCGGAGGCATCCGCAGCGGGCGCGGTGTCCGCAGGAGCGCCCTCAACCGCCTCACGCGCGCCCGAAAGCCTCCGTCTGCGCCTGTCCTCCCGGTCTCTTGCCGCCGCCTCGTCCTCTATCCTCTTGCGGCGCACGGAGGAGATGCGCTCGAATATTATCTCCGACTCGATGCCGAAACGGGAGGCGACCGTCTCCGCATAGACCGAACGCTTGATGGCATCCGGAATCAGCGCGATGGTGTCCGCTATCTCATTGATGAAGTTTGCCTTGCGGAGAGGGTCGCCTCCGGCTTGCTGCAGCAGGATGTCTGACTTGAAGTCCACAAAATCCTGCTCATGCGTCCCTATGAAGTCCTGCACCTCCTGCAAGGTATGCTTGCGGGAGAACGAGTCCGGGTCGTCCCCGTCCGGGAACAGCACCACCCTGACGTTCATCCCCTCCCGCAGGATAAGGTCTATCGCCTTGAGAGCCGCATGAATGCCCGCCTTGTCGCCGTCATACATGATGGTGACGTTGGAGGTGAACCTCTTGATGAGGCGCACCTGCTCCGCTGTCAGGGACGTGCCGCATGAAGCCACCAGATTGGTTATGCCCATCTGGTGCATGGACACCACATCAAGATTGCCCTCCACGAGGTAGCATTTGTCCTGCCGCGACATTTCCGACTTGGCGAGGAATATGCCGAACAGGCTGCGGCTCTTGTCGTACAGCTCGGTGTCAGGGGAATTGATATACTTGGGAATGCCGGGGTCTGAGCTGAGCGTCCGGCAGCTGAACGCGATAATCCGCCCGCTGACCGAGCGGATAGGGAATGTGACACGGGCATGGAACTTGTCCAGCACAGTGCCGTCCTCCCGGCGGACGCACAGCCCGGCGTCCAGCAGGTATTCTTCCTTGTAGCCGGCAGCGAGCGCGGCGTCCCTCAGGGCCGTGCGCGATGACGGGGCCCAGCCCAGCCCGAAATGGCTGACCGTGGAGTCCTCCAGCCCGCGTGACCTGTAATAGGCCATGCCGAGGGTCTTGCCCTCCCGGGTGGAGAGCTGATCCACAAAAAACTTCTGCGCCCACTCCATCACCAGCAGCAGGCTCTCCCTCTTCTGGCGGGCGACGATATCCTCCGCCGACTCCTGCTCCTCCTGTATCTCTATATGATATTTGGCCGCGAGATACCTCAGGGCCTCCACATAGGAGACGTGCTCATACTCCATCACGAAGCCCACCGCAGTGCCGGCGCGTCCGCAGCCGAAGCACTTGTAGATGCCCTTGGAAGGGGTCACATAGAATGACGGGGTCTTCTCGTTGTGGAACGGGCAGCATGCCACCAGACTGGCCCCGCGGCGCTTGAGCGTCACAAAGTCGCCGACCACCTCGTCTATGCGGGCGGTGTCCAGTATCTGGTCAACTGTCTGCTGCGGTATCATGAAGCCACCTCACACAAGAACTTGATGCGCACCAGCCGCACCTCCATCTCCTCATAATCCTGGCCCAGCGCCTCCAACGCGTCCTCGAGCGAGTCAGAGCGCGCCTCGTCTCTGAACCATTGCAGTATCTCCTCCACCACGTCAGGGTCTATGTTGCGCTCAATGTAATAGTCGAGGTTGAGCTTGAGTCCGGAGGCGACAATCCCCTCTATCTCATCCATCAGCTCGCTCATGTCCATCCCTGCGGACGAGGCTATGTCCTCCAGGTCCATCTGCCTGTCCACGTTCTGGATGATGGCCACCTTGCCTGCGGACTTGGCGGGAGAGGAGCGCACCACGAAGTCGTCAGGACGCTCTATCTCATTCTCTTCCACGTATTTGGCTATAAGCTTGACAAACTCGCCGCCAAACTTGTGCGCCTTGCCCTCACCCACGCCCTGACAGTTCTGCAGCTCCTTGAGCGTGACCGGGTAGCTGATGGACATGTCCTCCAGAGCGGGGTCTCCGAATATTATCCAAGGCTGGAGACCGGTCTTGCGGGACACGCTCTTGCGCAAGTCTTTGAGCATCTGGAGCAGCACAGGATCGCCTCCGCCCCCGCCTCTTCCGGGCTGCGGGGCGTCCGTGTCCTCGTCCTCTCCCGAAGAGCTGTCCGTGAAAGTCCTGTCCTCCACCATCATAAACTCGTGGGGCGCGGCATAGAACTTCTCACCCTCCTCTGTCACCGATATCAGTCCGTAGGACTCTATCTCCTTGTCCAGCAGGTGCGCTATGATCCCTTGGTGCATGATGGCGCACCATGACCTGACAGACCTGTCGCGCCCCGCCCCGAACAGCTCAAGCGTGTCATGCCTGTAGGACTTGACCATGGCGTTGCTCTGCCCGGCGAGGATATCCGCGAGGTGCTCAATCTTGAACTTCTCCGGCAGGGACTTGATGAGCCGTATGACAAGGCACATCTCCCGCTGCCCGTCAAAATAGCGTCTCGGGTGCGTGCAATTGTCGCAGCATCCGCAGTTGGTCTGGGTGTATTCCTCCCCGAAATAGTTGAGCAGCAGACGGCGGCGGCACTGCCCGGACTCGGCGTAGGCCACCACCTCGGAGAGGAGCTGGCGGCCTATCTCCTGCTCGGACACGGGCTTGCCCTGCATGAACTTCTCCAGCTTGGTGATGTCCTTGTAGCTATAATAGGTGATGCAGCGTCCCTCGCGGCCGTCCCGGCCGGCGCGTCCCGTCTCCTGATAATAGCTCTCTATGCTCTTTGGCACTCCGTAGTGTATCACGAAACGCACATCGGGCTTGTCTATGCCCATCCCGAACGCGATGGTGGCCACGATGACCTGCACCTCGTCCATCAGGAAAGCGTTCTGGTTGGCGCTGCGCACTGCGGCGTCAAGCCCGGCGTGATACGGAGCCGCCTTGATGCCGTTGATGCGCAGCAGCTCGGAGAACTCCTCCACTTTCTTGCGGCTCAAGCAGTATATGATGCCCGCCTTGCCGGGGGACTGGAGGATGTAGCGGATGATGTCCTTTTCCGCGTCGGCCTTGTCCCTGACCTCGTAATAGAGGTTGGGGCGGTTGAACGAGGAGCGGAACACCCGTGCCCCCTGTATGCCGAGGTTCTTGAGGATGTCACTCTGCACCTTGGGGGTGGCGGTGGCTGTCAGGGCAATGATAGGGGCACGGCCTATCTCGTTGACTATGTCACGTATGCGCCTGTACTCCGGCCTGAAGTCGTGCCCCCATTCCGAGATGCAATGGGCCTCGTCCACGGCGTAGAACGAGATGTGCAGGCCCTGGAGGAGGGCGACATTCTCAGGCTTGGTCAGGGACTCCGGAGCCACATAGAGGAGCTTGGTACGCCCGGCCGAGAGATCCGCGTACACCGTCTCTGTCTCCTGCTTGGACAGGGACGAGTTGAGGAAATGCGCGACGCTCTCGTTGCCGTAGGCAAAGCCCCGGATGACATCCACCTGGTTTTTCATCAGGGCTATCAGCGGGGAGATGATGACGGCAGTCCCGGGCATGACGAGGGCGGGCAGCTGGTAGCACAACGACTTGCCTCCGCCAGTAGGCATGAGCACAAAAGCGTCTCCGCCCCCCATCAGGTGGGTGATGACTGCCTCCTGATCCCCTTTGAACGTGTCATACCCAAAGAACTCCTTGAGCTTGGCCCGCAATGTCTCCCTGCTGACAACCATATTCTAATCCAATGTGTGTATCGCAAGCCCGGAACGGAGCTTCGGCTCGAACCATGTGGTCTTGGGCGGCATGATCAGGCCGCTGTCCGCTATGGCCATGAGCTGCTCCATAGATACAGGCCACAGGGCGAACGCCGCCGCCATTTCCCCGCTGTCCACGCGCCTGCGCAACTCGCCGAGCCCGCGAATGCCGCCGACGAACTCTATCCGCTTGTCGGTGCGCAAATCCTTGATGCCAAGCAGCTTGTCCAGCACATATCGGGACAGCACGGTGACATCCAGCGCGGCTATCGGGTCTGAATCGTCATAACGTCCGGGCTTTGCCGTCAGCGAATACCATTCCCCGTCCAGATACATGGATATCTCATGCAAGGACTTGGGGGCGTAGTCGGCCGTCCCCTCACGCCGCACCTCGAAGTCCTCCTCCAGCCGGGCTGCCAGCTGCCCCGGCGTCAGCCCTCCGAGGTCGCGGACTACCCTGTTGTAGTCCATGATGTGGAGCTGGCTCTGGGGGAAGCACACAGCCATGAAATAGTTGTATTCCTCCTCGCCGGTGTGGCGGGGGTTCTGCGCCCTCTTCTCAGCCCCTACCCTGGCGGCAGCGGCTGTACGATGGTGTCCGTCAGCGACATAGAGCGCATCCACCCTGCTGGAGAATATCTCCGTTATGCGGGATATGACACTGTCGTCATCTATGACCCACAGCTCGTGCCCGAAGCCGTTCTCGTCCGTGAAGCTGTTCTCCGGGGCGCGGGACACGGCGGCAGCTACGATGGCAGAGAGTTCAGGCTCGTCCCGGTAGGCAAAGAACACAGGCTCAATATTGGCATTCTGAATGCGCACGTGTATCATGCGGTCGTCCTCTTTGTCCTTGCGGGTGAGCTCGTGCTTCTTGATGCGTCCCTGCTCGTAGTCGTCTATGTTGGCGCACAGCGTCAGGCCGTACTGGGTGCGCCCGGCCATGGTCTGGGCATAGACGTAGTAGCAAGGCTTGGAGTCGCGCAGCAGCCAGCCCCTCTGCTGCCACAGCTTGAAATTGGACACCGCCCTCTCATACACCCTCGGGTCATGGTCAGGGAGCATGGGGTCGAAGTCTATCTCTGGCTTGGTGATGTGCAGCAGGGACTTCTCCCCTGCCATCTCCTTGGCCTCCGCGCTGCTGAGCACGTCATACGGGGGAGCGGCGACTTCAGCGCAGATGCTCCTCTCGGGGCGCAACGCCGCAAATGGTCTTACCTTTACCATGGCATTCTCATTTGTTGACTTGGAAACGGACATCCCCCGTCGCGAAATACGCGCATATCTGGCGCGCGGCGGCAAGCCCGGCGTTGACATTGGCCTCGGCCGTCTGCGCTCCCATCTTCTTGGGGGTTGCGAAGACCCTGAGGCCGTATTTCTCCTTCAGGGCGTCGATATTGCCAGGGGCTACGTCTGTGGCATACTTGATGTCAGGCCGCGCGGCAAGGGCCTTGTCAAGCCCCTCCTCGTCCATGACCTCGCGCCTGGCCGTGTTGATGAGGGTCGCGCCCTTGGGCATGGAGGAAATCAGCTCATAGCCAATGGAGCCGACGGTCTGGGGCGTGGCGGGGATGTGCACTGACACGTAGTCGCAGGACGAGTACAGCTCCTCCACGGAGGACACCGGCTCGGCCCCGCCCTGACGGATCTGCTCATCTGACAGGAACGGGTCTGTGGCCTTGACCTTCATCCCGAGAGCGGAGGCCTTGGCGCCGACAAGCCTCCCTACATGCCCGAAAGCCTGTATGCCGAGGGTCTTGCCACTGATTTCCGTGCCGGTGGCTGGGGTGAACTGGCCTCTGGCCATGTATATCATCAGCGCGATGGCAAGCTCCGCCACGGCATTGGAGTTCTGTCCGGGGGTGTTCATCACCACCACTCCGCGCGAGGTGGCCGCAGCAAGGTCGATGTTGTCGTAGCCGGCCCCGGCCCTGACCACAATGCGCAACTTGGGAGCGGCAGCCAGCGTCCCGGCAGTCACCTTGTCCGAACGTACTATCAGCGCGTCCGCATCGGCGACAGCCGCAGTCAGCTGCGTGGCGTCGGCATATTTTTCCAATACGGACAGCTGGTGTCCGGCGCTCTCCACTATCTCCCTGATGGCATCCACCGCCGCAGCGGCGAACGGCTTCTGTGCAGCAAGCAATACTTTCATGGCAGAAGAGTCATTATTTGTGAGCTTTCTCAAAATCCTGCATGCACCTTACGAGGACTTCCACATCCTCCTGCGTGCAGGCGTTGTAGATGGAGGCGCGGAACCCGCCCACCGAGCGGTGCCCCTTGATGCCCACGATGTCATAGCCCTTGGAGAACTCCAGGAACTCGTCTTGCAGGGCTTCTTTGCCAGGGGCCATCACGAAGCAGACATTCATTATGGAGCGGTCTTCCTTGTCCGCCGTGCCGGTGAACATGGAGTTGCGGTCAATCTCGGCATACAGCGTGTCCGCCTTGCGCACGTCAATCTCATGTATGGCGTCCACTCCCCCTACGGACTTGAGCCATTTGAGGGTCTCGTTCATCACGAAAATGGAGAACACCGGAGGGGTGTTGAACATGGACTTCTTGTCGATGTGCACCCTGTAGTCCAGCATGGTGGGGATGTAGCGGCTGACCTTGCCGAGGATGTCCTTGCGCACGATGACAAAAGCGACTCCGGCAGGGCCGGCGTTCTTCTGGGCTCCGCCATATATGAGCGCATACTTGGAGACATCCACCCGTCTGCTCAGGATGTCCGAAGACATGTCGGCGACCAGGGGCACGGGGCTGTCAATGTCATGCCTGATCTCCGTGCCGAAAATGGTGTTGTTGGTGGTGATGTGGAAATAGTCCACATCCGTCGGGATGGTGTAACCCTTGGGGATGTAGCAGTAGTTCCTGTCCTTGGAGCTGGCGAGAGCATACGCGTCCCCGAGGCCCTTGGCCTCTTTGAGAGCCTTGGACGCCCAGGTGCCGGTATCCAGGTATGCCGCCTTGTGCTCGAGGAGGTTCATCGCGACATACAGGAACTGCAGGCTGGCGCCGCCGCCAAGAAAGAGCACCTCGTACCCGTCGGGAATGTCCAGCAGCTCCCGCCACAGGGAGCGGCATTCGTCCATGACCGCCTCCCATTCCTTGGTGCGGTGCGAGACGGAAAGGAGGGACACGCCAGTGCCGGCGAAGTCTTCAAGGGCCTTGACCGAGGCGTCAATCGCCTGTTTGGGAAGCAGGCAAGGGCCTGCCGTAAACACATGTTTTGCCATATATTCAGTATAAGTTGTTGTGCATTTCAAGTCCGCAACCGCCGACACGGGACACTCTCTCCTGCAGGCCGTCCGCAGCGGAAAGCCTCACCTTGACCTCCATGCGGCAGACCTCTCCGAAACTCTGCGACAGCACCGTCAGAGACAAGTCCTTGACAATCTGCATCACCTCGCTGAACGCCCCGTAGCCGAATGTCAGAACTCCCGTGCGCCCGGCTGTCTTCTCTATGACGTCAGCCGAATCCAGAGCCTCCCGCGCGGAAGTCCGGTACGCCCGTATCAGCCCCGGGATGCCGAGCTTGACCCCGCCGAAATAGCGCACCACCACAACAAGGATATCGCTGAGCGCTGCGCTGTCTATCTGCCCGAGGATGGGCTTGCCGGCCGAGGACGACGGCTCCCCGTCATCATTGGCCCTGTACAGGGAGCCGGAGAGGCCAAGCCTGTAGGCGTAGCAGTGATGGCGGGCGTCATGGTACTCTTTGCGCACGCTGTCCACCACCTGCCTCACCTCATCCTCCGTCTCAACGGGATAGGCCAACGCGATGAAACGGCTGCCAAGCTCCTTGTAGACGCCCCGTGAGGGGGCAGCAATGCTGTTGTACGTATCGACCATCCAAACTGCGGACGCGGAGAGGGGCGATGTGCCGTCCCGGCGACCGATTAATCAAAATTAGCCTTTTTGAACATTATTTGCAACAGCAGCGAATAATTTTGTACCTTTGAGCCGCTTTAGTGAGGATACAGCCATGACTTACAGATACAGGGTCACGCTTGCCGGCATCAAGGGGTTCTTCAGGCTCTACGAGGTAAACGCTGACAACACTCTTTATTCTTTCCACAAACAGATGCGCGCCGACATGGTCTTCCCGGCAGACCAGCTCATCCTGTTCAAGGGGATGGACGACTCTGCCTCTGTAGTGGCACGGTACGGCTTGTTCGACCTCGGCAGCGGGGCCTGCGACCAGGTCACCATCGGCCAGACCGTCAAGGCCGGCATCAGCTCGTTCGTGTACTTCTACGACGTCACCAACCGCAAGAGCGTCATCATCACCCTCGAGGGGGAGAGCACGGAGGAAGTGCGCGTCCCTACGCTTATTGAGAGCAAGGGGCCAGACCCGGCCGCGTTCGAGAACGGCTACGTGGCGTTTGAAGACCTCCCTGACGACAAGAGGCGTCTCCCCGGAGAGGACAAGGGAATCCTTGGCATAGACCCCGACGACATCGATGAGGACGATGATGATGACGAGGATGACGACGAGGACGGGGACAAGGACGGGGATGACAAGGACGGCGAGGAGATCTACGACGAATCCGAGGACATCAACCTGTAGGGAGTGGGCCGCAGGGTCATCATCGTGCTCGGGCCGACTGCCGTGGGCAAGACCAGCTACAGCATTTCGCTGGCGCGGAAATACTCTTCACCTGTAATCTCGTGCGACTCCAGACAGCTGTACAGGGAGATGCGCATCGGGACTGCCGTGCCCGACCCCGAGCAGCTCTCGGCCGTAAAGCACTATTTCATCCAGGACCGCAGCGTCACGCAGCCTCTCTCCGCCGGAGGCTATGAGAGAGAGGCTCTTGACCTCGTGCATCGCCTGTTTGAGGAGGGGCATGAGACTCTTGTCATGTGCGGCGGGGCGATGTTCTATATAGACGCGTTCTGCAACGGGCTGTCCGACATCCCGCAGACCGACCCGCAGCTCCGGCGCAGGCTGTCGGAGAGGCTCGCAGCCGAGGGGGTAGGAAGCCTTGCCGCAGAGCTGCGTGAGATTGACCCCGACGCCTGGAGCAGCATAGACCTCTCCAACGGCGCGCGCGTGACGCGGGCGCTGGAGGTCAGGCTGACTACGGGCAGGTCTTTCACGTCATTCCGCATGGACAGGGCGCAATACAGAGACTTCGAAATAGTCAAAATCGGCCTCACAAGGCCACGTGAAGAACTGTACAGCCGCATTGGCGCCCGCGTGGACAAGATGATGGCAGAAGGGCTTATAGACGAAGTGAGGTCCCTGTCCAAATACAGAGACCTCACTCCTCTACAGACCGTCGGGTACAAGGAAGTCTTTGACTGGCTTGACAACCCCGGCTCTATATCATTGGAGCAGACCGCAGAAGCCATCCGCACCCACACGCGCCAATACGCCAGGCGCCAGCTCACATGGTGGCGCAGGGACTCCCGGATCCGCTGGATCAGCTTGTAGCCTCACTTGCCGCTCCCGGCATTCTTCCTGTCATTCTGAGGCTCGCCGAAGAATCTACTTTTCGGCACTCTCGGCGTTTTCCTCCTCCGGCTCCGGAGCTTTGAGCACGTCGCAGACCTCCACGTCAAATATGAGGGTGGAGTTGGGCTCTATGCCCTGGTTGCCGCGCTCGCCATAAGCCAGTTCTGCGGGGATGAAGAGCTTGACCTTGCCGCCCTTGCCCACGAGCTGTATGCCCTCGGTCCACCCGGCGATGATCCTGTCCATGCGCAGACGCACAGGGTCGGCCTCGGCAGCGACCTCGTCAAACACTTCCCCGTCAAGGGTCGTGCCCTTGTAGCGGACCATCACAGTGTCCCTGGCGGTCGCCTTGAGAGACTCGTCACCAGGCTCCACAATGATGTACTGGAGACCGCTCTCGGTCTCGACCACGCCGTCCTTGCCCTTGTTGGCGGCAAGGAATTTCTCGCCCTTCTCCTTGTTCTGGACGCCAATCCAGGCCTGCCTCTGCTGGAGGTAGCCGTTGATGATTTCGCCCATGGTGCTGGGAGCTATCTTGAACTGGTCGTCAAAGCCCTCGGAATAGGGATTGCCGTCGGCCTTGAGGAAATCTTTGATGCCCTTTTTGAGCTGGCCGTAGTTGAGGTCGCCGAAGTTGTTGCCTTTGATCATGGCGCCGAAGTTGACACCGAGCAGATAGCTCACGGAGTCCACAAGAGCCTTGCTGGGCTTGGTGATGACCGGCGCAGGAAGCGGGGCCGGAGCCTTGGCCGCCGCGACGCTGTCCTGGGCCTGCGCCCCGTCGGCAGCCGTACCGGAAGCGCTCTTGGATGTGCATGCGGCCAAGGCGAGGCCTGCCGCAAGCACGGGAATGATAAATGAATACTTCATATTGCAATTAATATTAACAAACCTCCCTAAAGCTCCCAGGCGAGAGAGGACGCGCCGAGAATGGCGGCGTCGGACTCCTTGAGCTGAGAGAACAATATCTTGACTTTGCCTTTCCAGATGGACAGGAGATTCTCGTTCATCGCGTCCAGCGTGGGCTGATAGAGGAACTCCTTGGCCCTTGCAAGCCCGCCGAAAAGGATAATGGCTTCCGGGGCGCTGAACGCCACGAAGTCGGCGCATTGGCGGCCGAGCAGCCTGGCCGTGTAGTCAAACACCCTCTTGGCGAGAGCGTCTCCCTCTTTGGCGGCGTCGTACACGTCCTTGGAGGTGATGTTTTCCACATCACGCAGGAGCGACGGCTCATCGCTGGCCTCCAGCCACTCACGGGCCGTCTTGGCGACACCGATGGCGGAGCAATAGGCCTCCAGACAGCCCTGCTTGCCGCAATTGCAGCTGCGCCCGTTGTAGCGCACCGCGCAGGTGTGCCCAAGCTCCCCGGCAAACCCGTCATGCCCGTAGAGCACCTGCCCGTTGACAATGATGCCGCTGCCCACGCCGGTGCCGAGGGTAAGCATGATGAAATTCTTCATCCCCCTGGCGACTCCGTAGGTCATCTCGCCCGCAGCAGCGGCGTTGGCGTCGTTGGTCAGAGTGACAGGGATGCCGTCCAGTTTGCCGGAAAGGAGCTTGGCAAACTCCACCACGCCGTCCGCAGCCCATGAGAGGTTGGGAGCGAACGATATCTGCCCGGTGTAGTAATTGCCGTTCGGGGCGCCCACCCCGACTCCGCGGATCTTGCCGGACTTGCCGGAGTCATTGACGCACTGCTTTATGGCCTCGGCGAGAGCCGAGATATACGCGTCCGCGTCGCTGCCGTAGGTGTCAGAACGTATCACCACCTGCGAGAGCACCTCGCCCCTGGCGTCCACAACCCCGATCTTGGTGGTCTGCCCGCCTACGTCCACGCCGACCACATAGCTTTTGTCTTCCATATCCTGAATGTGTTTTTCCGGTTTGTTATTATTCCACAGGGATGTCCTTGTTGACATTCTTGCACCCTGCAAGCGCGTAGAAGAGGATGTAGCAGAGCATCGCCACCACGAGCCAGTATGAAGTCATGTATGTGGTCGAACGGCCGATCCAGTCCTGGATGAGGGGCATGACACCGCCGCCGACAACCATCATCATGAATATGCCGGAAGCCTGCTCGGTGTATTTGCCGAGTCCCTCGACCGCAAGGTTGAATATGCAGCCCCACATGACGGAGGTGCAGAGCCCGCAGAGGACGAGGAAGAGAGCCGAGATAGGCACTTTCATCATGGCGAAATGGCCAGCGGCGTAGCCGGGCATCGAGACCCTCGTGCTGCTGGGCATTACTATGGCAAGGATGATAAGCAGGATGGCAGCCGAAGCCACCACGGTCACTTGTGTCTTGGAGGACACCTTGCCGCTGATGGCCGAGCTGCACAGACGGCCCACGAGCATGAGCAGCCAGTACATCGCCGCGATAGCTCCGCCGACCACAGCCGCGCCCTCGCCTATACCCGCGCCTTTGACGCCTGGGTCAGAGAGGTAGAAGTTGAGCTCGCCGGGAATGCCGACCTCAAGCCCCACATAGAAGAATATGGCGACAATGCCGAGGATGAGGTGACGGAACGACCATGCGCTGTATTTGTCCTTGACAACGGCAGTTGTCTGGGCCTTGACCGGCTCTGGGATGGCCACAAGGGCTATAATCACGAATGAGAGGGCGAACACCGCAAGAGCTATGAGCAGGAGCGGGCGCACGTCTGAAAGGGCTGTCTGGGGGGTCAGGGTGCCTATCATGGCTCCCGCGAGCAACGGAGTGAGCGTGCCGGCCAGGGAATTGCAGGCGCCGCCGGCCTGGATCAGCTGGTTGCCCTTGTTGCCGCCGCCTCCGAGGAGGTTGAGCATCGGGTTGACGACGGTGTTGAGCATGCACACGCAGAATCCGCAGATGAACGCCCCGAGCAGGTACACCACAAGCGCGCTGACGTCAAGCCCCATGAAGCTGGACCCCATCTGCACGGCTATGCCGGCAAATCCGACGGCAAGCGCGATGAGGGCGGTCTTCTTGTAGCCAATCTTGGTGAGCATCTTTCCTGCGGGAATGCCCATGAACAGGTAAGCCAGGAAGTTCATCATGTTGCCGAGCATGCCGGCGCTCTCATAATGAATCTTCCAGATGTTGCCGAAAGGAGCCGCCATGTTGGTGACGAACGAGATCATCGCGAACATGAAGAACATGGTCACGATCGCAATGACATTGCCTTTTTTCTTTTCCATTCTGTCAGTATTTTGGTTATCAATTTCCATTGTGTCATGCGCCCCGGCAGCCCTGCATTCCAGTCGGCAGCCGAATAGCGTGTAAAGATAGCAATTTTTTCAGGACAATAACATTTTGCAG
>CAZKVW010000027.1:0-17014 GCA_964556285.1 uncultured Muribaculaceae bacterium
CAGCACAGGAGCAGGAACTCCCGGACAGCACAGCACATGCGGACAACCGCAACATGATGCTCAACGCCGAATCCGCCTCCGCCCCGAGGGAAATCAACATCGGCCTCCCGGAGAGCGGCATGGGCGCCATCATATTCATTGACGGCACCAAACACGCGCAAGGCCTGGTGCGGGGGCAGTACCACTGGGCAGGCGGCAACGCCTACCATCCGGTCGGGTCCATCGGCCTGATGGAGGCTGTCATCACGACCGGTGAGGTGGGGGTGCTGGTAGATTCGCGCACCCGCACCGGGACGGACACCTTTGGAGGCGACGTCACACTTGCCACCTCCAGCAACGGGCTGCTGCGCTTTGACGGGGCTGTGCGCGGTCCCGTGTCCAAGCTCAAAGGCTGGTACTATGCCGCGTCCGCATATGCCAACTACGACCCCACCGCAGTCAACGCCCCGAGCAGAAGATACATTGACCAAAGGCAGATCTATGGCCTCGCATTGAGCAGGCGCTGGGAGGACTCCTCCCTGGACATCATTTACCGCTTCTCAAAATGCGATGACAATGTGGACGGGACATACAGCAAAGCCCCTTTTGTCTACAACGGCGACGGGTCTGTCAGCAAGTATGGGGGCTTCCGCATCGGACGGGACTGCTATTTCCCGGAGAATGACGCGCTCCGCTACATGGACATCCGCACAGGGGAGATCAGGGAAGACAACATCTCGGACATGGACAGCCGTACTGTGCATGACATCTCGGTCATCGGCCGCCACACAACCGGCAGCGGATGGTCGTTGTCCGCCAATTTCCACGGGTGCATAGTGCCGCCAAGCCAATTTGTCAAAGTCTCCATCTCGGGCGTTGACGATGCAGCCACAGGATACAGCCTTGCAGACGGGACGGCCTATACAGGCAAGATCCAGAACCGCTTCATCATCGTGGACGACTTCCGTACCGCAGACCTCGACCTCTCGCTCAAGGCCAGCAGGAGTTTTGCCCGACATGACCTGCGCCTCGGCATGGTCACGATGTACGCCAACCAGAGAGAGGCCGGCTCTACCGCCTATTTCGCGCACACTGTCGAGGCAGACCCGGAGCGCGTATTCAAGGACGGGCAGAACGCGTGGAACTTCAACCGCAGCGGCCAGTATTTTCAGGGCAATAAAGGCAGCCTCGCTTTCTGGGGCATTGACGACTGGCATGTCAGCGACCGCTTCCTCGTCCGTACCGGCTTGAGAGCCAGACCAATGTATCTGGACATCAAGACGGCCGCCAGGCTGGGTGACGAGGACAAGAATGTGAGAGTGGAGGGATTCAATCTCGCGGATCCGGCGTTGTGCGACCTACATGGCCTCCACAAGACAGGGGTTGACCTCGCCGCGTCCGAACACCTGTCCTACACCATCTCGGACAAGGTCTTTGCCGTCGTCGAGGGATTCTGGAGCCGGACTAACAAGACGACCACCTATTACAAGAACGCAACCATCCCCTCCACGCGGCCTGTCAGCAATGCGCTGGCCTCCGGCGGCCTGATGTATGACGACGGCATTCTCGATGCGACAGCGTCGGTCGCATATATCACGACCTGGAACAATGCCTCCGTGCTCTCCGTCTCCCGCCAGGTCGGCGGAGTCAGCGAGACCATCCCATGGACGGCCCAGTACGGCATCGGGACATTGGGGTGCACGCTGGATGCCAATATCAAGAAGAACGGGTTCAAACTGCACACGCTGGTGACATGGCAGGACCCAAGGTACAAGGACTACAGCAACGAATTTGTGTTCAGCGACGGCTCGACGACATCCATAGACTACACCGGCAAATATGTCACGGGCATCTCCAAAGTGCTTGTGGAGTTTGACCCGTCATACTCATGGAGCCGCTGGAGGGTGTGGGCAAGCATGCGCTACTACAGCCGGCAGTATGCAAGCCGCACCAACTATGCATATTTTGACGGGCATTATGAGAGCTTCGCTGGAGCTGACCTCACGCTGCATGATGACAGCAAGATTTCGCTCAATGTGGTCAATGTGCTCTGTGATAACGGGGTCAAAGGGACAATCGATATAGCTGACACTATCAGCGACCCCTCCGGACTGGACGGCTACATCATGGCGGGGTCGTATATCCGCCCCTTTGAAGTCCAGCTGAGCTACACCCGCCATTTCTGAAGCCGCGTACGGAGCGCTTGCGCATCTGCAGGGCACGGGCGTGTGCCAAGCTGCTGCTTGCCGCTGCAGCGGGGACTGAGCCAAGCTGCTGCTTGCCGCCGCAGCAGGGACTGAGCAAGCTGTTGCTCACCGCTACAGCAGGGCCAAGCGGCTACTTGACGCTGTAGCGGAGGAGGAGGGCGGTGCCGGGGTTGGGCAGACGCAGGGTGTACCCGGCCATCAGTTCCGCACCGGAGACAACAACGCATCCGCTATCGCCCGCCGAATAGCCGCCTCCAGTAGCAGCAGCTCCGACAACCGCCGAGGGCGAGCTGCTGACAGAGCCGTCAGCCGCAGCATCTCTCGCGGCGGCTGCGGCGAAGTAGGCATCCCAGGGCATCGGATCCGGGCCGGCCTCTCCGTAACGCTCCTCCAGCACATACTGCCGCGAGCCGTCAAGCCCGCGCAGCCTCACTCTCACGCTGTCATCAGTGCATCCCTCGCGCCTGAACGCGACCACATACCCTGTCCCGTCAGACGGCCTGTCCAGCTGGTAGGCGAGAAACATGTCCTCCCCTGTGACATCGCCATACCCCGACAACGGCCAGAAATCCTCCAGATAGTACGGGGCCACCTCCCTGCATACGCTGATGATGCGCTTCTGCTCCGGAATCGTCACATCACCAGTGACCACTCCCCAAGTAAATACGCAACCGGCCCCCAGCGAAGACACCACACCGTACTTGCTCTTGTGCACTATGCTGGTGCAATGCACAGGCAACCACTGGCTGAGGTGATAGGTATGGCACTGGTTGGCGTCCGGCTTGCCGGAATAGTCCTCCCTCCACATAGGCACGGCCCGCCTCGTCATCTCTATATCCAGCCTCCGGCCTCCTCCCGCGCAATTGTCTATCATCAGATGCGGCAGCTGCTCATGCAGACAGTCCAAGTACTTGTACAGCCCGTTGATGTACTTGACCTCGCAGACCCCGGCCCGCCCCGGCTCGTCATTGTTGAGCCAGAACTGCTCCGGAGAGATGTTGAAATCCTGCCTGTAGCAGTCCGCCTTGGCATCCGTAAGATACTGCACCATGCTCTCGCACACAAACTTGAGAGCCTCCGGATTGCCGAGGTTGACTATGAACGCGCTGTCCACCTGATAATCCAGAGGCACAGCCGGCTCTCCCGACTCGGAGAGCATAAACTCAGGATGCTCATGCGCCCAGTCAGAGTCCACATTGGCCCTCTCCGGCTCAAACCACAGCATGAACTTGCCGCCGGTCTCATGCACCGCGTCCGCCACCGGGGCCAGCCCGTCCGGGAAACGCTCCGGGTCTGGAATCCAGTTGCCTACGGCGTTGTGCCACCAGTAGCCTTTGTCCCAGTCCCGCGCCCGCGAATACCAGCCAGCATCTAGCCAGAACCCGTCCGCCAGCGTGCCAAACATCTTGTGCTTGCGCACCACAGCCACGGCATAGTCGTCCGTCATGCAGACATATTCATCGCAGGGGCGGGGATCCCCGGTGTTGCTGAAATTGTTGAACATCGGCACCCGCAGCGGCTCCCCGTTCACCTTGGGATGATAATGCGCCATCACCAGACGGCGGAACGCATTCTGCCCCTCCATCCGGTCAGTCCCCTGCCAGGGCAGCAGCACCACCGACGGCATCCGCAGCTCCTCCCCGGGACGCAGACACGCGTCAAAGGTCTTGAGCCCTGCCCGCACCCTCATCCTGTCCCGGGACGGACGCCCGACCTCGGCGAGCCATTCCCCCGTCCACCCTATAGCATACACAATGCCGCCCGTAGGAGTCAGGACATTGAAATAGGGCAGCTTGTGGCTGGAAGACCGCCCGCCTCTCGGATACATCCTCACCGTGTCACCGACAGCGAATGCCGTCGTTTCGGGATGGAAGTCAGAAGCCCCGAACTCGGCCCCGTCGGCATGGAACAGCGTCCATTCCCCCGTCTGCGCGTCAGAAGTCTGGTACAGGTCCAGTGAACGGAAATCTGATATCCGCTTGGTAACCCCGGCGGAACGGTTGCGGAGCAGCACCACCCATTCGACAGCATCGAAGTCGTCAAACGTCCTGACCTGGCACTCCACCTGCAATCCCCCACGCTCCTCCCACACGAACGAGCGAAGCCTCTCACCCTCCCCTGCGGGAATGTCCGACGACGAGAATTTCCATCTCGGGAGCAGCCGCGCCGACTCCACCCCTCCATAGCGGAACGAGAATGGAGGCGCAACTCTCCGTGCAAACCGGGACTCAGCCCAGCGCTCGCAGCTTTCCCCATCCGGGGTCATGCGCATATATGACTGCGCCTGCACAGCGGCGCTCGCTATGCAGGCGGCAACAATCAATGCAAATCTTTTCTTCACCTGGACTCTGGACTTCTCCTCATTCCCGCACGGGACGGGACATAATCTATTGTTGCGGGCCTTTGCCGAACGAGAGCGCGAAGCCAAACTTGACCACCGAAGACAGGGAATTAACCGGGACAAACTGCGGGGTCACCTTGCTGGGAATGCCGTCGATGCCGGCAAACAGGTTGATGAAAGCCAGACGAAGATTGGCGGCCGCCCCGTACACAAAACCCTCGCTGGACATGCCGCAGGTGCCCGCGACATCGAACACGCGCCCGAGGCGGTACGACACTCCGGCCCTGATGTCCGTGTAGCTGTCCAGCTTGCCGCCCATGCGGAACGAGCACAGCGCACCGACTCCAAGACCCGGGACAAAGGGCAGGTCATATTTGGCTCCCAGATTGACCATCGCGGGCAGCATGGAGGCCTTGTTCTTCTTGTCCCCCTCCGACTTGAACTGGAACATGTCCTCCAACGTGTCGCCGGCATCGTCAGACTCATTGACAGTGAACGAGCTGGAAGACGCCAGCGTCCCGTTGGTATTGTTGTTCCATGTGATAAAACCCAGATCCGTGACGGCAGCGCTCAATAGCAGTGCGCCGTCCAGCAGCTCGTATGTCGCGCCGAGGTCAACCGCCCCGCCGTAGCCGGACACTTCGAGCCCGTCCATGTCAGGGATATCCGTGAAGTCAATATTGCCCTCATCGTTGGCCTCAAAAGAGACGGGCAGCGACGCCCTCATGGTGCCGTTGCCGGTGACAGTGACCACATTGTCATCAATCACCGCAGATATTTCGGATACCTCGGCATCAAATGCGACCAGCCCGAGAAGCCCCTTGACAGAACCGCCAACCGTCAGGGCGTCGCCAATCTTGCGCGACATCCCGAACGCCACTTCCATGTAGTTGCGGGAGTTGAGATTGATGTCCTTGATGACATACCTGTCCCCGTCCCCACCGGCCTTGAGCATCTCGAAGAGAGATTTCGGCATTTCAACGCCCGAATACGAGCGCAGACTGACTCCGACTGTAGTGAATGTCTTGCGGTCACGGGAATACTTGCCCCTCGAAAAGATGTTCTGCCTGAGATCCAGGGTGACTTTATTGCTGTCCTTGAGACCGCCGAGGAACTCGTCCGCCGAGACATTCTGGTTGAGTCCTGTCACAAGTCCGTCCCCGTAGGGGAAGAGGAACGATGACACGCCGATATTGGAATTGATGCCGACATTGGTGCCCAGGCCGTAAAATGATGTCGTCCCGGACGGGCGGAGAGCAGGATTAATGCGGTAGCTGTCGAGATAGTTGTCCACAAAGAAACCCGCCCTGAGGTCCTGGGCGCAGAGGGAGGCCGCGCAGAGCGCGAGCAGCGTTATGACAGTGAATATGTATTTCATGGCGGTCAGAATGAGAAATTGAGTCCAGAGACGACAGTTATCTTCTTGATTTCAAGCGAGACGCTCTGCCCGGAATTGACCGTCACGGTGGAGCTGGAATTGTTGGATGCGCTGACATGGACTTCAATGCGCTTGATCTCGGAAATCTTGCTCGAGGTCTTGACATTGATGCTGATGTCCGTGACAGAGGGTGACGTGACGGTGCCGGCGGCCACTGAGGGTGGAACGACCTCAAAGGACGTGCCGTCATCGGCTGTCGCGGTCACATCAAGGTCAAGGGGAATGGAGTTGGTGACGGCCGCCTCCACGACAAATGCCTCCGCCACGACATTGAGGGCCGACGCGTCAAATCCCATCTCATCCATGTCAAGGACATAAGTATACTCAATCTTCTCTCCGGCGGCTACGTCCCTGTCCGCCGTGCCGAGGAAGTCTGACGCGCTGCAAGGGTCAAGTGTCTGGTTGACGGGGATGGACACGCCAGGGAACAGGGTCATGTCCGTGTCTATGTCCTTGGACAGGTCATAGTCCTTGTCCACGCTGCATGCGGCCAGGCAAGCCAGCGCGGCGGACATGGCAAGGGAGGTTAGTGTTCTGTAAAATGTCATTGTTATTGGTTGGTTATGTGTTGGTTATGGATTGTCACCGGTCTATAGGCATCTGTATTGCGTCACAAACTGCGCCATCCCCTCCGTCGCCTTGGCTCTGATGTGTACCACCCTCGGGTCGGACGCGATAGCCACGTCAGCAGGGTCTATGACATAGATGCTGGCGTCCGGCGGGGCGTACCTGTACAGGCCGGCCGCCGGGTACACCTGCAAGGAAGTGCCCACAATCAGGAGCACGTCAGCCTTGCTCACCAGCCCAATGGCAGTCTCTATCTTGGGCACAGCCTCCCCGAAGAACACTATATGCGGGCGCAACTGCCTCCCGTTTGGGGCCTTGTCCCCCAGATGCACCTCCGAATACCCTATGTCGATGACCTCCGCCTCCGAGCCGTCCACATCGTACACGCCGTATTCAGGGCGCACTTTTGTCACCTCCCCATGCAAATGCACCACCCGAGTGGAACCTGCACGCTCGTGCAGGTTGTCCACATTCTGGGTGATGACATGCACATCGCCCCACTGCTCCATGCCGGCGATGGCTTTGTGAGCGGCGTTGGGCAGGGCCCCTTTGAGCTGGCGCCGCTCCATGTTGTAGAAATCCAGCACGAGACCCGGGTTGCGCCTCCATCCGTCGATGGAGGCCACTTCCATGGGGTCATAATTGTCCCACAGGCCGCCGTTGTCACGATATGTGGCCAAGCCGCTCTCGGCGCTCACCCCAGCTCCAGTCAGCGCAACTATTCTGGGCTTGTCTCCGTTCATGCCATCAACGCCTGTGCCTTATGCCGCCGTTACGCCTTCCAGAGGCCGTGCAGATTGCAGTATTCACGGGCGGCGACCGCCTGTGCGCATGTCTTGAACTCGGCCACCGGCTTGTCGGAGGGGGTCAGATACTTGCGTGACACAATCCCGTCGGATGTCTCCAGCTCTATCCACTGGATGTAGTGCGCCTCGGTCATGGGATGCTCCACAGAACCGACGCTGACTCTCCACCCGTCATCAATCCTGCTGATGACGGGGACATGCTTCTCCCGCGCGGCATCAACGGTGTTCTCCACAAGGAGATCCATCGGCTCGCCGCAGCACTCAGGCACGCACGTGCCGGGGATGACTACCTCCAGCATGTTGCCGCATCGGGCGCAACGGTATATTTCACCTCTCTTGCTCATGGGGCAGCCTCTAGAAATTGTCACTGTGCAGCTCGAAATACGACTGCGGATGGGCGCACACGGGGCACACCTCCGGAGCCTTTGTCCCGACCACTATGTGCCCGCAGTTGCGGCACTCCCACACCTTGACCTCGCTGCGCTGGAACACCTCGGCGGTCTCGACATTGTGCAGGAGAGCGCGGTAACGCTCCTCATGCCGTTTTTCTATGTCGGCCACCATGCGGAACTTGGCTGCGAGAGCCTTGAACCCCTCCGCCTCGGCGGTCTTGGCAAAGCCGTCATACATGTCAGTCCACTCGTAGTTCTCCCCTTCTGCGGCGGCAAGCAGGTTGTGCGCCGTGTCGCCTATCCCGCCAAGCTCCTTGAACCACATCTTGGCGTGCTCTTTCTCATTGTCAGCAGTCTTGAGGAACAATGCAGCTATCTGCTCGTAGCCCTCTTTCTTGGCCACCGACGCGAAATAGGTGTATTTGTTGCGGGCCTGGCTCTCGCCGGCAAATGCGGTTTCGAGATTCTTCTCGGTCTGCGTTCCTTGGTACTTGTTGTTAGCCATAACTTTAAGATTGTAGATGATGATTAATGCCGTCTCACCGGACAGCCGCGCCGGAGGCATCTCCCACTAAAGGCGGCACTGCCTCTGGCAGTACAAATATATAAAAGATTTCCCAATGAACGATGGCTCATCCGGACGAACCCATCCGCCGGGAAATCCTAACAGGCTGGAAGACGGCTACTTCTTGTCCAGCTCAAATCCCAAATTGATGCCGTCGTAGCTGGAAGCGGCCGCAGTGAGCGTCGAAAGCGCGCTGTTGGACGAGGATTTTGTCAGCTTGGACATCTTCTTGAGATATGTCAGCAGCTCGTCCGCGTCGAAGAGTATCTTGCAAGTGGAGGACGTCACGTCCACATTCCCGCTCATGGACAGGAGCTGGAGCTGTGACCCGTACTTGAGCGTCAGCCGTTTGCCGTCCTCCGAGATGCTGTATGTGCCGGAGACTGTCTTGGACTTGAATGTGTTGGTGAATGTGCTGTCGCTTGCGAATGTGTAACTGAATGTCCCCGCCTTGACTCCAATCTTGGACAGGTAGCTGTCCATCTTGCCTGTCACAGTGGATATGGCCGCATTGCCGGCGATTTCGGAGAGAGTGTTGTCGCTCTCGAGAGATGCCGCCGAGCCGCTGTATGTCCATGTGCCGACAATGCTGGAGTTGAGGGATACGCCCGTGGCCGACTCGATTGCGGACTTGACCGTGGAGGAGCTTGCCGCAGATTTGAGGATGTCACTGAGGGACTGCGCGGACACCATATTGCCCGCAAGGAGTGTCGCGGCCGCAGCCGCAACCATAGTGATAAGCTTTTTCATAATAATTGGTTGTCTGTGTTTCCTACGCAATTTTAGTAAACTTCAAAAAATAACTTGCACCATCTTACGGATATCTTTCCGGTCTATATTGCCTTTCTCATCGGTCATGCAGCCCGCTGCACTCCCTCTTCGAATGACAATCTGTCCTCGAAAATCTTATCCAAATCTGAAACAACTTATTTTTTTCACTTTACTTAGATTATTTTTGCGAAAATGCATTGTTCAAAACATATTGCAAGACATGCGGCGGCTGTCGTCGGCCGCTATGCCGTAGCGACGGTCGGGATGGGCCTCTCCGCCATCGGCATCGCGATGACCATCATCTCCAACCTCGGCACCGCTCCGCTATCGTGCCCGTCATATGTGCTCAACCTGCGTTTCCCCGCCATCTCGGTAGGCACATTCACCCTGCTGGTCAACTGCACATACATTCTCATCCAGCTCGCGCTGCTGCGCCGGGAGTTCAAATGGTCGTACCTGATGCAAGTCGTGGCGTCCGCGCTGTTCGGGTACATGATAGACCTGTCCTTGGCGGCCATGTCATGGATGCATCCTGATGGAATGGCGGCGCGTGTGGGGATTACGGCGGCCTCATGCGTCATCTCGGCGCTGGGAGTCAGCCTCGAAGTTGCAGCCGGTGCATGGATGCTGTCTGCGGAGATGACAACATTCGCCATGTCCAAGGCCAGCGGAAAGAGTTTCAGCACCATGAAGATAGTCATGGACTGCTCCGTGGTCGTGCTCTCTGGAGCCGCGTCGCTGGCATTCTTCGGCAATGTCCTCGGCAACGGCAGCCTCTACGTCATCGGCATAGGCACGATAATATGCGCCGTCGGCATAGGCCTTTGCATGAAAGTGACCGACCCGCTCGTAGCGCGGCTGCCCGGCATGGGCGGGCGGTGACATTTTACCCGGACATTTTCCGGACTTTTTTGCTAATTTCGTGTTCCATACGAAAAAGTTCATTTTTACAACAGCATCATGGCAGAGTTAGAGAAAAAGATCCAAAAGGACATAATGGAGGCGATGAAGGCGCAGGACCACACCCGCCTCAACGCAGTGCGCTCAATCAAGTCCGGCATCCTGCTGGCCAAGACCGCAGAGGGAGGCAGCAGGGAGCTGGAAGACGCGGATGTCATCAAGATCATACAGAAGCTGGCCAAGCAGCGCCGCGAGTCTGCGGAGCAGTTCTCTGCGGCAGGGAGGCAGGAGCTGGCCGACAACGAGATGGCGGAGGAGGCCGTGCTGGAAGAGTATCTGCCCAAGCAGCTCTCCGAGGCCGAGCTGACATCCAAGCTTCAGGAGATCATAGCCGCTGCCGGGGCGTCCAAGCCCTCTGACATGGGCAAGGTGATGGGAATCGCCACCAAGCAGCTTGCGGGGCTCGCGGACGGCAAGGCCATCTCGGCCATTGTGCGCAAACTGCTCGCCTGACATGCTGCCCATCAACGTCAATCTCTCCGGCAAGGCCGTGCTCGTAACCGGGGCCGCAGGATTTATCGGGGCCAACCTGGTCAAGAGGCTGTTGCACGAGACGGACGGCATCAAGGTCATCGGCATCGACAGCATCACGGACTACTACGACACGAGCCTCAAGTACGCACGTCTGCGCGAGATAGAGTCTCTCGGAGGAGACTGGACATTCATCAAGGGGTCAATC
The DNA here is from genome assembly GCA_964556285.1 of uncultured Muribaculaceae bacterium. Classification (GTDB taxonomy): domain Bacteria; phylum Bacteroidota; class Bacteroidia; order Bacteroidales; family UBA932; genus Cryptobacteroides. The sequence continues at coordinate 10,706 of CAZKVW010000027.1, forward strand.
GCGGATAAGGCCGAGGTCGGGAGGCTATTTGACACGTACAAGCCCGCCGTGGTGGTCAACCTCGCGGCGCAGGCCGGGGTGCGTTACTCCATCACCAACCCGGACGCGTACATAGAGAGCAACCTGATAGGGTTCTACAACATCCTCGAGGCCTGCCGTCACCATGGGGTGGAGCACCTGGTGTACGCGTCAAGCTCCAGCGTCTACGGATCCAACAAGAAAGTCCCGTACAGCACTGACGACAAGGTGGACAACCCCGTCAGCCTGTATGCCGCCACCAAGAAGTCCAACGAGCTGATGGCTCACGCCTACAGCAAACTGTACGACATCCCGAGCACGGGGCTGCGCTTCTTTACAGTGTACGGGCCTGCGGGGCGGCCGGACATGGCCTACTTCGGCTTCACGGACAAGCTCCGGGCCGGGAAGACCATCAGCATATTCAACTACGGGCGCTGCAAAAGGGATTTCACCTACATAGATGACATAGTCGAGGGGGTAGTGAGAGTGATACGGCACGCCCCGGAGAGACGCAAGGGCGAGGACGGGCTGCCGGTGCCGCCGTATGCCGTGTACAACATCGGCAACAGCCATCCGGAGAACCTGCTGGACTTCGTGACCGTATTGCAGGAGGAGCTGGTGGCTGCCGGAGTGCTGCCGGAGGACTACGATTTCGAGGCGCACAAGGAGCTGGTGCCGATGCAGCCCGGCGATGTGCCGGTCACATACGCGGACACGGCCCCGCTGGAGCGGGACTTCGGTTTCAGACCCTCAACGCCTCTGCGCGAGGGACTCAGGGCTTTCGCGCAGTGGTACGCCGGATATTGCGCCCGCCGCACCTGAATTGCCGCCCCGGGAGCCGCGGGGGGCGTTTGAGCGGAGCGAAGTGCGCATCAGCGCACCGGCCGGGCCGGGTATTTTGTGCGGAGCGCAAAATACGGAAAGGCGCAAAGGCCGCAAGGGGTCACAGGGGGCGGCCTAGCCCCCTCTTAGGTAGGGCTGCGCCCCTGTCATCGGCGCAGCCGCAGGCTGTTGGTGACGACGCAGACCGAGCTGAGCGCCATGCATGCCGCTGCCACCATTGGGTTGAGCAGGAATCCGCTTACCGGATACAGCACTCCGGCGGCCACCGGCACGGCCAGCACATTGTAGAAGAACGCCCAAAACAGGTTCTGCCTGATGATGCGCACGGTCTTGCGCGAAAGCCTTATCATCTGGGCCACCTTGCGGAGGTCACCCGACACGATGGTCACCATGGCGGCATTGATGGCTATGTCGCTGCCCCGCCCCATCGCGACGCTCAAGTCCGCGCTGGCGAGAGCCGCGCTGTCGTTGATGCCGTCGCCAATCATGGCCACCTTGTGCCCCTGAGATTGCAGCTGCCGCACAAACGAGGCCTTGTCCCCGGGCAGGACTCCTGCGCGGACATGGCTGATTCCGACCTTGCTGGCCACGGCCTCGGCATTGGCGGCATTGTCGCCAGTGAGCATGCAGCTTTCCACCCCAAGAGCCTTGAGCTGGGCGACCGCCTCGGCGGAACCGTCCTTGACCTCGTCTGTGACGGCGAAAGCCGCTATCAGCTGCCCGTCAGCTGAAAACATGATCACCGTGCAGCCGTTTTCAGCCCATTCGGCGGGAATGCCCGTGCTCTGCCGGGCAGCGGGTTGCCCCTGTGGCGAAGATTCGTCCCGAAGAATCTCGTTGCCGGCAAAATACTCCCTCCCCTCAAACCTCGCCCGTACCCCTCTGCCAGGTACATTCTCAAAATCCTCCACCTCCGCCCCCTCCAAGGACATGTCCTCCGCATGCAGGTGCGCTACGACAGCCGAGGCGAGCGGATGCTCCGACCTCTGCTCCATCCCCAGCAACACCTCCCGCAGCCGCCTGTCATCCGACAGCCATACCGCGTCAGTGACCTCCGGACGCCCCTTTGTGAGGGTGCCGGTCTTGTCCATCACCACCACATCCACGTCTCCGGCGACTTGCAGGGAGTCAGCGTCCTTGATCAATATGCCGTGCCGCGCCCCGTTGCCAATGCCCACGGTCAGGGCCGTTGGAGTCGCCAGCCCCAATGAGCACGGGCAGGCTATTACCAGCACCGAGACCATGGCGAGCAGCCCATAGGTGACACCATTGTCCGGTGCAAGAAGTATCCAAGCGAGCAGGGTCACTATCGAAATGCCGATTATCACCGGCACAAACACCGAAGCCACCTTATCCACGGTGCTCTGTATGCGGGCCTTGCTGCCTTGCGCGTCTTTCACCATGCGGATGATGGCGGACAGCATGGTGTCGCTGCCTACTTTCTCCGCCCGCACCTCCAGAGAGCCTTTCTGGTTGATAGTCCCGGTATAGACCTTGTCGCCCAGGCGTTTCAGCGCCGCCACAGGCTCCCCAGTCAGCATGCTCTCGTCGATGTAAGTAGACCCCGATACAACCACCCCGTCAGCGGCAATACGTTCACCGGGCTTGACCGTGAACACATCCCCGACATGGATATCCGCTGTCTTGGGCTGCAGTCCAGCCAGCTCACGGACTGCGGCGGTGGTGTTGTGCTTGGCCCTGTCCTCAAGAGTGCGCCCGATGAGAATGAACGCCCCTATCATCGATGAGGACTCAAAATACAGGTGCGGCGTGATGCCCCGTGATGTCCACACCTCCGGGAACAGCAGGTTGAACACGCTGAACAGGTAGGATATCAGGATGGAAAGCGCGACAAGGGTGTCCATGCCTGTGGCCCCGTGTTTGAACTGCCTCCATGCCGAGACGATGAAACGCCTCCCGCACCAGAACACCGCCGGGGTCGCCAGAGCCCATAGGACATATCCCTTGCCGGGGAAATCCCCTGTGCCCATGCTGAGGGCCATTATGACGAGAGCCAAAATGACCGCCGCCACCATGTCCCGGCGCAACGCGGCGTATGACAGGGCAGACCGTCGGTCGGCTTCGTCGTCAGCGTCCTCCCCGTCACCCTCGTCCGTGACGATGAGGTCATATCCCGCCGCCTGGACGGCATCCCGCAGAGCCTCGGGAGTGACCTCCTGCGGCCGGTAATCCACCTGGGCCGTATTGGAGGCGAGGCTGACGGAGCAGCCCTCCACTCCTTTGACCCCTTTCAGAGCCTTTTCTACCCTCGCTACGCAAGCTGCGCAGCCCATCCCCTGAACGGGGAAATTGCGTTTGACTGTCTGTGCCATATTGTCAGTCTATTGTGCCATTTGCCCGTATGTCTGTCTCTTCCGCCCGACGCGACGGACATCTCCGCTCCGGACGCGCATTCGGCCACGCGTTGCCCCAGAAAGGACATTCTCTCACGACAGAAGCGCATCGGCGGGCCTGGCCGTTCGGGAGCTGCAGCCAATTATGCAAAAATGAGTCCCGAATCCCGAAGCGGAAGCCCTTTCCGGACAAGTCAACGCAAGCGGGGATATATGAGCTGCAAGGAATTGAAAATATTCTGCCAGATCATGTACGCCCCAAGGATGATGCCTGACTCCGGGAGCATGAACGACATCGCCACCCAGATGGCGAGGACCGTGTTCTTCTGCCCTACTCCCTGGCCCGCGCTGATCCTGTCGCCGCAGCTGTCACCGAAATGCTTGCCCAGAGAGAAATTGGCAAGGCACAGCACGAGCGTGAACGCAGCATAGAGCAAGGTGACACGCAGACTGACCAGCCCCATGCACAAGAGCCTCGTGATTTGCGCCATATTGATGGCCACACAGAGAGCCCACAGGTAGAATGACTTGTCCTTGGCGAACTTCTCCACCTCGTTATGCCATACGGGGGTAAATCTCCGCATCAGCATTGAGATGAGCAGCGGCACTATGATGACGGGGAACACCTTGCCGAATATCTTGACGAACAACGCCCCAAACGAAATCGACTCTCCGCTGGGCGAGACCAGGGGCAGGAGCAGCGGAATGGTGAGGGCGGCAAACAGGGACGACAGCACAGCGCATGTGGTCGCGCTGGCGCCATTCCCCCCGAGCTTGGAGGTCATCACCGCTACGGCACTGGCAGTGGGGGTAAGCATGCACACCAGGAAGCCCATCCACAGCGGCTGCATCCACTGCGCCGTCCTGCCGGAGCGGAGCAGCACGATCATCAGAGCCGACACGCCGAGCTGCCAGGCGAAGCTCATCCATATCCAGCGTTTGGGCAGGAGGTCACGGGGGTTAATCTTGCTGAACTCCAGAAACAGCATCGCAAACAGCAGGTACGGCAGCACCCCTGTTACGGACTTCGCCAGGACATGACGCGCCTGCGCGTCCAGCGGCAGGGCGTCAGCTACGAAATAGCCTGCCACTCCAGCCGCCAAGGCTATGATCAGCAGGTCATTCTTGATAGTCTTCCTAGTTTCTTTACTGAACACGGACGCCTCCTCTTGTATATGCCACTAACGCAGGTACTGGCTGAAGAATCCCCAGATCTCCCCGAAAGTGTCCATGTCGGCTTCGGCCCAAGTATGCTTGCCTCCGTCCACCTTGTACAGGCGCACTTCGCACTCCGGGCCGCCTTTCCACGCCGGAGCGCCACCTGTGAGCCTGTACCGGGTGACGGCATTGCGCCTGACGGGCAGGGTGTCCGCCTGCTCATAACGGCAACGGTCAGCCGCCACGATGTAACTCACTGACACAGGGACGGCGAGGTAGGAGCCCCAGCCGCCCTTGTCCTCGGGATCCCCGCTCCACTGCGAAGTGCGGTCAGCGGTGCCATGTATCTCCATAAACGGCACCGGTTTGGGGAACACCTTGTCCATGCTCTCGATGGTGAGGCCCGCTACGGACGCATAGGCCGTAAAGGTGTCCGGACTCTTCTGCGCCATCAGCCAGCACATCTCCCCGCCGTTGGACATCCCGGTCATAAATGTGTTCTCCCGGCTCAATCCGCAGTCCCGCCACAGGCTCTTCACCAGACGGCGCAGAAACTTCACGTCATCCACCTTGTCCGTCTTGTTGAACGGGTAGCCCACGTTCCAGAACGCCTTGCCTCGGCTGTCTGTGGAACCCTGGGGATAGCACACCGCAAAGCCCTCGGCATCAGCCTTGTCCATCAGGCCGTTCTTGCCCTTGAGGGCCGAGCCGCCATAGCCATGCAGCGCGACGACGAGCGGTGCGCCCTGAGGCAAGCCTTGCGGCAGGTACAGCCAGTACTCCCTCTCGATGCCGCCGCATTTCATCGTGTGACGTGTGCACCGCGCGGCCACATCCTGGGCAGATGCCGCGGACGGAGCCAGCGCAAGCAAGCCCAACACTAAAGCTCCAACCAGCAAATACATTCTCGCGATAACGCAGGATTTTCCCCTCATGACTCTGTTCCGAAAAATAATCTTGCAAAGTTACACTTTTTGGATTGTCGCGGGACAAAGAAAGTGCGGGCTTTTGTGTTTTTTTGCTACTTTCGTGACGCAGGGGCCTCCGCCGGCGGAGGTCTCCGCACAAACGGCTGCAAGCAGCCCGTAAACAATGATGCCGGCTGGATATTTGCGGTTTTGGCCCATGCGCTCATACAATTTAGGGTTTATCTCTGACGAGAATATTTATCAGCACGTCCGGGAGACTGTCGAGTCTTACAGGCGCGAAATCAACCTGTCCCAGTTCAACGTGAACATCGTCGACCCCATCAAACTGACCTTTGACTCCGGCGTGTACGGGAAGACCATCCGGCAGACAATCGAAGATGAATGTCTCAGGCAGATAGATAAATCCAACTCCAACAAGATAGGCTACTTCCATCAGAACCTGTTCAAATATGCCGGAAACGGATGGATTGTCCCTCAAGAAGGCTTCGATGTGGAAAACAACGACAGGCACATATACGTCGAACTCAAGAACAAGCACAACACGATGAATGCCGCGTCTTCACAAAAGACATATATGAAGATGCAGGCGAAACTGCTTGATGACGACCAGGCGACATGCTACCTTGTGGAGACCATCTCCAAGAAATCTCAGGATGAGACATGGAAAATCATGCTCGACAAAAAGCCTCGCGCCCATAACCGCATCCGCAGAATGTCCATGGACCGGTTTTACGGGCTCGTGTTCGGGGACGCTACGGCTTTCTGCAAGCTGTGCAAGACCCTGCCCGTGATAATAAGAGATGTTGTGAATGACAATAGCGAATATACGCTCAACAACACCGTGTACGGCGAACTGAGCGAGAAACACTCCGACCTGCTGCAAGCTCTCTACCTGCTTGCATTCTCAACATACGAAGGATTCAACCAGAGCGCGGAACAGTGACATGACAGCCGAAAGCACCATATCATTCAACAATTTCGCAAACCTGCTCGGAGTGTCCCACGCC
>CAZKVW010000027.1:17114-24191 GCA_964556285.1 uncultured Muribaculaceae bacterium
CGAAAGCACCATATCATTCAACAATTTCGCAAACCTGCTCGGAGTGTCCCACGCCACTGTTGAGGCATGGGTGCGCTCCGGCAAATACCCGGTTCACAAGAGCGTGGACGGGAAACTGTTCTTCCGCCTGTCCGAACTGCAGGATGTCCCGGAAGTGGCGTCAATGCTCTCTACGAAATGGGATTTGGAGAAAGCGGCAATGCCGCTGCGCCCCTACAGCTCGATAGAATTGTTTGCCGGAGGAGGAGGGCTTGCGCTCGGACTTGAGAAAGCGGGATTCCGGCACGTGCTGCTGAACGAGTTTGACCACAGCGCCTGTGACACGTTGAGGGCAAACCGTCCAGACTGGAACGTTGTCGAGGGTGATATCCACGAGATTGACTTCACTCCGTTCAGGGACAAGGTTGACTTCCTGTCTGGAGGCTTCCCCTGCCAGGCATTCTCCTATGCGGGTAAAAGGCTGGGATTTGAGGAGACCCGGGGCACATTGTTTTTTGAACTCGCCCGCGCAGTCAAGGAGGTCAGGCCCAAAGTGTTCCTCGGAGAGAACGTCAGGGGCTTGTTCGAACACGACAAAGGGAGGACTTTGCAGACAATCAAGAATGTCATCGCGGAATTGGGCTACACACTGGTAGAGCCGCGCATTCTGCGCGCCATACAGTACGATGTCCCGCAAAAACGGGAACGGCTGATACTTATAGCCATACGCAACGACATCGCGCCATTCGCCCACTACAAATGGCCGGACGTAAGCCCGGAAATCCGGACGCTCAAGGACGCTTTCTGCGCCGGGAGCCTGTTTCCTTGCGACGTCCCGCCATCCCCCGGACAGGCATATCCGGAAGAAAAGAGGAAAGTGCTGGAGCTTGTCCCTGAAGGCGGCGACTGGAGAGACCTGCCTGAAGATGTCGCCCGGAAATACATGAAAGGGAGCTACAACCTCGGTGGCGGCAAGACTGGCATGGCCCGCCGTCTGTCGATGGACGAGCCAAGCCTCACGCTGACCTGCTCGCCGGCACAGAAACAGACGGAACGCTGCCACCCCACAGAAACCCGCCCGCTCACGGTACGCGAATACGCGAGAATCCAGACATTCCCCGATGACTGGAGATTTTGCGGCACCCTGTCTGACCAGTACAAGCAGATAGGGAATGCCGTCCCGGTCAATCTGGCGTGGGCTGTCGGACGGTCGCTTGTCAGGCTGTTCAATGACATCACACGCAGCGGGCTGTTCGAGTTCCACAGCCTCACTCCGGAGTCCAAGCATAAGACAAAGCTTCATGGGATATTCGAGGGAATGCTGTGCGAAGAGAACGCCTCATACGGAAATGCAACAGTAATAACAAAACATACAGACAATGACCAATAAGACATTTATCAACCAGGATTTCATGCTGACAAGCGGCACGGCCCGCGAGCTGTACCACCAGAGCGCGGAGGGGATGCCCATCATCGACTACCACTGCCACCTCAGCCCGCAGATGATAGCGGAGAACTGCCAGTTTGCGGACATTACCGAGCTGTGGCTCGGGGGCGACCATTACAAATGGAGGGCGATGCGCGGCAACGGCGTAGACGAGCGGTACATTACGGGAGACGCGTCCAGCTGGGAGAAGTTTGAGAAATGGGCCCAGACTGTCCCCTACACCATGCGCAACCCGCTGTACCACTGGACGCACCTGGAGCTGGCCCGGGTGTTCGGCATATACAAGACCCTCTCCCCCGCCACCGCACGTGAGATATACGAGGAATGCAACGCCAAGCTCGCCACCCCGGAATACAGGGGGCAGGAGCTGATCAAGAGATTCAACGTGGAGACGGTATGCACGACAGATGACCCTGCGGATGACCTCCGCTGGCACAAGAGCATCATGGAGCACCCGTTCGGGGTCAAGGTCATACCGGCCTGGCGGCCGGACAAGGCCATGGCCATCGAAAATCCGGCTGAATACATCACCTACATAGGCAGGCTCTCCGACGCTGCGGGTATGGCCATCAACTCCTACGCCGACCTCATAGACGCACTTGGCCGTAGGCACGAGTTCTTCGCGTCAATGGGCTGCAAGCTCTCCGACCACGGGCTGGAGAGGTTCTGGGCCGAGGACTACACCGACAAGGAGATTGACGGCATATTCAAGCTGGTCATGTCCGGCAGGAAGCCGTCCGAGGAGCAAGCCGCGAAATTCCGCAGCGCACTGCTGCACGACGGCGGCGTGATGGACGCGGAGAGCGGATGGGCGCAGCAGTACCACGTGGGCGCTATCCGCAATAACAACACCCTGATGTTCCACCGTCTGGGGCCGGACACCGGATATGACGCCATACATGACCTCCCCTGCGCGGCGGACGGGCACAAGTTCCTGGACCGCCTCAACACGGAGGGCAAGCTTGCCAAGACCATCCTGTACTGCCTCAACCCCAAGGACAACGAAGTCCTCGCCGCGATGGCATACACGTTCAATGACGGCAGCTTCCCCGGCAAGATGCAGTTCGGGGCCGCGTGGTGGTTCCTCGACCAGGAGGACGGCATGCGCAAGCAGCTCAACGCGCTCAGCTCGCTCGGACTGCTGAGCCGCTTCGTGGGAATGCTGACTGACAGCCGCAGCTTCATCAGCTACCCGCGCCACGAGTACTTCCGCCGCATACTATGCGATGTGCTCGGCAGCGATGTGGAGAGCGGCCGGCTCCCGGAAAGCGAGCTGCCATTCATACACCAGATGGTCAAGGACATCTCCTACCGCAACGCCAAGAGCTACTTCGGCTTCTGACATTGCCGTAAATGTCCACCGGGAAGGCACGGAAAGGGTCGAGCACGTGGTCAATCAGCACGGCGAACTCCATACGCGTTATGCTCCGCGCCATGTCGCCGCCGTCAATGCCGGTCGCGTCCAGCACGGACGCGGGCACATTCGCGCCTTTCAATACGGCAAGGATTTCCAAGGCTTCGCCAAGCGTGACAGGGGACGTGCCCTCCCCTATCTCCACCCCGGGATAATAGTCGTCAATGTACAGTTCGCTGCGCAGCAGGGGATCCGACACCCGGAACAATGTCTCGTTCGCCCACGCGACAGGCCGCCCCTCACCCCGGAGGATGCCGGTCGCCCCTATCCTCATGCAGGCCCCGAAATGCGGCTGCGCCGGGTGCACGTCTTTGTACGGCATGATATAGACACCCGCCTCCACAAGCACGTCCTGTATCTCACGCACGGGTACGGCGGCGGGACTGACGCCTTTCCGTACCGACAGGGCCGCGATTGCCCCGGCCGCCTGTCCAAACTGCATGGTCATCGGCTGAAGCCGGGTGGAGCCGTTGATGAGATTGGTGACCGAGACAGATTTCTCTGCCACTATCAAGTCACCCACCCCGATGGGGAACAAGACCCCGACGGGGACATTGTAGGACGGGATGGGATAGAAATCCAGTTTGGGCAGGGATTTCCAGCCCTCGTAGCGGAAATGGTGATGATCCACAGGATAGTCCCCCGAAGCCATGCCAGTGCGGTACAGCGGAGAGGGCGCGTCGAACGGGCGGGCTGCGTCATCGAGGGTGAAACGCACCGCCCCGTGTATCCTGCGCGATTCCCTGTGGTAAGGGATGAATGGAAGCCTGTCCGGCGTCGAATACTCGTCATCGGCAAGTCCGAGATTGCGCCACCCCAGTTCGGTCTGCATGAAATAGAGAAATCCGAGCGAGATCATCTTCGCGCTGTCGATGGCTTCGGCACGTCTCTGAGGACTCGCGTCCACGATATTGGCATACGTGTCATTGCCGTCGCAGGGCCAGTTGACCATATATTTCTGCGCTCCTCCCTCACGGCGCGGGAGTCTGCCATAGGAGAGCATCATCTCCGGAGAAACCACTTTCTGGCCGGTATCAGACTTGCGCAGAGATCCGTCATCTCCCGACTCCACGTCGCGGTTATGAGGATTGACGCAAGAATTGCGGTATAATTCAGGCCGGTAGCCATCCGGCTTGGCTATGCTCATGTCCGCCCCCTCGCCGTAGTCCTTGACTGTCATGCAAAAGGTCAAGTCCTGCACTATGCCGTTGGCCGTTTCCGGAGCTATTGACTCATGGGTGTGGGCGCGGGAGTCCATGCCTATGTCGTAGCCGGCTCCGCAGACTTTGGCCACGTCCCCGAGCTCCGTCCCGTCAATCAGCACCCGTGCGATGATGTCATGATGTCCTCCGGCATTCTCCAGCGTCACACGCCAGCCCCTGCGCAAACGTCTCGCCGTGACAAAACGCTCTCCGAACCGAACGTCGAGGCAAGGCTCATGCTCCGCCATGTTGCGGAGCACGTCAGCCCCCACGGATGGCTCAAAGAGCACATTGCTCACCCATCCGCTCTGCAGGGCCCCAAGCGAGCCATAACGACCGGCAAGAGAGTCCACGAATTCTCCGAATATGCCGCTGCGCATGTGATAATTGCCGTCCACCGCACTCACTCCAGCCCCGGTCAGCATGCCGCCGAGCCAAGGGCTCTCCTCGGATATAACTGTCTTCACGCCGAGCCTCGCCGCCTGCACACCGGCTGCCGCTCCGCTCGCGCCGCCTCCGGCCACCAGCACGTCTGTCCTCTCCACGCATCCCGGCAATGCCCAAGCCAGCAGGAACAAGATAACGGCGGAAATCCTATCTGACATTCTTTACCCTGTTAAAATGATATTCCCTGTTGACGCAGAAGACCTCAATCAGATGTTATAGGCGGTCAGGATGTCCATATGGACAAAATTGTCCCGGCGAGGCGGGAACTTGCGCTTGAGGGCGTAATCCGAAAGAGTCCTCACCGCCTGGGCGGCATAGTCTGTCATGTGCTGGCCTATCAGGGCGGTGACCGTCCCCCGGCGCAACGCCTCCACATTGCCGTCGAGGTCATCGTAGCCTATGACCCTGCGCCCCGGGACAGGATGCGACCCGAGCCAGTCCGCAATCAGGTGCACCCTGGAGTTGAATGTCACGACAAGGCCAGCGTCCGGATGGGCGGCTGACCACAGGTCAAGCGCGTCCGAGGTCTGCCTGCGGCTCTTGGGGTCGATAAAGACATTGTGCACCCTGCACTCCGGGAAATGCTCCCCGACATAGTCCATAAACCCCGCCCTGCGTTCTTTGGTAGGATCCGAGAGACCGGACTTGTCACGCATTATCCTCACGCACAATATGTCCCGCACATCCGCCACCGCGCATCTCTCCGTCAGCAGGTGCGCCGCCAGCACACCGCTCTTGTAAGACGGCATGCCGAAATACGCAAGATAGCCGTCGTCCTCAATCTTGGAGTCAATAAACACGTAGGGAATGCCAAGCTCCTTGAGCTGCCTGGCCAGAGCCATGGTGTCTTCGCCGAACATAGGAGGCATCATCACTCCCGCAGGGGCAGTCGCCGTCATCTCGGCGGCAATCCTGCGGAATGACAATTCATCATACTGGTCATAGAAAAACAGCCGCACTCCCACTCCGAGCGGGGAAAGCTCATCCGCGACGCCGAGGCATCCGAGACGCACCTTGTCCCAGAACTCGCCGGCTTCGGGAGTGGGCAGCAGGCAGGCGATATATCTCTCCCGCTTGGTGGCGAGCAGAGAGGCCGGCAGGTTGGGCTCATACTGGAGCTGCGCTATCGCGTCACGTACCCGGGCCTCGCTCTTCTTGGACACCTCTCCACGGTTGTGCAGCACACGGTCAACAGTGCCCTTGGACACTCCCGCGAGCCTCGCTACATCTATAATGGTCATCTTGCCCATTGGAGAAACGCCTTATCATTCATCGGGTACAATTGTAAGGAAGCCAGCCGAAGCTGTCATTTCACCGTCCAAGAGAGGCAGCTGCTGGCGCGCATCACCTTGTCGAGGGCATCGTCCTTGTCAGTCCCCCGGGCAAGAATGACCCCCATTCGCCTGTGCCCATGGACTTCGGGCTTGCCGAAGAGCCTCAACTGCACTCCGGGGATGGAGAGAGCCTCCGCAAGCCCGTCGAACTCCACCTGTGTCCCGTCGCCCTCCACGACAATCGCCTTGGAGGCCGATGGCCCGTAGAATGTGACTTCCGGTACCGGCAGCCCGAGAATCGCCCGGGCATGCAGCGCAAACTCCGAGAGATCCTGCGAGACCATGGTCACCATGCCGGTGTCGTGCGGCCTCGGGGACACCTCGCTGAACAGCACCTCATCCCCTCGGACAAACATCTCAACGCCGAATATGCCGTACCCGCCGAGCGCGTCCGTAATCTTGCGGGCAATGTCCTGCGCCCGCGCAAGAGCCAGAGCGCTCATCTGCTGCGGCTGCCACGACTCACGGTAGTCCCCGTCCACCTGATGATGGCCTATCGGCTCCAAGAAAGTGACTCCCCCGCTGTGCCGCACGGTCAGCAGGGTAATCTCGTAATCAAACTCCACAAATCCCTCCACGATGACTTCGCCAGCCCCGGCGCGTCCGCCCTCCTGTGCGATTCTCCAAGCCGCATCAACGTCCATAGGGCCGCGCACTACGCTCTGTCCGTGCCCGGACGAGCTCATCACCGGCTTGACGACGCACGGGACTCCGACATGGACTATGGCCTCGTCAAACTCCTCCCTGCTGCGGGCGAACCTGTAGACGGAGGTCGGCAGGCCGAGCGTCTCCGCCGCCAGCTGGCGTATCCCCTTGCGGTTCATGGTGAGCCATGCGGCTCTGGCGGTGGGGATGACATTCCAGCCCTCGCTCTCCAGCTGCACGAGGGTGTCAGTCGCAATGGCCTCTATCTCGGGTATGATATAGTCAGGGCGTTCCGCCTCAATGACCTCCCTCAAGCGTGTACCGTCCAGCATGGAGAGCACATGAGACCGGTGCGCGACCTGCATTGCGGGAGCATTGGGGTATTTGTCCAGAGCAATCACCTCAACACCATAGCGTTGCAGCTCTATCGCCACTTCCTTGCCCAGCTCCCCGGAGCCAAGCAGCATCGCCTTTTTGCCGACCGGAGTCAGCGGTGTGCCTATCTTTGTCATAACGCGGCAAAGATACGCATTTTATTCACTCCACCCCTGCATGCGCGGATGCGCCGCCTGATTTTGTCAAAAAGGGCGCTCTTTTTAGCCTTTGCAG
>CAZKVW010000028.1:0-23114 GCA_964556285.1 uncultured Muribaculaceae bacterium
CCCCCGCAGGGTCAGGGATAGCGCGGAGCGCTAGCGACGCGGAATCCCACGCCTTTCCGATTCTTTGTCTCATGCCCATATTGCCAAAGCTGTACAAACGCAAAAAGCCGCCCGGGACATGTCGGAACGGCTTGAATCCATAAAAAGATTGGTCAAAATCAAATGCTATGGATGTTTCTCTTGGTCTTTGTTCAGTGCGTTAAGGTCTCTTTCGAGTTCTCTTATGCTCTCCAGTCTTTTTTCAATGCGCTCCTGCTTCTTGTATTCGGAATACTCTGACTTCGCTTTCTTTTCCGCAATTTTGGCAGAAATAGTCCCGGCATTGGAAAGGAGTTCCTTTCTGTTCATGGTGAGTATCAAGTCAAGAGCCTCGATCCAATCTTTCATGTACATGGGCCTGTGCGCCCTTGCCTGCGCCTCTGCGAATGCCAGATACTGTTCGACGATAAGTTTCAATGCCTCCAGTTCATCCTTGTTCAGGTAATTCTTGCCGACGGCTATGTCTGATGATTTCACAATACCGGCAACCTGCGTTGAAGTCAGTCCCATTAGAGGCAGATTCGCGTTAGCTCGATAATATATGAGTTCCGCTGCGGTCTGTTTGCTTACCGCCCAAAGCAGCTTGTTCTGCACTTTCTTAAAGAAAGCGATGGTCATTTCATCACTCGGGTCGTAATCCTCGCTTAATGCATAAATATCCCTTATCTGTTGATAGAACAACCGTTCGGAAATGCGTATTTCTCTAATCCGCTCAAGAAGTTCGCGGAAGTGCGATATGTTGTCCGACCTCTTCATCCGCTCGTCATCGAGGGCAAATCCTTTGACCATGTAGTCCCTGAGCACTTTCGTCGCCCATATTCGGAATGCCGTCGCTCTTTTGGAGTTCACGCGGTAGCCTACGGCTATAATAGCATCGAGATTGTAGAAAGTCACATCCCTCGATACGTTCCTGCTGCCCTCTTCTTGAACTATTCGAATTTTTCGAATAGTTGAAGCCTCCTGAAGTTCGGCTGATGCGAATATTTCTTTAATGTGGTAATTAATAGTGTTTAAGCCGACGCCAAACAGTTCCGAGATGCCTTTTTGGTTCATCCAGATCGTCTCACTGACCGCATCCACCTGAACCCTTACCTGCCCGTCCTCCCCATTGAAGATAACAATCTCGCCAAGCTTTTGCCTCTCGTCCATATCACCTAAATTTTGACCACCAGCAAATATAGCCAAAATTCAAGCCGTCCCAATATGTCAAGGGGCTACGCGAGGGACAGGAACTGTTTGGGCCACTTGACCTGCCGCCGTTCTTCCATGGCATTTGGTAGACGCGCTGCCTGACTGCCTGTCCCGTTGAGGACGGATTCCGCGATTGTTCCTGTTGCACGGGCCTGTCTCGAAAGAAAACGGCCCGTGTTGCATATGCCGGTTTTGCTTTTTGAAGCTTGCCGCCATTCGGACTGCAAATATTGTTCGTTTCCTCACCAAAAACAGCAATTTTTGCCGTTTTTGTTCCAAATAGTTGAGTTTTTTAAATATTTATTTGCATGCAAGTCCAAATAATCCTTATCTTGGTCGCGACGCTACTGATTACATAACGTTAAAAACCGACCAACCTTATGAACAAAAGAATCTTAATGGTCTTGGCCTCCCTGCTGGCAGCCGCTGGGCTGCTGTCTGCGCAGACAAGGACCGTCAAGGGCAGTGTCGTCTTCTCCGAAGACGGGCAGCCCGCGATTGGGGCTTATGTGGCCGTAGAAGGCACCAAGCTCGGCGGAATCACCGACTTGGACGGCAAATTCTCCATCGATGACGTGCCGGGCGACGCCCAATATGTGGTGGTCACCTATCTCGGCGCGAAAGAGAAACGGGTGGCTATCACCCCTGACATGCAGATAACGGTAGATCCGGACACGGAAATCCTCGAAGGGGCAGTTGTCACTGGCATGCAGAAGATGGACAAGCGCCTGTTTACGGGGTCTGCGACCAAGCTCAGCGCCGATGACGCCAAGCTCGACGGCATCGCTGACATCAGCCGTTCCCTCGAAGGCAAGGTAGCCGGGGTCTCCGTGCAGAATGTGTCCGGCACATTCGGCACTGCCCCCAAGATCCGTGTGCGCGGCTCCACCTCCATCTACGGCTCCTCCAAGCCGCTGTGGGTCGTGGACGGCGTGATCATGGAGGATGTGGTTGAGATCAGTGCCGAGGACTTGTCCTCCGGAGACGCCAACACCCTCATCTCCTCTGCCATCGCCGGGCTCAACTCCGATGACATTGAGTCGTTCGACATCCTCAAGGACGGCTCCGCCACCTCAATATACGGGGCGCGCGCCATGGCTGGAGTTATCGTTGTCACCACCAAAAAGGGGCGTGCCGGCGCAAGCCGCATCTCCTACAACGGTGAGTACACCATGCGGCTCAAGCCCATGTACAGCACATTCAACATCATGAACTCCCAAGACCAGATGGGCATCTATCAGGAGCTCCAGCAGAAGGGGTGGCTCAATTATGCCCGCACGGCGACCGCCTCCGACAGCGGGGTGTATGGCAAGATGTACCAGCTGTTGAGCCAGTACGACACGCAGACAGGGACATTCGTCCTTGCCAACACTCCAGAGGCCAAGGCCAAGTACCTGCGTGAGGCGGAGTACCGCAATACCGACTGGTTTGACCGCCTCTTCACCACCTCCATCCAGCACACCCACTCGGTGAGCATATCAGGAGGAAGTGACAGGTCTAACTACTATGCCTCAATGAGCATCATGGACGACCCGGGATGGACAAGGCAGAGCGAGGTGCAGAGGTATACAGCCAACATGAACCTCACCTACAAGATATTTGACAACCTGTCCCTCAACCTGATCAGCAACTCCTCCTACCGCAAGCAGAGGGCTCCCGGAACGCTCAGCTCCTCCATCAACGCGGTGACCGGCGAGGTCAAGAGAGACTTTGACATCAACCCCTACTCATACGCGTTGAACACCTCCCGGACCCTCGACCCAGATGAGTTCTACACGAGAAACTACGCCCCGTTCAACATCATGTATGAGCTGGACAACAACTATCTCAACCTTGACGTGTTCAACTTCCGCAATCAGGGAGAACTCAAGTTCAATCCCGTCAAAAAAGTGGAGCTCAGCGCCCTTGCGGCGGTGAAATACTCGGCGACGACCCGAGAACACAATGTGCTGGACAACTCCAACCAGGCGCTCGCGTACCGGGAGGCGAGCACGTCCACCATCAGGGACAACAACCCTTTCCTCTATACCGACCCGGACAACGCCTATGCCTTGCCTGTGACTGTGCTGCCGTACGGAGGCATATTCCAGCGCACGGATAACAAGATGTTCGGCTGGGACTTCCGCGCCACGGCGAGCTACAACGACCAGTTCGGCAAGGATCATCTGCTCAACCTGTATGGCGGCATGGAAGTCAACAGCGTGGACAGGCATGCCGTGTGGTTCAGGGGCTGGGGAATGCAGTATGACATGGGTGAAATCGCCAACTATGACTATCTCGTGTTCAAGAAAGGCGCGGAAGACGGAGCCGACTACTACACCCTCGGCAATTCCCGCGAGCGCCGGACTGCGTTCTTCGGCACGGGAACATATTCTTTCAAGGGGCGTTACATCCTCAACGGCACCGTCCGCTACGAGGGCTCCAACCGCCTCGGCAAGTCCCGCACCGCAAGATGGCTTCCTACCTGGAATGTGTCCGGACGATGGAATGCTCACGACGAGCAGTTCATGAAGAGTCTATACCCCTACGTGTCCCATCTCGCCCTCAAGGCTTCGTACTCGCTGACCGGGGAGAGCGGCCCCTCATGGGTCAACAACTCCGAAGTCAAGATAGTCAGCGACATCCCCTGGAAGCCCACATCGAGCCTCCGGGAGTCTGTCCTGCAGATTGAGAGCCTTGCCAACGAGGAGCTTACGTTCGAGAAAAAGCATGAGCTGAACCTCGGCATAGAGACAGGCTTCATTGACAACAGGATCAGCTTCGCGTTTGACTGGTACAGACGCAACAATTTCGACCTGATCGGACTGACCAACACCCCCGGTGTCGGAGGGGAAGTCCAGAAATACGGGAATATCGCTTCCATGAAGTCCAACGGCGTCGAGCTCAGCCTCACCACCGCCAACATCAAGCACAGGGATTTCTCATGGACGACCAATTTCATCTACTCCCACACGCACAACGAGGTGACCGACCTGCTCACTTCGCAGCGTGTGATAGACCTTGTGTCGGGCACGGGATTCGCCCAGGAGGGCTATCCCAACCACAGCATATTCTCCATCCCGTTCATGGGGCTTAACTCAGAAGGACTCCCGACATTCCTCAACGAGGATGGTGATGTGACTGTCACAGGCATCAATTTCCAGAACAGCGACCCCGACCAGCTCGGCTTCCTGGAGTACTCCGGCACTTCCGAGCCCACGGATGTGGGGTCCATAGGGAACATGTTCAAGTACAAGAGGTTTACCCTCAATGTGTTCATTACCTACTCTTTCGGCAATGTCATCCGTCTTGACCCCGTGTTCCGCAGTTCTTACTCCGACCTGTCGTCGATGCCCAAGGAGTTCCGCAACCGTTGGATCGTGCCAGGAGACGAGAACAGGACCTCTGTCCCTGTCATCGCCAGCCGTTGGCAGAACAAGAAGTACACTTCGCTCAGCTATGCCTACAACGCCTACAACTACTCCACAGAGCGTATAGCGGACGGTGACTTTATCAGGATGAAAGAGATCTCGCTTGCTTACGAAATGCCTTCCGGCATTGTCAAGGCGCTCAGGATGAACTCCATGTCCCTCAAGCTGCAGGCGACCAACCTCTTCCTGATTTATGCCGACAAGAAGCTCAACGGCCAGGATCCGGAGTTCTTCAACACCGGCGGCGTCGCCGTGCCAGTGCCCAAACAGTTCACTCTCACACTCAAGCTCGGACTCTAAACAACGAAGACGATGAAACATTTTTGGATATATATATTTGCCGCTGCGGCAGCCGTTGCCGGACTTTCGGCATGCAACGACTTTCTCGACACGACTCCCGACAACAGGGCGGCCGTGGATTCCGAATCAAAGGTCATCTCCCTCCTCGGGTCGGCCTATTCGGAGAATGACCACATCCTCTTGGCGGAGTTCTATTCGGACAATGTGGACAACTACGGGATCCAGTACACCGGGACCAGCCGTTTCTTTGACTCCATATACGAATGGAGCGAGCTGGAGGAGTCCAACAATGAGTCCACCGAGAGGGTGTGGGGATCGTATTACAGCGCGATAGCCGCTGCCAATCAGGCGATGGCCTCGATAGAGGAACTTGGCGGCCCGGATGTGTCGGTGGCGATGAGCCAGGCTCTCGGCGAGGCCTATCTGTGCCGGGCGTATTCGCATTTTGTGCTGGTGAACATGTTCTGCCTCCAGTACAACAAGAGCACCAGCTCCTCTGACCTTGGCATCCCCTATATGACCAAGTCGGAGACCACACTCGCGCCTCACTATGAGCGCGGCAATGTCGCGGAGGTCTATGCATTGATTGAAAAGGACTTGGAAGAGGGTCTCAAGCTCGTGGGCGATGACAACTACTCGGTGCCCAAGTACCACTTCAACAAGCTTGCTGCATACGCTTTCGCCGCGCGCTTCTATCTCTTCTACGAGAAATATGACAAGGTGATACAATATGCCGACGCGTGTCTCGGCTCTTCGCCCGCGACGATGCTGCGTGACTACGACGTGCTTGCCACGATGCCCAACGGCAGCCCGCAGCAGCAGCCCACAACGCTTCACTACATAGACCCGTCGGTCAATGCCAATCTCTTGCTCTTTACCGCGTTCTCCGTCATGGGACAGGCTTTCGGGGCGTATGGCACGGCCACGAAGTACTCTCACGGGGCTTATCTGGCTGAGAAAGAGGATTGCAAGGCGGCGCAGCCTTGGGGGGCGGCCAACTACAAGGATGCCCCTTCCACTTATGTCGGCAGCATGGACAGGGTGATATTCTGGCGTTGCCCGAGGATATTCCAGTATACGGATCCCGTGGCGGGCATCGGCTATATCAGGACGGTCTATCCGGCGCTCAGCACGGACGAGTGCCTGCTCAACAGGGCCGAGGCGTATGTGCATCTCCAGGACTATGACAAGGCATGTGAGGATCTCAATCTGTGGGCGCAGAACTGCAGCAAGTCCCCGACAACCATGACCCCGGCTTCCATCAAGGAGTTCTATGACGGGGTGGAATACTGGACATGGGACAATGCCACGGTCAAGAAGCGTATCAATCCGGTCTTCGGCGCGGTCGAGGAGGGGTCGGACGAGGAGGCGATGTACCAGTGCATCCTTGCCGCCAAGAGGGTCGAGTCGCTCGGGCTCGGGCAGCGCTGGTTCGATGTCAAGCGTTTCGGCATTGAGATACACCGCAGGAGCATGAACATGTCCGGCACTCCCGAGACACTTACCGATTCGATGCCTGTCGATGACCCTCGCAGGGCCATGCAGCTCCCCACGCGTGTCATCGCGGCAGGCATCATCCCCAATCCGCGAAATAACCGATAACACACCAAGACAATGAGAAAGTATACCATATTATTTGCCATTGCCGCCGCTCTTGCGGCAGCTGTGTCGTGCTCGGAGGACGCTCTGGATCCCGAGAGCGTCATCACGGTGGACAGATATGTCAAGAACGAGTTTGACAACTGGCTCGAAGCCAATTATGTCACCCCGTACAACATAGAGTTCAAGTACCGTTACGAGAATATCGAATCCGACCTCAACTACTATACCATCCCTGCGGACTATGACTGCTCCGTGCTGATGGCGCATCTCGTCAAGCACCTGTGCATAGAGACATACGATGAAGTAGGCGGGGCTGACTTCACCAAGCAGTATTTCCCCAAGGAGTTCTTCCTGATAGGGGAGTGGCAGTACAAGAACAACGGCACTTACATCCTCGGTACGGCCGAGAGCGGCAAGAAGATCCTGCTCGCGGGCGTCAATTATCTCAAGCAGTACCTTGGCTCCGCGTCCGGACTCAACAGCCATTACATCAAGACTATCCATCATGAGTTCACCCATATAATGAACCAGACGCGAGATTATCCGGCTGGGTTCCGTGAGGTGACAGGCACGACTTATGTGTCGGACAGCTGGAGCTCGTCCCCGTACAATACGGGGTATCTCGCGAGGGGATACATCACGTCATACGCCCAGAGCTCCTCCGGGGAAGACTTCGCGGAGATGCTCTCTGTGTATATCACCAACGACGAGACCTGGTGGCAGAGACAGCTGACATCCGCCGGCACTGACGGCGCGGAGCTGCTGAAGACCAAGCTGGATTATGTGCGTTCCTACATGAACGACACGTTCAACATCGATATCGACGTGCTTCGGGCGACCATACTCCGCCGTCAGGAGGAGGTAACGTCCGGGCAGGTGGAGCTTACTGATTTGACCATTTGACAATGAATATTATGAAAACGAGATATATATGGTTCCTCGCCTCTGCGCTGGCCGCAGGCGTTTCCCTCCAGGCCTGTCTCAAGGAGCAGGAGGACGTGTTCGACGAGTCCCCGTCAGCGAGGATGACGGAGTATCTGGACAACGCCAAAAGGATACTGACGGCTCCGGAGAATGGCTGGCTGATGTATTACTGGCCCAACAGCAAGCTGTCCTACGGAGGGTTTTCCTATGTGGTGAAGTTCAGCGAGGAGTCCGTTGAGGTGGGATTTGAGCTTTCCGATGATCCCTCGGCGACCAAGTCGAGCCTGTACCGCATGGGCTCGGACAACGGCCCGGTCTTGTCGTTTGACACCAACAATGATTTCCTGCACTATTTCTCCACGCCCTCATCCAAACTTTATCAAGGATACGGAGGAGACTTTGAGTTCACCTTGCTGGAGGCCGAGGCCGGTCATGTCAAGATGCAGGGCAGGCGCTCCGGTAACATCATCATGATGTATCCGATGACGGAGGACATGACGGAGTATTTTACGGATGTTGCTGCCGTTTCCGAAAATTTTGTCATCAGCGGGATGGAGGGGACTGTCGGAGGACAGGAGGTAAAGGCGGCTGTAGATTTGGATTACAGGCAAGTCGATTTTACTGTAGGCGGAGAGACCATCCGCAAGGCGTTCCGTTTTACCAGGGACGGTATTTGCCTGCACGATCCAGTAGAGATAGGAGGGGTGCAGGTGGAGGCATTGTCTTTTGATCCCGAGACATACAAGATGAGCATAGCAGGGACAAATGAAGTGTTGCAGGGGACGGTGCCCGAGGGGCATAGGCGTTGGGAAGAGTATGCCGGAGATTATTGGCTGGTATACAACCGGGAGGATGAGACGGATGTGCAATATGATTCTGTCCGTGTGTCCCTTGTTCAAGGAGATAAGAACTCGACCTATCTGATGAAAGGTCTCAATGACAATTATGATGTGGCCTGGGCTTACAATCGCATGAAAGGGGTTCTGACATGGGGAGTGCAGACTCTAGGTTACATGGATAACGGATATGAGGTCAGGCTTATCGCCATGGACGGGAAAACGACCGGTTATACCTGGCCGAGCAACACGGTTCTTGGAATGACCCGGTGGAACGGCAGTGAGGATGCGCCAGTCTACCGCATAATTCCGCAATACACATGGAGCAGCACAAGGCATTCGTATTCGTTCTATCTCTGCTGTTGGGACGGCAGTACGCGCAAGTCAGCCCCGGCTGCCAACACGGGATGGCGATTCTCCCTCAATGGCTCGGCTTCAGACAGAATGAAGTGGATCTATTCACTGGAAAAGATTAATGATGGTCAAGAATAGCCGCTGATGCGGTGAGCTTGGGCAGCTCCTTTTGCACGAGGGCGCATCCTTGCGGAAGATTGCTTCCGGGGACGCGCCCTCGTAGCTTCCCCTTTAATGGCAGCAGACTTACAGCCTTTCAAGATATCGGCCCAAGAATATGTTGTATATGCAATATGATGTGCCATCAAGGGCAGTTGTTGGAAGTATCAACTCTTTCTCAACAAGAGATTTGATATTCTTCAGAACGGTCGCCCCCGATGACAGCCCATATTTCTGAATAAAAGCTGCTCCAGTTGGTTGTCTAACCTCACCTTCTTTCGCCACGGCCTTCATCAGTTTCCATTGAGCGGGAGTGACTAAGCGTTTTATCTCCAGAAACTTGTCCATATTCGAGGAGAGAACAGAGACTTTTGATTGCCGCACTACCTCATCGGTCACCTTACCGCCCGACTGCATAAATACCTCATTGCAAAGGGCTTGAGTGTAGTATGTATAGTCCAGGGTCCAGGATATGATGTCCTCAATGATGTCTTCGCTGATGGTCTTGCCTCTTTCCTTGAACAGTTTTCCGATGAACTCAGAATATACCTCCGGATCCAATTTGCCGACAGGAACGTTGGATGTGCTCTCGTAGAATGGACGCTTGGCGTTGGTGAACATGTCGGTCATGAGATGTTTCCTGCTGCCGCTAAAAATGAATCTTACATTGTGCATGCACTGAATATCGCTTCGCAAGACGGCCTCCATATTCACCCCGGGATATTCCCTGATCTGCTGAAATTCGTCAATCGCCAGAATCACCTTCTTCTTGCTATTCTCAAGATAAGAGAGGAGTGATTTAAGTGTCTGAGTTTTATCTTCTTCCACCCTGTATGTGAAAGACAGTTCCGGCTTGCCGGTGAGAGGGTCAATACTGAGTAGAGGCCTGATGCCTCCAAGGGCTTTGAAGAAATCTGTGAGATCCCTTTTCTTCAATATTCCCGCCACAGAATCGGAAACAATCTTGATGAAATCCTCCAGGGACTGGCTGGAGCTGATGTCTGCGTAGAAAGTGTCATACTCTGCTCCTTTATCTTTCAAAGCGTCGAACACTCTGTAGATAAGCCCGGTTTTTCCAAGCCTTCTTGGTGAAATCAGCGTGACATTCCGCCCGTTTTCAAGACATTCTATAATTCGCTCTGTTTCAGTCTCTCTGTCGCAAAAAAGCTCTTTTGAGCGATACGGTTCCAACACAAAGGGATTTTCCATACAAGTCTGATTTTCACAAAAGTAATACATTCCCTTTAATTAACCAAAGGTTAATTACCAGAAGTTAATTACCAAAGGTTTATTGGCTGCGCAGGTTCAAGATAGAAGTGCAACACAAAAGAAAAAGCTGCGGCGATGTCGCTCTTCGACACGCTCGGGGGCACAAAAAAAGGCGGCCCGGAGACGCCCCGACGCGGGTCACTTCCGGGTCGCCAAGTCGCAACTAATTGAGTGTCAATAGGGTTAGCGGAGGCGGAGGGATTCGAACCCCCGGAACGTTGCCGTTCAACAGTTTTCAAGACTGCCGCCATCGACCACTCGGCCACACCTCCAGACTCTGGTGACTAGTGCGCTTGGACAGGAATCCGTCGCGCCGTCCCGCAAAGACCCCGCAAAGATATGCATTTCGGGGGGCATCTGCAAATTACCTCTCGCCGTCCTCAATCCGCCAGGCAGCGATGCGCTCCTGCCTTGAATCTGCCCGCCGCCTCAGTCTTCTCCCTCCAACGGATGCTGACGTATGAGAGCCTCCAAGATGCTCTGGATGCTGTTTTTCTCAACAGTCTCGACCTTGACTCCCTTGCCTCCCGGCTCGGGATGACCTAGCGGGAAGAACATCACCTCCTGCAGGGTGAACTCCGCGTCAATGTAGTCAAAGTCCTCATCCCGGATCTGGAACACCACCCCCGGGACTTCCGCGAACAGGATGCGCACCGCGTCTTCCTCCTGTTGAGCCCGCATCAGCTCGCTGATGTTGATGCTGACGCCGGATCCTCCCGAAAGCGCCTCTGCCGCAGCTATCAGCCCTCCGCCGGACACTGTTCTCGCCGACAGGAATACCCCGTCTTCGACCATTTCCCGGAGCACCTCGTAGCAGTCTATGAAATAGTCCGGCGCATACAGCTCCGGCGCGACGGCATCACCCGCCCCCGTGACTTGTGACAGCAGCGAGCCTCCCAGCCTGTAGCCGCCGTCATCAAGCGGGACATAGACAATCCATGTGCCCGGATCCGGGGTCATCTCCCCTTTACAGGAGTTTCCCGGCAGGAGGGACGCTTCAGGTGATTCCTCATCCGGAATCACGCTCGCGGTGACCGTCAAGGAGCATTCCTCCGCCTCCGCGTAGTCGTAAGAGCTGATGCGCAAGCCCAGGCCGTCGGCGCATTCGCAGGCTGCCTGTACGGATGAATAGAATGCCGCCATATTGCCGAGCCTGTAGCCGTTCCAGCGCCAGTGCAGTGAGATGACCGTATCCTTAAGGCGGAATGTCCCATTGCGCCAGAGCAGGTCTGCAAGTGCACGGGCAATGAGAATCTTGGTATATTGGGCCGCAAACTCTACCGGGAACTTCTCTTCCTGTCCCCGGATGGAGTCAAGGTATTCCTCGGCTTTACGCGCGTCCAGTCCCGCCCTCATTGGCGGCAGGTCTACGGTCTCATCGGCAATCTGGCATGGCTCTCCTACATCCTCTGCGGGCGCATGAGCCCCGTACAGATAATCGTCCAGCATCCCGGCTGGAGAGAGCTCCTGCGCTATGCCGTCTATGACAAACCTTGAATGCAGAACTGACGCTGACATTGAAGCTGTGCTGTATGATAAAACTGCGCCTTGCGTGTGCCTTTATGTCCTTGCGTAAACCCAAGGCGAATCTCCGCAAAAATAACTATTTTTGATATAGAAAGCTGTTTTGAAGTTCGCTTACATTGCAAAATCTCTGGATATGAGCTCAACCGATGACTACTCCCGGCTTGTAGGGGAGATTTTTTCGCGGCACCGTTCGGTGCAGGATGCGGGGTTTGCGTCCGGGGCATACAAGCCGGGGCTGGACCGGATGCGGGAGTTTGACACGCTCCTCGGCGGCCCGGCCGGGAGAGGGCGGTATGTCCACATCGCGGGGACTAACGGCAAAGGCTCCGTAAGCCATATGACGGCGGCGGCCTTGGCGGCGCATGGCAGGCAGGTCGGGCTGTACACTTCCCCGCATCTCAAGGACTTCCGTGAGAGGATCAAAATAGTGTCCGGGGACGGGTTCCGGATGATAGGGGAGGATGAAGTCGCGGGCTTTCTGCGGTGCTGGGGCGAGGATATCGACCGTCTCGGGCTGTCCTTTTTTGAGATTACGACCGGGATGGCCCTGTGGTGGTTTGACCGTGAGGACGCGGATGTTTCAGTTGTTGAGGTCGGACTCGGAGGCAGGCTTGACTCCACCAACATCATAACTCCTGACATTGCGGCTGTGACATCAATAGGGCTGGATCATTGCGCCATCCTTGGCGGTACCAGGGCGGAGATTGCGGCCGAGAAAGCCGGCATTTTCAAGCGCGGAGTCCCGGCTGTCATCGGTGTGCGCGACGCGGAGACGGCCCCGGTGTTTGAACGCGCGGCAGCTGCTGTGCATTGCCCCATGTACTGGGCGGATGATAACGAGGTTGATGCCGGGCTGCTTGGCAGGCTGGATCTGCGCGGCGAATATCAGGCCATAAACCTGCGCACCGCAACGACGGTGCTGGAGCTGCTGGGGGAGGATGTGCGTGGTGACGGCCGCGTAAGGGATGCAATCGCCGGATGCGCACGGCGGACAGGGCTGCGAGGCAGGTGGGAGACCCTCTGCGACAGTCCCCTGACCATTGCCGACATAGGCCACAACCCAGCCGCGCTCCGCCTCAATTTCGCCCAGCTCTCCGAGATGATGGGTACGGGCCGTTATGACAGGCTCATCATAGTGTACGGGGTAATGGCCGACAAGGACGTTGACAGCATTATTCCCATGATGCCCGAGGGGGCGGAGTACATATTCACCGCTCCCGCCACCAGCCGGGCGATGTCTGCGGAGGAGATTCTCTCGCGTTTCAGAATATCCCGCTCCGAGGACGCGTCTGTCGGGGGCGATGTCCGCTCGTCCGTGGCGTTGGCCAGGCGCAAAGCGACAACGCGCTCCCTCTTATACATAGGAGGGAGCGCGTTTGTCGTCGCCGAAGCTTTGGATGCTGTTACAGATTGGGATTGACCTTGCCCCAGTCGGATACCGCAGGGATGATGCCGAGATCGATGATTTCGTCACGCATTTTGCAGAGGTGGGCGTAAGACGCGTCAAGAGCCGCGATCTCATCATCTGTGCCGGTGGGTTCAACAAAGTGCACGCCTTTCTTGTCGATGGTCGTGGGCATGGCCATCATCACATTGTGGTACTTGCCTTCGTTGACATAGGTGCCTGCGGGGAGGGTGAACTTGTCGCCGCCCATAGCCGCCTCAATCATCTTGACAGCGTTATACGCGGGGCTCTGGAAAGAGCTGCGCCCCCTGAGCTTGATGATGTTTGAGCCGCCCTGTATGGTATGGAGCTTAATCTCGTCAAACCTTTCCTTGCTGAGTCCCATCTCGGAGAGGGGCTTGCCGTCAATCTTGACCTGTGAGGCGAAGACCGCCATCTGCTCGCCGTGGCCGCCGTATGTGTGCGCACCTGTGACCTTGCTCTGCAGGACGCCGAACTCAAGGGCGAGAGCCTCTTGGAGACGGGTGGAGTCGAGAGCGGCGAGCGTAGTCACCTGCTCCGGCTTGAGTCCCGAATGGAGCAGCACGACGAGACCGGTCAAGTCGGCTGGGTTGAAAATGACGACCACGTGCTTGACATCCGGGCAATACTTCTTGACATTCTTGCCGAAGTCCTCAGCTATCTGGCAGTTGCCTTTGAGCAGGTCTTCGCGGGTCATGCCCTCCTTGCGCGGGGCCCCTCCAGAGGACACTATGTACTTGGCCCCCTCAAATGCCACTGCGGGGTCTGTCGTGCATGTGATGTTGGCGTTCTCAAACCCGCACTGGTCCATCTCCGCGAGGACTCCCTTGAGCCCGGGCTCATAGACATCGTACAGGCACACATTGGGCGTGAGCCTCAACATCAGTGCGGTTTGCGCCATGTTTGACCCGATCATGCCGGCCGCGCCGACGATGGTCAACTTTTCGTTTGTCAGGTACTTCATAATATTTGGAATATCACTTTGTTAATACGGACACATTGCCAGCGGGGCCCGCACGGGCGGCTTTGCAAAGATAGCAAAAATCACTATATTTGCGGCCGTTATAGACTATTTATGGCACTATTACTCACAAAAGACCTTGATGACCCTGCGCGATCGCGCATAGGCGTGTGGCACATTACTGAGAGCGAGGAGGAGCTCCGCAGACTGACCTCCATCCCAAGCGACGAACTGGAAGAAATTTCATATATCAAGAGCGAGTCGCTGCGCAGGCAGAAGCTTGCGGTCAGGGCCCTGCTGGACAAGATGTTCGATGAGAAAGTGTATCTCTCGCACCATGACAACGGCAAGCCCTACATTGAGAATAATGTCACAAATATCAGCATCACCCATACCGACAACTATGTCGCCATTATTCTGGATGACGAGAATGATGTCGGCATCGATATAGAGTCTCTGGACAGGGATTTCTCCGCCGTGGAAAAAAAAGCCCTCTCGGAAGACGAGAGGGAGGATCTCGAGGACGACGATGAGCGCAAGGACGAGCGCAACAAGCAGCTGGCCATCTACTGGTGCGCCAAGGAGGCCATACTCAAGAAGACAGGCCAGTATGACCTCGACCTGTCGGAACAGATAGAGATAGACCATTTCCGTCCCAAGTCTGACGGGGAGCTTGACGCTGTGTTTATCGATGATGACGGGGAAGAGGAGGAAATCAGCCTCGAATACATGACATTTGACCGGCACGTGCTGGTCTGGACTGTCCCCGACTAATCCATTGACGAAGTCCCGACGGCCTGTTGCTGTCGGTAAAGCCCCGTGCTGTCATTCTGAGGAGGGCATAGCCCGATGAAGAATCTATCGCGGACGAAGCCAGCGTTCGGGGTCTTGAGGGTTTGTGTTTTCGTCCCAGATTTCGAAGTGGAAGCTTGTCTCTCCGGCGATGGTGTCCACCTTGCCAAGCCTTTGACCTGTCCGGACTTTCTCCCCCGACTTGACGTATGCGGTCTTGATTTTGGCGTACAGCGTGAAATAGTTGCCGTGCTGCACGAGTATGCACTGGTGGTATCCCGGCAGCACAGTAATCTGCGCCACTGTGCCGTCAAACACTGCGCAAGCGTCCGTGCCGGGGTCAACGGCCATGGTGATCCCGTTGTTTGGGGGCATCTGGAGATTCTTGAAGACCGAATGGCTCTGCTTGCCGAATCTTGAGGTGACAGCCCCTTGCGCCGGCCATGGCAGCTTGCCTTTGTTGGCGACAAACTCTCCGGCGAGGGTGTAGTCCACAGGATTCTTGGGCTTGCCTGCGCCTCCTCTGGCCTTGTTGATTGCCTTGCGGATCTCGCGCTCGAGGGCTTCGGCTTGGCGCTTTTTGGACGCGAGTTCTTTCTGGTACCTGGTCTTGTCTTTCCTCAGCTTGGCGCTCAAGCTCTTGACTTGCCTCTCCTCGGACTGGAGCGATTTCAGTTCGGCCGCCTGCTTGCTCCGGAGCGCCTGAACTTCGCTTTTGAGCCTTTCAAGGGTCTCTTTCTCATCGGCGAGGTCAGCCTGCGACCTCTTGATGGCCGCCGCATCGGAGTTCATCTGCTTGGACAGGTCGCGGAAGTAGCAGTATCGGCGGAATCCTTGAGTCATATTCTCGCTGGAGAGGATATACATGTACCACACACGCGCGTCCCTGTTCTTGTAGGCGGTGCGCACGAGCCTGTCATAATATATGGACATTGTGTCCAGCCTTGCCTGTTGGAGGTCGATTTCCCTCTGCTTGCCTTTGATGCCGCTGTCAAGAGCGGCAATCTTGCGGTCGCTCTCGCTGATTACGGACTGGCGTTTGCGGATTTTGGCCTGGATGAGGCTCAGCCTTGTGAGCGCGTCGGCATTCTTGGCCGTGTTGTCCTTGATCTGCCTGTTGAGGATGCTGATCTCCTTTTCCAGACGCGCTATCTTGTCCTGCTGCTCTCTGGTCTGGGCGCAAGACGCCCAGGCGCACATCAGCAACGCGCAAACGGCGGCTACGGCCCGGTATGACGGGCGCAGATTCATTTGCCTATGGCGTCAAGCCTTGACTTGACCCGTTCGTCCAGGTCGGGGATTTCGCCATCGGTGTTCTTGGTCTTTGCAAGATTCCAGTAGACCTTGGCGAGGTCATACTCCTGCAGACGGTAGAGCACTTCCGCGTAGTGGTCCAGCATCACCGCGCTGTCCTTGCCTCCATAGAGCATCGCATGCTTGAAGAACGGCTTGGCTTCCACGTCCTTGCCTTGCAGGTGCAGTATCCACGCGAATGTGTCCAGATATGTGGCGTTGTCAGGCTCGTCCTCGACTGTAATCTTGCTCATCTCGTACGCCTTGCGGAGCTTTTTGCCCTCCATGCTCAGGAAGTATGCGTAATTGTTGAGCACGGGCGCATACCTCGGGTTGATTTTGAGGGCTTTCTCGTAGGCCTTGTACGCCTTTGCGCTCTCTCCGGTCATCTGGTACACGTCCCCGATGCCCGAGTATGTTGACAGTACCGTCGCCGTGTCAGCCGGGTCTGCGGCAATCAGGCGCTCGGACTCCTTGATATATGACGGGTATTCCCCGAGGTTGTACAGGGCGATTGACTTGTAGCGCAGGAACTCGCGTACTTCAAGGAATCGGCTGTAGGCATCCTCGGATGCCACGGTCAGGGCGTTCCAGTCCTCCGTCATTGCCAGGGCATGTACCAGTTCGGCCCTCGCGCTGAGGCTTCCCGGATAACGGGAGACGTTGCTCTTGAACATCTCGACGGCGAGGGGCCTGCGCTCCGTGTTGAAATAGTAAATGGCTGCTGCCGAGACGGTGTTGGAATCCTCCGGGGCGCATCTGCACATGCGCGTCACCACAGTGTCCAGCTCATTGCGGAAGTTGTGCAGAAACCGCTGGTCGGAGCTTTGCAGCAGGCGCGAGACATACATCGCCTTGTTGTGCTGGTCTGCATCAGGCTCCTCCACATAGCTGTCAAGCGCCTCAAAGAACTCCGGGTATCTGCGGCTGACGCGGAAAGCCTCCACCCGCCCCGTCATGGCCGGCTCGAAAGAAGAGTCATAGCTCAGGGCCTCGTTATAGAATGCCAGGGCCAGGGAGTCTTCGTATTGGGAAAGCTTGAAGTCCCCCATGGCGGACAGCACCTCCGGAGAGGAATATTTCTCGTTGTAGCGCTCCAGCACGGCATACGCCTCCTCCGGCTTCTGCTCCAGCATGAGTATCTGGAATCTGGACATGGCAAGCATCTCGCTGTCCCCGGACTCCTGCTCAATCTCGTCAAATGTCTCCAGCACCTTGTCGTATTGCTTCTGGCGGGCGTACAGGTTGGCGAGGGTGTAGTGCAGCTCGGACTTTTTGGGCCAGTCGCGGATAAGCTGCTCGTATATCCCTATAGAGACCTCCGGATGACCCGAAGACGCGCATACGCGGGCAAGATAGTCTTTGTACCAGAAATTGCCCGGATCCAGAGCGCAGGCCTCCCGCAGGTTCTCTTCTCCTGTCTCGACATCTCCGGTCAGGCAGCAGCAGATGCCCATGTAGTAATACGCTGCGTCATATTGCGGATAACCCGAGATTATCGCGGCGAGCAGTTTCTTGGCTCCTGAATAATCTCCTCTGTTGAAGAGAGCCACAGCGTCGATGAGCTGGCTGTCCGCGTCCCCCGTGTCCGCCGTCGGCCGGGCCGCCGCCCCCGCAGCGAGCGCGATAAAAACGAATAAGGCGGAAAGTAGTCTCCTTGTCATGTCCCGTGTCGTTGAATGGCCCTCGAAACCCCCAGGCGACTGTGCGCCAAAATGTTTTCGGGTCACCGAGGCTCTTCGCTTGCAAAAATAGTACAAATCCAAAGTTTTTGCCTAAATTCGTCTTGAATCAGAATCCGTTTTGGCACTACAGGACATCCGCTGACGGATGGCAGCGGTCGCCTGAACGGGACGGCCGGGACAGCTTCTCTCAGGGCGTCCTGCTGATTTTGGATGTATGTATGCAACATTTCAGGCTCGGATTGCATCTTAATTCCCGGAAGAAGTTCGGCTCTCTTGAGGAGATTGCGGACAGGTGTCGTGACGGCGACAGCCGCTCGCAACGGGAGTTGTATGAAGCCCTGTCTCCCAAGATGTATGCGTTATGCATCCGTTACATGGGAGACAGCGACAGTGCGCAGGATGTGCTTCAGGACGGGTTTGTGACACTTTTTTCCAAGATTGGCAGTTATTCGGGGTCCGGATCCTTTGAGGGTTGGGCGCGAGCGGTCTTTGTCAACACCGCGCTGATGGCCTTGCGCAAAAAGGACCTGCTCCGGGAGAGCGAGGACATTGACGCAGCCCGCAGTGTGGCGGGAGACTGGCCTGGGGCTGTCCAAGATATTGGATACAAGGAGCTGCTGGCGCTGGTGGCTGACTTGCCGGCAGGGTTTAGGACGGTGTTCAACATGTATGTTATGGAGGGGTACAGCCACAAGGAGATTGCCCAGGCGCTGGGGATTTCGGAGGCCACATCGAGGTCTCAGCTGCAGAGGGCGAGAATGCTGCTGCAAAAAAAAATATTTGAACGTGAAAGAGCAGGGACAAAAATATAGTTCAGACGAATTGTTTGACAACCAGGTCAGAGCGATGCTTGGCGGTGCTCAGGCGAGGCCTCCTCGCAAGGTCTGGCGCACGGTGAGCCGCAGTTTGGGGCAGCCGTCCGGCAGGGCGCGCTATCCGGCGTGGGCGTTTGCCGCCGCAGCGGCATGCGCCGCCATGGCTATAGTGTGGATTTCCGTCCGGACTCACGGCCCTGCCTCCGTCCAGACAGTGGCAAGGCCCAATGTGATTGTTGCCGATGCGTCCGCTTCTGACGCGGGAGACCTGTTTGCCGTAGGGAGAGCCGCTCAGCTCCGCTCCATGGAGCGCGTGAGGTTGGCTGCGGCGTCGGGACAGCCGGGCACAGCAACGCAAGATGTTCTTGTGCCGGGACAGCCGGGCACAGCAGTTTCTGCGGCTCAGGGCAGTCCTGCTTCTGCTTCCGGTTCGGAGACGGATGCGGCGGCCTCGGCGGCTGACTTGTCCGCATGGCCGGACGGAGCAGTGGAGGCTGACCCGTTCGCGGAGCCGGACGCCACGGAGCCGAAGCGCAGGACTGTGCGGCATAATATAGTGACTGTCAGCGGGCTTATAGGCTCCAATGACAACACCTCTTCCTCCATCATGTCCCGCAAGATGTCGGCATCAGGCAACGGGCGCTCCGCCAAGACCATTTCCCAGTCAGGGGAGTCGTCATACTCCATCCCGGTGTCATTCGCCCTTGGCATGAGGTGCTATGTGTCCAAGAGGTGGTCGTTTGGCACGGGGGTGCAGTATTCTATGCTTCGCCGGACTTTTGACGGCACATATACCCGCAGGGATGAGAGCGGCGCTGTCGTGGAGCAGATCAGCGCCAAGATATCCAATACGCAGCAGTACATAGGGATTCCACTGACGGCATGCTACGACATCATCAGCAATGATGACATGTCCGTGTACGCCTTTGGCTCCGGGGTGTTCGAGAGGGCTGTCGGCAACCGGTACAGGGTCTCTGGCGCACCCGATGTGCTTGTAAAGGGCGAGAAGCGCGGACTGCAGACATCCGCCGCGCTGGGGTTCGGCGTTTCGTTCAACGTCTCCAGCCACTTGGGGATATATCTTGACCCGAGTTTCAATTACTATTTTGACTGCAACCAGCCTGTAAGCATCAGGACACAGCAGCCTTTCCAGTTCGCGTTCACAGCGGGGCTGAGGTTCAGGCTCTGACCGCCGTCCTCCTTGGAAGAGTGTTCCAAAAGATAAAAATTTGGGACTGGGCGATTCTATTTAGGTTGGAAATATGCCCTTGGTGGAACGTTTTTGGATGTGCCGCAGGGCATGTCAAAGAGCGGGCTTTGCGGAATGATACTCCTTGCCGCCGTCATCTCGTCATGCAGCGGGCGGCTTCCTTATCTTCAGCCGATGGAGGATGTGCGTGTCAGCGTTGACGCGCCGGTGGAGGAGATATGCGCCCGAAGGTTGCCTGTCCTTTTCATAAACACTCCCGGTGACTCGGCTGTCACCTCCAAGCATGTGTGGATGCGTTGCACCAGTCTGACGGTGGTCACCCCGCAGGACAGCTGCGTACACGCTGTGCCGTACAAGATAAAGATCAAGGGACACGGCAACGGCACGTGGAAAAATTACCCCAAGAAATCATACACAATAAAGTTCGGAAAGCCGACGAGCCTGCTTGGCATTGAACAAGGGCGCCGCTATGTCCTGCTGGCCAATTGGCGAGACCGCACACTCATCCGCAATGCGGTAGCGATGAAGCTGTCGTCTCTCACCTCGCTCGACTGGACACCTGACGGACGTTTTGCCGAGGTGGTGATGAACGGGCAGCTGCTGGGCACCTATTATGTGCTTGAGAAGCCAAACATAGAGAAAGACAGTGGCGGCAATGACTGTCATGTCAGGGCCGGACGGACTGGTCATCTGATATGCCTCGATAACGGAGGCGACCCGCTTGAGAGGGACAAGACGGCGACACTTGGGACTCCGCTTGCGGTCAAGCGCCCGCTTGGAGAGCAGCTTGCCCCCGGCGAAAGAGAAATGGTGGTGAGCATGGTTGATTCCTTGGAGAGGATGCTCGTCGGCAAGGCTCCCGGTGACTGGAAGGGCATGATAGACATGGAGAGTTTCTGCGACTGGTACATCGTGCAGGAGCTCACGACCAATATTGAGCCTCGGAGGCCGCGCAGCTGCTATTTTCACTTTGCAGACGACGGCTTGCTGCATGCCGGCCCGTGCTGGGACTACGACTACAAGACGTTCGTGGGCAGGAGACGGACGCTGCTGGACAAGAGCGCGTTCTGGTACAAATACATGCTCAGGGATGACGAGTTCAGGGTGTGCCTCAAGAGCCGCTGGAATGAATTGGAGCCGTCATTCCGAAGCGAGATCCCGGCTTTCGTGGACAGCGCTTCGGCCCTTGTCGCCTCTTCGGAGGAACTCAACCACAGGATGTGGCCAATCATACGCTGGCATGACAACGGCGATGAGCGCATGGGCTGTGCAGAGGCGGATGAGAGGCTGAAGCGCAATTTCCTTAAGCGTCTCGATGATCTTGACGGGATTATCGGCGATATGTGAGGCCGTTTTGGAAAATGCCCAAATGCCTTCGCAAACGTAAAAAAACATAAGAAAGCGATCAATGTGACGAAATGCCGGACAGCAACGCGGAGAGTCCGGCATTTTTTCTTTTCCTTTGCCCGTGTAATTTGTGGGGTTTATTTTGCAAAACCGCTTGTACTATGAGAGACGACAACCGTTTGGACTTGAAGCTGCCGGACTGCCTGGTTGCAGTCATACCCGGGGCGTTGCTGCTGTTCTGCTGCGCAGTGTTTATGTTTTTGATCTCCTGCGTGAGGATAGAGAGCGGGGGCTTGAGCAGGGCGAGGACCAGCCCGCCCGGAGTCCGGGCGGACGCCCGCAAGGGCGTCGACAGCGGGACGGGGCCCGCTGTCCTGGTCTCGGCGGTCGGATATCCCGAGGGCTTTGACTGGCGCAGGGACAGCGTGTATGGTGCGGTATCAGGAGCCTCGCTGATGGTGCTCCATGCATCGGACACAGTTTTGACAATCCCGGCAGGGGTGCCTCCTGTGGGTACACTTTCTCCCGACATGATGCATTTTCTGGACGGGCATTTCTATGTGGAGACCATAGACGGCGATCAGACTGTGATATTGCGGGACGGCGCGGAGTTGTTCAGGTATCCAGGCAGGGAGGTGATACGCGGGATGATGTCTGGCGGCGGCTCCCTGTATACGCTTGGGCAGCGCCGCTCTTCGGCGGGCTTTACGCTGCGCAAGGACGGGGATTTGCTGCTGTCGTCGGATGCAGGATATATATCCGGGTCTATGGGCGAGCTGGGATACGGGCAGACGGGCGCCCTGTATGACGGAGGCGGAGGCGTCCCGACATTTGCCTATTGGCGTCCTCTCTATGCCGAAGACGGGCCGCTCGCGCCTAGAGAGTGGTTCTTTGTTGAGAATGCGACTGCGCAGAGGGTGCTGTTTGCCGAGGATTGGGAGGCGATATTCGATGCCCGCAGGTTGTCGGGAGTCAACTGCTTTGTGCTGATGAAGACTGACGGGTCGCGCCCGGTGCTGCAGGTGGGACAGGATGAGTATGACATGACCGGCACTCTCATAGGGGAGCCCGCCGCTGACTACCGCCTGTACAGGACGGGTGACAGCGTGAAGTTCTACGGCACTTACAACTATACGGGCACAGGGCATGCGCGGTACTCCCCGTATGAGCCGGTCAATACGGCCTGCTGGAGCCAGTCGGGACGCGCCACGTTCTATGCGGGGGAGGGGCATCTGTATGCGGACAGCCTCGGGACGGCGTTCATCAGGACATCAGGCGGGCGCATCATCAGCATTGCCTCACCATCAGGGACTTATAAGATCCGTGACACGTGCCGCATATTCAGCCATGACTGCGCGTCTCTGGCGGGGGAGGATTTCTATGTCGCGCTGACGCCGTCCGCAAGCGGCGCCAAGCCGAGGCTGTGGCACAACGGCAAGGAGACGGAAATCCCTGTCAACGGCTATCTGACAGGAGTGTATGTCATTGATCCCAAGTCAACGTCCTGGATCCGTCGGGATTGACTCTGATGTGCACTTTGAGGGTGTCTTCTGGGAGGAGAGGCTCTATGTTTTCGGGCCACTCCATCACGCACATCGCTCCGCTGTCAATGTAGTCGTACAGCCCTATGTCCAGCGCTTCGGACAGCTTGCCTATCCTGTAGAAGTCGAAATGGTACATTGCAGAGCCGTCGCCGGTGCGGTATTCGTTGACGATGGCGAATGTCGGGGAGCTGACTGCATCCTCCCGGACTCCCAGCACGCGGCACAAGGCGGCTGTGAACGTCGTCTTGCCCGCCCCCATTGGGGCGTACAGGGCAACGAGCTTCCGCTCTCCAATCTTCTGGAGGAAACGTCTTGCAGCCGTGTCAATGTCAGCGAGGCTGCTTATCTGTATCTGATGAGTCATCCGCCATAGTGCTTGAGAGGTTCGGGGCAAAAATAGCAAAATTCACCCGCATTCCGAAAGCCCGCT
>CAZKVW010000029.1:0-17877 GCA_964556285.1 uncultured Muribaculaceae bacterium
CTGACGACCTGCGCGTTACGAATGCGCTGCTCTACCGACTGAGCTAAAGTGGCTTTGAGCTGCAAATATAGCAAAAAAACGCTTTACGCCAAAATCTCTTTCCTCCCCCTCTGTATCTTGGACACGAGGGTGACAAGCAGGCTGCCGAGGATGGCGGCGCACACGGAGCCCATCAGCACCGCAATCTTGCCCGCGCTGCGCAGGTGGTTCATCAACTCCGGAGCCTGGTCCCCGAACGACAGGGTGTCCACAAATATAGACATCGTGAATCCGATGCCGCCGAGGCATGCCACCGCAAAGAACATTGCCCACGTCGCCTTGTGCGGCATCTCCCCGACCTTGAGCTTGATGGCCAGCCAGCTCATCAGCGTGATGCCTATCGGCTTGCCAAGGAGCAACCCGAGGAACACCCCCATGCTGACGCTGCCGATGACGGGGTCAAAGCTCAGCACCTTGAACATGGACGGGTCGCTGATCTCCACCCCGGCGTTGGCAAGGGCGAAGATTGGCATTATCAGGAAATTGACCCATGGGTTGAGCGCGTGCTCCACCCTGTAGCTCATGTCCATCGAGCCTCTCGCCAGGCCTCCGAGCTTGCGCAGGAAATGCCTCTGCGGGCCGTTGGGGAATCCGAGCTCGTCCTGGAGGCTGTCATATTCGTGGAGCCGGGCGTTGTACAGCCGCCACTTGTGGACGAAATACGCCTTGCCGTATCTTGGTGTGCCCGGGATGAGGAACGCCATCACGACCCCTGACATCGTGGCGTGAATGCCGGAGTAGTAGAACAGCACCCACACGATGAATGCCAAGGCGAGGTACGGGAACATGTTCTTCTCGCCCGTCTTCCTGATCAAGAATGTCAGCAGTATGACCACCGCCGCGACACCCAGCAGCGGCAGGTTGATGTGCCCGCCGTAGAACAGGGCCACCACCAGGATGGCTATCAGGTCGTCCGCAATGGCCAGCGCGGTCAGGAACACCTTGAGCGAGACCGGCACCTTGTCTCCCAGCACCGTCAGAATGCACACCGCGAAAGCTATGTCCGTCGCCGTGGGGATGCCCCATCCGCTGGCGGCGGCCGTGCCGTGGTTGATGATGGTGTAGATGACAGCCGGGGCTATCACCCCTCCGAACGCCGCGATGACCGGGAGCAGGGCTTTCTTGGGGCTTGACAGCTCCCCGTAGGCGACCTCCCGCCTGATCTCAAGTCCGACGGTAAAGAAGAACAGGGTCATCAGGACGTCGTTGATAAACTTCTCGACGGTCATCTCCCGGGGGAATATCACGTCCACCTTGCCGTCAGGGCTGGTGAGATGCAGCGTGATGTCAGTCTGCAGAATCGCCTCGTACAGGTCGCGGGTGAACGGGAGATTGGCGAGCAGCATGGCCACCACGACGCAGGCCAGCAGCAGCACCCCCTGGAACCAGGGCTGGTTGGAGAGCTTGGAACGGCGCTTGTTGAAATTGAGCACACCCTTGTTCCAAGTGAAAACAGGTATAAGTCTCATGTCGTTGTCAGAACAGCTTGCCGTTGTTGAACTTCATGGCGAGCTTCTCCCTGTCGTACTTTTCCTTGAGCAGGGCGAACTGTCTCTTGGTGTCCAGGGTGAAATCCCCCTGGAATATCCAGTTGAAATAGGAGGGTTCGGAGAAATACACGTCGCGGGCGCTGCGTCCCCTGTGCTTGCCGAAGCTGATGATGGGGTCGCCGCTGGCGTTGTACAGCAGCCTCCCGGCATAGTCCACGGTCTTGTGCGCTCCGATGGACGCCAGACTGTCCACGTCGTTCTTGAGCGTGCCGGCATACATGTCCAGCTGCCCCTTGAGCACCTCGTATGTCGCGAGGGTGTCGGCCTCGGCCGTGTGCGCATTGTCAAAGTCCTTGCCCCCGCAGTAGAACCTGTACGCGGCCTTGAGGTTGCGCGGCTCCATGTAGTGGTAGATGTTCTGCACGTCCACCATCTTCTTCTCGTGGAGGTCCAGGGGGATGTCCTTGTGCATGTGCACCCGCACCCTCTCAATCTCCTCGGCCAGCATCGGGAGGTCAAACTTGGTGGAATTGAATCCCGCCAGGTCGCAATCCTCCAGCCAGCTGAGGACCTCATCCACTATCTCATAGAACTTGGGACATCCCTTGAGGTCATCGTCCTTGACTCCGTTGACCTCGCTGGCCTGTTCGTTGATGTGTATCTGCTTGTGGTTGGCATAGTCCCATGGCAGCACCCTCCAGGTCTTGATGCGCTGCTCCCCTCCGGGGAACACCTTGACGAAGCTGAGCTCTATGATGCCGTCCGCAGGGATATTGAGGCCGGTGCTCTCTATGTCGAAAAACAGCAGCGGCCTCTTGAGGTTGAGTTCCATTTCCCCTAAATCATAATGGGCATTATGATGCCGCAGATCTTCTCGCTCTCCGACTCCTCCTCGCTGGGGACGATGAGAGCCGCCTTGCGCGCGTCGGCGAACTTCATCACGATGTTCTCGCAGCTCATGTTGGACAGGATGTCCGACAGGAACGACGACTTGAACCCTATGGTCAAGTCCTCCCCGTTGTAGTCGCAGCTGACCTTTTCGTAGGCCGAGATGGCGAATCCGAGATCTTGCGCGGAAATCTCCAGCTGCCCGGGCTTGAGGTCAAACTTGACATGGTTGGACGCCTTGTTGGCGCACACCGCCACGCGCCTGACCGTGGAGAGCAGCTGCAGCCTCTCGATCTTGAGGACGTTGGAGTTGTTTTGCGGGATGACGTCGCGGTATTTGGGGAACTTTCCCACGACGAGCCTGCATATCATCACCGTGCTCCCGAAAGAGAACTCCACCGTGTTGCTGTCGAATGTCACGTCCACGTCCCCGTCGTCCTTGGTCAGAATGGACTTGAGCACGGCGGCCGGCTTCTTGTGGAGGATGAAAGAGCTCTTCTGCGGCACGTTCGCGTCAGTCGTGGTGTAGCAGATGAGCTTGTGCGAGTCGGAAGCGACCAGGGTGGTGCTGTCCGTGTCCATGTCGAAGAAGATGCCGTTCATGGCCGGGCGCATCTCGTCATCGGCAGTGGCGTAGATGGTGCCGTTGATGCCCTCAAGCAGGGTCTCTGCAGGGAATGCCGCTTTGAGCGCCTCCTCCCCGACCCCCTTTATGGCGGGATAGTCCTCCGCTGGGAAATAGGGCAGTGTCGAATTGCCGCCGTTCCACGTGCACTCGAACGAGCTGTCGCTCACCGAGGCTATGCCGATGGGCTGGTCGGGCAGGGTCTTGAGCAGCTCCGAGAGCTGCCTGGCAGGGACTGCCATCGCCCCGTCTTCTGAGCCTGTGACCTCAACCGATGTCCGCAGGGTCAGCTCCGAGTCTGATGCCGTGATTTCCAATATGCCGTCCACGAGGGAGAAAAGGAAGTTCTCCAGAATCGGCAGGGCGGACTTGGCCGGGATGGCCTTGGACACGTCCAGGGTCGCCTTGAGCAGATCCGCGCTTGATACGGTGAATTTCATACGCAAGTCTTCTTATAGTAGTGTGCAAATATAGCATTTTTATGCAAATGGGATGGTACAAATTTTGATTAAAAGGCCGATTTGTTGGAAACAAAACAACTTGAGATATGAAACGTACACTCTTCACAATCCTGATTTCTGTGCTTGCAGGCGGCCTGACGGCATTCTGCGTCGCAAAGAACACTTCGGCCCCGGCATCTTCCGGGCAGACATTCCAGGCGGTGACGTCCGACAACGGGGCGCAATACCGCACAGTCAATCTGTCAGTCTCTGACTACCCCGATTTTACCTATGCGGCGGAGTCCTCTGTGGATGCGGTCGTGTATGTCAAGGTGACCATCAAGTCCCAGCGGCAGCAGATGCAGATAGACCCTTTCTTCCAGTTCTTCTTCGGCACGCCGCAGCAGCCGCAGGAGCGTGAGGAGCAGGGCAGCGGCTCGGGGGTCATCATACGTTCTGACGGCTACATCGTCACCAACAACCACGTCGTCAACGGGGCCACCAAGATAGAGGTGACGCTCAACAACAACGAGACCTACGAGGCGCAGCTCATCGGCACGGACGCCGCCACGGATGTCGCCCTGATCAAGATAGACGCCGCGGGCCTGCCCACCATATCATTCGGCGACTCGGACAAGCTCCGTCTCGGCGAGTGGGTGCTCGCAATCGGCAGTCCCTACGGGCTGAGGTCCACCATCACTGCCGGCATCGTCAGCGCCAAGGGGCGTTCGATGTCCTCCGGCGAGGGGCTCAAGATCGAGTCGTTCATCCAGACAGACGCGGCGGTCAACCCGGGCAACTCCGGCGGCGCCCTGGTCAACAAGGCCGGCGAGCTGATGGGCATCAACACCATGATCTATTCGCAGACAGGGTCGTACAGCGGTTACTCGTTCGCCGTGCCCTCCAATATAGTCAAGAAGATTGTCAATGACTTTATCGACTTCGGCAGCGTCAGGCGCGTCACCCTCGGGGTCACCGTCGGGCCGGTGGACAACGAAATCGCGAAACGTCTGAAACTTTCCAAGATTGAGGGCGTATATATTAACGAGGTTGCGGCTGGAGGGTCGGCTGACAAGTCAGGTCTCAAGAAAGACGATGTCATCATCGAGCTGGACTCTGTCAAGATCAATTCGGTCGGGACGTTGCAGGAGAAGGTCAACAGCTATCATCCTGGCGACAAGGCTCTGGCTTCGGTGATACGGGACGGCAAGGCCAAGGAAATGGAGATTACGTTCCTGGATGCCAATGCCGCGAACGGCACTGTGGGCGAGGATGGCTCTGTGGCATTCTACGGGGCTTCGCTCAAGGCGGCTTCCAAAGAGACTCTCGCCAAGTACGGCCTCAAGGCCGGAGTCGAGATTGTCTCCATCAGCGAGGGCAAGATGCTCTCCGCAGGAGCGTCGCAGGGCTTTGTCATCACCTACGTCAACGACCAGCCGGTCAGCAAGCCTCAGGATGTGGTCGAAGCCGCCCGCAAGAGCAAGAGGGCAGTGTTTGTAGAGGGTGTCAACCCTTCTGGGAGGACGGGCGTATTCGGCTTTGGCAAAGACGAATAGCATTTGTTGAATGAGACAACTTAAGATCACAAAGTCAATCACCAACCGTGAGAGCGCGTCCCTTGACAAGTATTTGCAGGAGATCGGACGTGAGGAGCTGGTGTCACCTGAGGAGGAGGTTGAGCTCGCCCAGCGGATACGCAAAGGCGACCAGCAGGCTCTTGAGAAGCTCACGCGCGCAAACTTGAGGTTTGTCGTGTCCGTGGCCAAGCAGTATCAGAACCAGGGGCTCAGCCTCCCCGACCTCATCAACGAGGGCAACCTCGGGCTTATCAAGGCGGCGGAGAAGTTTGACGAGACGAGGGGATTCAAGTTTATCTCCTATGCCGTGTGGTGGATACGCCAGAGTATCCTCCAGGCTCTCGCCGAGCAGTCGAGGATAGTCCGTCTGCCTCTCAACCAGGTCGGGTCCCTCAACAAGATTAACAAGGCTTTGGGGGTCTTTGAACAGAAAAACGGGCGTCTGCCGTCCACCGAGGAGCTGGCGGACATGATAGACGTGCCGAGCGACAAGATTGCCGACACCTTGCGTGTCTCGGGCAGGCATGTGTCAGTGGACGCGCCGTTCGTCGAGGGGGAGGACAACTCCCTGCTCGACGTCCTGCCCAATGACGACTCCCCGAGCGCGGACAAGGGCCTGGTGGGGGAGTCCCTCAGCACCGAGATTGACAGGGCCTTGCAGATACTTACCCCGCGCGAGAGGGAGATCATCAAGAGCTTCTTCGGGATAGGATGCCAGGAGATGACTCTGGAGGAGATTGGCGAGAGGCTTGACCTCACGCGGGAGAGGGTGCGCCAGATCAAGGAAAAGGCAATACGCAAGCTCAAGAAGCCATCTGCGAGCAAGCATCTCAAGACTTACCTCGGATAGGCGCATGACACCGGAACAATTTATCTCCGCCAAGGCGGCCGAAGCTGTCAAGGCGCTGTACGGTGCGCAGATTGAGCCGTCCGAGTTGCAAGTCCAGC
The DNA here is from genome assembly GCA_964556285.1 of uncultured Muribaculaceae bacterium. Taxonomy (GTDB): domain Bacteria; phylum Bacteroidota; class Bacteroidia; order Bacteroidales; family UBA932; genus Cryptobacteroides. The sequence continues at coordinate 6,008 of CAZKVW010000029.1, forward strand.
CCACGCGCAAGGAGTTTGAGGGGGATTTCACTCTCGTGGTGTTCCCGCTGCTCAAACTGTCCCATAGCGATCCCGAAAGCACGGCCCGCGCGATAGGCGAATGGCTCACCGCGAATGTCCCCGAGACAAGCGCTTTCAACGCCGTCAAGGGATTTCTCAACCTGTCCCTGTCGCCGTTGTGGTGGAACAGGCTCTTTGCCTCGATAGCCTCTGACCCTGATTTCGGGGTCAAGCCGCAGTCCGGCAAGAACATAATGGTGGAGTTCTCTTCCCCCAATACCAACAAGCCCCTCCACCTCGGGCATGTGCGCAACAACTTGCTCGGAGACTCCGTCTCGCGTCTCCTGCAGGCTGACGGCAACAATGTCATCAAGACGACGCTCGTCAACGACAGGGGAGTGCACATATGCAAGTCCATGTACGCGTGGCAGCAGAGGTTCAACGGCGTGACCCCCGAGTCGTCCGGCAAGAAAGGCGACCATCTCGTGGGGGACTGCTATGTCGAATATTCCAAGATGGAAAAGGAGGATCCCTCCGTCCTGGGCAAGGTGCACCAGATGCTCGTCAAATGGGAGCAGGGTGACCCGGAGGTGCGTTCCTTGTGGAAGATGATGAACTCCTGGGTGCTCGCCGGGTTTGACCAGACGTACAAGGCCCTGGGCATCTCGTTCGACAAGGTGGACTATGAGTCGCAGACCTACCTGCTCGGCAAGTCCCTTGTGCAGAAAGGGCTTGACATGGGCGTGTTCGTCAGGGATCCGGATGGCTCGGTGTGGTGCGACCTCACCGCCGACGGGCTGGACCGCAAGCTGTTGCTCCGATCGGACGGTACGTCCGTGTACATCACCCAGGATCTGGGGACTGCGCAGCGGCGCTTCGAGGAGTACAAGCTGGATGCTCACATCTATGTGGTTGGGGATGAGCAGAACTACCATTTCCAGGTGCTCAAGCTCATCCTTGCCAAATTGGGTTTCGCATGGGCGGACCAGATATATCACCTGTCGTATGGCATGGTGGAGCTGCCGGAAGGCAAGATGAAGTCCCGTGAGGGTACGGTCGTGGATGCCGATGACCTCATCGGGCAGATGTACGAGGAGGCCAAGGCGACCTCTGAGAGTTCCGGCAAGCTGGACGGAGTGCCGGACGAGGAAAAGGAGAGGCTCTACAGGATGATCGGCCTCGGGGCGCTCAAGTATTTCATCATCAAGGTTGACCCCAAGAAGAAGATGCTCTTCAACCCCAAGGAGTCCATCGATTTCAACGGCAACACAGGCCCTTTCATCCAGTATACCCACGCCCGCATACGCTCCATACTCCGCAAGGCGCAGGAGCGCGGGCTGGGGCATGACGTCTCGCTGCTGCGTGAGGATATCGCATGGAGTCCCAAGGAGGTGCGTCTCGTCAAGATACTTGCCGGCTACCCCCAAAAGGTCTCCGAGGCTGCTGCGGCCCTGTCTCCGGCCCTGATAGCCAACTATGCCTATGACCTTGCCAAGGAGTTCAACCAGTACTATCATGACACCCCAATCCTGCGGGAGGAGGACAAGGACGTGCTCCAGGCCCGTCTCGTGCTCATTGACACCATCTCCTCTACGCTGCGCAAGGCCATGGGAATACTCGGAATAGAGCTGCCTGAGCGCATGTGACGCCCTGCCCGCCATGCAAGCCGCTCCGGACTATATGTTCCCGACCTCCGTCAAGGAGGTCTCCGCGCTCGGGTGGGACTATATTGACGTCATCTTTTTCACCGGGGATGCTTTTGTAGACCATCCGAGCTTCGGCACGGCTTGCATATCCCGCTATTTGCAGAAGTTCGGCTACCGCGTTGCGGTGGTGCCGCAGCCGGGCTGGAAGGATGACTTGAGGGATTTCCGCAAGCTGGGGGCGCCGCGCCTGTATTTTGCGGTCAATTCCGGGGCTATGGACTCGATGGTCAACCATTACACCGCGTCCAAGCGCCTGCGCCACAATGACGCGTACACCCCCGACGGGCAGGCCGGCCACAGGCCGGACTACGCGGTGAGCGTCTATGCCCGGATACTCAAGCGCCTGTACCCCGATGTCCCCGTAGTCATCGGTGGAGTGGAGGCTTCGCTGCGGCGGCTCACGCATTACGACTACTGGCAGGACAAGCTGCTGCCGTCCATACTTGTGGACAGCGGGGCGGACTGGCTGGCCTATGGCATGGGGGAGAAAGTCATGCTGGAGCTGACGCGCGCCATTGAGGCCGGGCGCAATCTCCGCCAGATTGAGGCCATCCCGCAGGTCGCGTTTCTCCGCAAAGGGGCCAGTCGCGCCACGGGCGCGCTGACGCTGCATTCTTTCGAAGAATGCAGCCGCGACAAGCGGGCCTTTGCGGAGAATTTCCACGTCATCGAGACCAATGCCAACATGCTCCACCCCCAGACGATAGTAGAACCCGTGCGGGACGGCTATGTGCAGGTCAACCCTCCGTATCCGCCGTTCACGACGCAGGAGATGGACTCATTCTGGGACTTGCCGTTCACAAGGCTTCCGCATCCCAGATACAAGGGCCGGCGCATCCCTGCCTATGACATGATCAAGGACTCGGTCATCACGCACCGGGGGTGCTTCGGGGGATGCAGCTTCTGCACCATTGCGGCGCATCAGGGCAAGTTTGTCCAGAGCCGCAGCGAGGAGAGCATCATCTCCGAGGTGCGCAAGCTCGCGGCCATGCCGCAGTTCCGGGGCAATATTTCCGACCTCGGGGCCCCCACCGCCAACATGTACGGCATGCACGGCAAGAACCTGGATCTCTGCGCCCGCTGCAGGCGGCCCTCGTGCCTCTTCCCCGGCCCCTGCCCCAACCTGGACCGCTCACACAAGCGGCTGCTTGACCTCTACAAGCGTGTGACGGCCGTCAAGGGAGTCAGGCACGCCTATATCAGCAGCGGCATACGCTACGATCTCTTCCTGGGCGACAAGGGATTTGTCGATGACAGCGGGAGGGAGTACCTCAAGACCCTGGTGCTCAAACACACTTCTGGCCGGCTCAAGGTCGCGCCGGAGCATACCGAGGACAAGGTGCTGCATTACATGGGCAAACCGTCTTTCCGGCTGTTCGAGCGCCTCCGCTTTGAGTTTGACAAGATCAACAGGGAGAGCGGCACACATATCGAGCTGGTGCCGTACTTCATATCCTCCCACCCCGGATGCACCATCGATGACATGCGCCGCCTGGCCGCCCAGCCGGCCCTGAAAGGAATATGGATGGACCAGGTGCAGGACTTCACGCCCACGCCCATGACCACGTCCTCGGTCATGTTCTGGACCGGAATGGATCCCCGGGACATGCGTCCGGTGTTTGTGGAGAGGGATCAGCAGCGTAAAAAAGCGCAAAAATCCCTATTCTTCAAAAAATAGTCAAATAAATTTGGCTGGATATAAAACTTGACTTAATATTGTACGCCAAAAAGAACGCGTATATATGCAACAGACCAAGAAAAGACATGTAGTCAGCTTTGAGAGGATGTCCCCTGAGCTTGCCGAGGCCTTTGCTGAGAAATATCCCAAAGGCTTTACGAGCTATTTGCCTGATCTTGAGAAATATACCAAGCCTGACGGGACTCCGTTCTATGCTGTCGCCATAGAGCTTGGCGAGGATGTTTATCTTGTCAAGATACAGGTCGAGACAGACGATCTGGACGATGTCAACAAGTGGCTTGACGATGAGGAGGAAGCTGAGGCCGAGGAGGTGAGCGGGAGCGCTCCCGAGACGCCGGACAGCACGCTTCCTGACGACAATATCTCCCAGTACAGCTCTGACGGGGACGACGACGCATCTGCATGACAGCTGTCCTCCGACGCCTCAAGGAGCGGCTGCGGAGCGTTCCGGAGAGGAACAAGGTCCTGGTGCTGTCCCTGCTGACGGGTATTGCCTCCGGTCTTGCGGCGGTCGCTCTTGAGACCGTCATAGGCCTTGTAAAGAGCACTGTTGACCATTTCACAGCCGCCACATCATTCAACTGGCTCTATATAGTGACGCCGGGGGTGGGCATGCTGCTCTCGCTGCTCCTTGTCAGGTATGTCATCAAGGACAATATCGGGCACGGTGTCACCAAGGTACTGCTGGCGGTGTCCAAGAACGAGTCCAAGATCAAGCCGCACAACATGTGGAGCAGCCTGGTGACCAGCTCACTGACCATAGGCTTTGGCGGCTCTGTGGGAGCGGAGGCCCCCATGGTCTATACAGGGGCGGCAATCGGCTCCAATCTCGCCCGTTACATGGGGCTGTCCTACAAGAACATGACCATCATGCTCGGCTGCGGGGCCGCCGGAGCCGTCGCGGGCATATTCAAGGCCCCGCTAGCGGGTGTGCTCTTCACGATGGAGATATTGCTTTTCAACATCTCCATGTCTTCCATGCTGCCGCTGCTGCTCTCGACCATATCAGCGACGGTGGTGGCCTATCTTTTCCGGGGGCAGTCGCTGCCGTTCCAATGCGCCCTGACCCCGTTCTCCATGGGCAACATCCCGTTCTATGTGCTGCTGGGCGTTGTCGGCGGCTTCGGGTCGTTGTACTTCACGAGGGTGACGCTCTGGCTGGAGGACAAGCTTGGGGCGTGGAAGAGCCAGTGGCAGAAATGGCTGTGCTGCGCTGCCGGCATAGGAGCATTGGTGTTCCTCTTCCCCATGCTCTACGGCGAGGGCTATGACTCGCTTTCGGGGCTGCTCAACGGCGTCCCCCTGTCACAGTACGGGGACGGCACACTGCTCGGTGGCTTGATGGGGTCCGGCGCGGGCGTGATTGTCTTCTTTGTGATGGTCTTCCTCGTCAAGGTGGTCGCCATGACGCTGACCAATGCCGGCGGAGGCGTCGGCGGCACGTTCGGCCCCACGCTGTTTGAGGGCGCGATATTGGGCTTTGTGGTGGCACGGGCGCTCAATATGGCGGGATGCAATGTCCCGGAGCAGAACTTCGCTCTTGTCGGCATGGCCGCCATGATGGCGGGTGTCATGCAGGCCCCGATGACGGCCATATTCCTCATAGCGGAGATGACCGGCGGGTATGACCTGCTTGTTCCCCTCATCCTGACCGCCGCCATCTCGTTCGGCACGACCCGCATTTTTGAGAAATACAGCATCTACACCAAGCGTATCGCCCAGTCGGGCGAGTTGCTGACGCATGACAACGACCAGGCTGTCCTGACCCTGCTCAAGACGCGCGACCTCGTGAGGGACAAATATCCGAGGGTCAGCGCGGACACCACTCTCGGCGATGTGGTCAAGATCATTGCGGACAGCACGGCGGCCGTATTCGCGGTGGTGGACGGGAATGACCGTTTCAAGGGACTGGTGGATATAGACGTGGCGCGGTCGTTCATGTTCAAGACCCACCAGTACAAGACGTTGCACGTGTATGACTTCATGCAGTCGCCGGCCGCCCTCATATACATTGACGAGCCGATGACCAGCGTCATGCGCAAGTTTGACAGGACGGGGGCGTGGCGTCTCCCCGTCATTGACAGGGATCACAAGTACTGCGGCTTCATATCCCGTTCGCGCCTGCTGTCCGCCTACCGCGAGGAGCTCAAGATCATCTCGCAGGATTAGGACTTGCCGGTCAGGCGCAGCCCTATACGGCCGCGTTCCGTATCGATGCTGATTACCCTTACGGTCACTCTCTGGTGCAGCTTGAGGATCTTGGACGGCTCGGCATGCCCCTTGACACCCATCTGGGAGACGTGCACAAGGCCGTTCTCATGCAGCCCGATATCCACGAACGCCCCGAAGTTGGTGATGTTGGTGACTATGCCTGGGAGCTCCATGCCTTCCTTGAGGTCGGAGATGTCCCGGATGTCCGACGCGAACTCAAACGCCTCACGCTCTTCACGCGGGTCGCGCCCGGGCTTGGCCAGCTCGCGGAGAATGTCGTTTATTGTGGGCAGGCCCGCATCGTCGCTGACGTATCTGGCCGGGTCGATGCCGCCGCACAGCGCGGCATTGCCCACGAGGTCGCGCGTGCTGACTCCGAGGTCCCGCGCCATCCGGTCTACGATGTGGTAGGACTCGGGGTGGACGGCTGAGTTGTCGAGGGGGTTGGCTGACTCCGGCACGCGGATAAACCCGGCGCATTGCTCAAAGGTCTTAGCCCCCAGGCGCGGCACTTTCTTGAGGTCCTCCCGGCTTGTGAACGCCCCTTGGCTGTCCCTGTATGCCACTATGTTCTCGGCAAGGGCCTGGCCGATGCCGGACACGTAAGCCAGCAGCCATGCGCTGGCCGTGTTGAGGTTGACCCCGACGGCGTTGACGCAGGACTCCACCACACTGTCAAGCTTCTCCTTGAGCAGGGCCTGGTCCACATCGTGCTGGTACTGCCCGATGCCGAGGTTGCACGGGTCTATCTTGACCAGCTCGGCAAGCGGGTCCATCAGCCTCCGCCCTATGGACACCGCCCCTCGGACTGTCACGTCCTCGTCCGGGAACTCCTTGCGGGCGGCTTCGGAGGCGGAATAGATGGAGGCGCCGTCCTCGCTGACCATCCATATCCGGCATCCTTGCGGGAGCTGTATCTTCTTGACGAACTCCTCCGTCTCCCGGCTCGCCGTGCCGTTGCCGATGGCCACGGCCTCTATCCGGTACTTGTCCGCCATGTCCTCCAGCCGCATGATGGACTTGACTTTCTCGTTCTGCGGCGGGTGCGGCCAGATGATCTCGTGATGCAGGAGCCGTCCCCTCTCGTCGAGGCACACGATTTTGCACCCGTTGCGGAATCCGGGGTCAATGGCGAGCGTCCTCTTGCCTCCGAGCGGGGGAGAGAGCAGCAGCTGCCGCAGGTTGTCCCCGAACACCTCGATGGACTCGGCGTCCGCTTTGCGCTTGGCCTCCTTGATGATGTCGTTGGTGATGGAGGGCTCGAGCAGCCGCTTGAACGCGTCCGTCACGGCTGCCTTGAGCTGCGCTGTGAGCTCCGGCCCCGGATAGCCGTGCTCCTGGCACCAGTCGTACCACAGCTTGTTGCAGCACTTCTCGGCATCAGCGTCAATGCTGACCGAGACGAAGCCTTCGTTCTCCGCCCTGAGCATTGCGAGCAGGTTGTGCGACGGTATCCTCGCGACGGGGGCGGAGAAATTGAAATAATTGCGGTATTTGGCTGCTTCGGGCGATTTGTCGGCGCCCTTGGCGGCTCTGGACACTATTCGCCTGGTGCGGAAGATCCCGCGCAGAGTCTCGCGCACCGAGGCGGTCTCGGACAGGCGCTCGGCTATGATGTCACGCGCTCCGGCGAGGGCTTCTTCCGCAGTGCTGACTGATCCCTTGACGAACCGCCTTGCAGCGGCCTCCGGGTTCCTGGCCCTGCCTGAGGTCATTTCATCGGCGAGGGGTTCCAGCCCGGCCTCTTTGGCTGCGGTGGCGCGTGTGCGTCTCTTGGGACGGTACGGCAGGTAAAGGTCTTCCAGTGTCCCGGAAATCAGGCAGGACTCTATCTCGGAGCGCAGCGCGTCCGTCAGTTTGCCCTGAGACTCTATGGTGGAGAGGATGACCCCTTTGCGCCGCTCCATCTCGTCATAGGCCCCCATCCAGTGCTTGATCTCGGCTACAGACACATCATCGAGCCCTCCGGTCTTCTCCTTGCGGTAACGGCTGATGAAAGGGACGGTGTCCCCGTCCTGGAGCATCTGGATGCAGTTTTCCACCTGCCAGGCCTTGACTCCGGCCTTGGTGGCTATGCTGTCTATGTAGATCTGTTTCATGCTGTCCGGCGGGGAGCAAGCTTGCGGAAGCGCAGCTTGATGACTCCCCAGAACGCCTCCCCGAAGATGCCGCTGGACATCTTGGAGGAGCCCAGCTTGCGGTTGACAAATATCACGGGCACTTCTGTGACCCTGAACCCGAGCCTGACGGCGGTGTACTTCATCTCAATCTGGAATCCGTAGCCTTTCATCTCCACAGCGTCCAGGTCTATGGTCTCCAGCACGTTTCTGCGATAGCAGGCGAATCCGGCCGTGGTGTCGCGTATGTCCACGCCGAGCACAGTCCTCACATACAGCGAGGCGCACCATGACATCAGTATCCTGCCCATGGGCCAGTTGACGACGCTGATGCCGTCGCAGTACCGCGACCCCACCGCGATGTCAGCCCCGCCGCGCGAGCAGGCCTCATAGAGCCTCGGCAGGTCGTCCGGGTTGTGCGAGAAGTCGGCGTCCATCTCGAAGATGTAGTCGCTGCCGTGCTCCAGGCACCATTTGAATCCTGTGATATACGCTGTCCCCAGCCCAAGCTTGCCCTTGCGGCATATCAGGTCTATCCTCCCGGGGTATTCCTTTTGCAGCCCTGTCACGATGTCGGCTGTGCCGTCCGGCGAGCCGTCGTCTATCACAAGGATGCCGTAGTCCCCGTCAAGCGAGAGCGCCTTGCGGATTATCGCGGCGATGTTCTCGCGTTCGTTGTATGTAGGGATGATGACTGTCTTCTTGTCCATAGCGTCGGTTGGTATTGCAACAACTTCGCCAACATCACGGCAATTTAGTAAAAAAATCACAATCTGACCGCCCCGCCCAGGACTCTGGCGAAGAAATCTTCGCGTCTTTCTGTGCCAGGGGTTTTCTTATGCCCAAAATGACTATTTTTGTTCTGAATGATGGCCTTGAATCGCAAGGCGAAAGTTGAGAGTTATGAGAGGAAGAATTGACTGTTTTGCCGCCGGTGCGCGGAATGCGGGGCTGCTTGGCGCGGAGCCCTCTGTCAGGAGCGCCCGCGAGCTGCCGCTCAAGAGGCTGTGTCCTACAGGGGTCATACGTCAGGCCGCGTCCTTGGCGCAGGCGGAGTATGCCCTGCTGTGGACCAAGGACAGCGATATCTCTCTGGTGGATCTCGCCTTGGAGAGGATGCTGCAGGTGGCGGATGACACCGGGGCGGTGATGGTGTACGCCGACCGTTTCAGCATTCACCCGGGAGGGGAGGTCACTCAGGCTCCTGTCATCGACTGCCAGGAGGGCGCGTTGAGGGATGACTTTGATTTCGGCCCGCTCCTGCTGCTGAGGACATCCGCCCTCAAGGAGGCCGCAAGGGGGATGGACATGGAGTTCCGTTATGCGGGGCTGTATGACCTGCGGCTGCGGCTCTCGCGGCTCGGGAGGCTGGAGCATGTCAGCGAGTACCTCTATTATGACATGGAGACCGACCTGCGCAAGTCGGGGGAGAAGCTGTTTGACTATGTGGACCCGCGCAACCGGGAGGTGCAGCTGGAGATGGAGGCTGCGCTTACGGCTCACCTCAAGGCCGCAGGGGCATATCTGGAGCCGAGATTCCGGGAGGTTGACCTGTCGGAGGGGGATTTCCCTTATGAGGCCAGCGTGGTCATCCCATGCCGCAACAGGGCGCGTACGGTCGGCGATGCCATCCGTTCCGCGCTCTCGCAGACGACATCATTCCCGTACAATGTCATCGTCGTTGACGACAACTCCACCGACGGCAGCGTGGACGTGATCAGGAGCTTTGCCGGCGACCCCCGTCTGCTGTACATCGCGCAGGATGACTCCTACCACGCCATAGGCGGCAACTGGAACGCCGCCGTGCACCATCCGCAGTGCGGGCGTTTCGCCATCCAGCTGGACTCGGATGACACCTATTTTGACGACACGACGGTACAGAGGTTTGTGGACGCGTTCAGGGAGCAGCATTGCGCGATGGTCATCGGGACATACAGGATGACGGACTATGAGATGAACACCCTGCCTCCGGGAGTCATTGACCACCGGGAATGGACTCCGGACAACGGCCGCAACAACGCGCTGCGCGTCAACGGGCTTGGCGCCCCGAGAGCGTTCTGGGTCCCGCTCCTGCGCAAGGTCAATTTTCCGGTCACCAAGTACGGGGAGGACTATGCGGTCGCGCTTCGCATATCACGTGAATACCGGATTGGCCGCATCTACGATGTGGTATACAATTGCCGCCGCTGGGACGGCAATTCGGATGCCGCGCTGGATATCTGGCAGGTCAACGCCAACAATCTCTACAAGGACCGCATCCGCACATGGGAGCTGCTGGCCCGCAAGCGTCTGGTGGCCGCACAGGATGGCGGCCGCTCCGCAGGGCCGGGTGAAAAGGATTAAGATTCAAACTTCTGCATTATGTCTTGCAAAAGAGCTGTCTGGATTGTGGCTGCGGTGGCGGCCGTATTCGCCCTGCTGTGCGCGGCAGGAGGCCTTGTCATGTGCAACTACGCCCTGCGTCCGGCGGATCACGGGCAGGACCTTGATGCCACGGCGCGGAAGATTGACAAGAAGTATCCCGGGGTCATCAGAGAGTGGTACATGCCTCTATATGAGGCCGGGGTCATCAGGGACACCGTGATGACAGGGCGCGGAGGCTATGCCCTGCATGCCGTGTACGCCCCTGCGGCGGACCCTCAGGGAGCGGCAGGCACCGCTGTCATCATCCACGGCTACACCAACAACCACCTGACATTCTCCAATCTCTCCCGGATGTACCGGGACAGCCTCAATTTCAACATTCTCGTGCCAGATCTGCATTACCACGGGCTGTCGGAGGGGCGGGCGATACAGATGGGATGGCTGGACAGGCTCGATGTCCTCGGCTGGATAGAGCTTGCGCACGGCATCTGGGATGACCCGTTCATGCTCGTCACCGGGGTGTCGATGGGCGGCGCGACCACCATGATGGTCAGCGGCGAGGATCTGCCGGAGTATGTCGGGGCATTTGTAGAGGATTGCGGGTATTCGTCGGTCTGGGAACAGTTCAAGCACAACCTTCGGGACCAGTTCGGCCTGCCGCCGTTCCCCTTGCTGCATAGCGCGAGCCTCGTCTGCAAGCTGCGCTACGGCTGGTCGTTCCGGGAGGCCTCGTCGCTCGGGCAGCTGGCCAGGTGCAGCCGCCCCATGCTGTTCATCCACGGTGATGCCGACGACTATGTCCCGACCGCGATGGTCTATGACAACTATGCGGCCAAGTCTTCAGGCCTCAAGGAAATGTGGATTGCCTCAGGCAGCGCCCATGCCAATGCATGGCGTGACCATCCGGATGAGTATTTGCAGACGGTCAGGGGATTTCTGGAGCGGGCGCGTCACTGAAGCCCTCGCTGTCATTCTGAGGCCGCAGGCCGAAGAATCTGCGTCACTGCCCCCTTTCGGCGGCGAGCGCCTCGTTGTAGCAGTGACGGCAGAGAGGCTCATAGATGTCCTTTTCGCCAAGCACCACGAGGTCATGGCTGCGTGACAGCCTGTGCGAATGGTTGGCAAGGTCGCCGCATTTGACGCATATCGCATGCACTTTCTGCACGTCCTCGGCTATCGCCATCAGGGCCGGCATAGGGCCGAAAGGCTTGCCGAGATAGTCAGTGTCAAGACCGGCAATGATGACGCGTGTCCCCCTGTCCGCGAGAGCGCTGCACACCTCCACGAGAGAGCTGTCGAAAAACTGCGCCTCGTCTATGCCCACCACCTGGATGTCTTCAGACAATTCCAGTATTGTGCGCGGGTCGCTCACGGGGCTGCAGTTGACACTGTGCAGGTCGTGCGACACGACATCCTGCTCGGAATACCGCTTGTCTATCCCGGGCTTGAACACAGCTATCGTCTGGTTGGCGAATTGAGCCCTTTTGAGCCTGCGGATGAGCTCTTCTGTCTTGCCGGAGAACATCGACCCGCAAATCACCTCTATGCGCCCTGATTTTTTGAAATTTTCTGAAAACATTGTGTAATTTTGTCTCGCTTTGACGAGTCAAAGATAGACATTCTTTTCGTTATGGGGGACATTGACAGGCAGATTTTGGAGGACATCCGGGAGGCTCTTGGCTCTATCAGGGAGCAGATCGGGCTGATTGACGCGCGTTTGGCGCAGCTGGCCGACGGATTGGCGGAGGGAGGAATTGTGAATGAGGCGGGTGA
>CAZKVW010000029.1:17977-22028 GCA_964556285.1 uncultured Muribaculaceae bacterium
TGGCGCAGCTGGCCGACGGATTGGCGGAGGGAGGAATTGTGAATGAGGCGGGTGAGGCGGGTGACGCGGCTGAACTCCCGGAGCTTTCGGCATTGGAGGCTGCGGAGAGCGGGATGTCATCCGTGGAGGATGGCCTTGCGAGGCTGGAAGGCTCTTTTGCCGAGGGGGACGGGGTGAAGCGGGAGGAAATGCCTGTGCAGGAAGCGAATGAGACGCTTGTGCGCGACCCTGCGCGTTTCGCCTGGAGGACTGATAGGCCTGGGACTCCCGTGCGCAATATACTCAGCGCGATTTCCCTCAATGACAGGCTATTGTACATAAGGGACCTTTTTGCCGGGGATCCGGTCTTGTTCCAGAAGACCATATCGGTATTCAACTCCATTTCCTCGCTTGCCGAGGCAGAGGCGTACATACGTTCGCATTTCCCGGAGTGGAAGATGGATTCGGATACGGTGTACCGGTTTATGATGGCGGTCCGCCGCAGACTGTCATAGCGTATGCCTGGCAAGCTGTACATAGTCCCGACCCCGGTCGGCAACATGGAGGACATGACGCTGCGCGCCATCCGTGTCCTGGGGGAGGCAGACCTCATACTTGCGGAGGATACCCGCACCAGCTCGGTGCTGCTCAAACGCTATGACATCCGCACACCGCTGCGTTCGCATCACAAATACAACGAGCACCAGACTGTGGAGGCCGTCAAGGAGCGCATCCTCGGAGGGCTGGACGTCGCGCTTGTGAGTGACGCAGGCACACCTGGCATCTCGGATCCGGGATTCCTGCTGTCGCGCACTTGCGCGGAGGCCGGGATAGAGGTCATAACCCTGCCCGGCGCTACGGCCTGCATTCCGGCGATAGTGTCTTCCGGCCTGCCCTGCGACCGCTTCTGTTTTGAGGGATTTCTCCCGCAGAAAAAGGGGAGGCAGACCCTGCTCCGCAGCCTGGAGCAGGAGACTCGCACGATGGTGTTCTACGAGTCGCCTTACCGGCTGGTCAAGACGCTGGAGCAGTTTGCGCAGCACTTCGGTGAGGACAGGCAGTGCTCTGTCGCGCGTGAGATATCCAAGATCCATGAGGAGCACAGGCGCGGCAGCCTTGCCGAGGTCGCCGCCTGGTACCGTGAGCATGAGCCAAAAGGCGAAATAGTCATAGTGGTGGCCGGCAAGGCCGCAAATGTCAAAAGTTCTGGGGAGGAGACAGCAAGTGGCGAAGGACAGGATTCCGAGGCCGATTAGATTTTCTTCGGCATTCAAGGTGGGCGCGATTGCGCTCGTATTTCTGGTTATAGGTTTTCAGACTGCGCTGTTTGTGAGGCAGGCGGCGGTGGACGCTGTGGTTGCGCACCGTGACGCGCCGGATACGGTATATATCGTCAGCCCCGCCGGGGCGGGTGAGCGGGAGCCCGGCCCGGATGGCGGCTCCCGGCGTGACACCATACGCCGCAGCGCGGAGCATTCGCGCAGGGCGCGGGAGATGGCAGTATGGGGTGACGGGTTGCCCCGGGGCGACAATTCCCGCGACGGCAACAGGCGGGCGGCGGAGTCATTCCGCTTCGACCCCAATACCGTCTCCGTTGAGGATTTGCAGCGGCTTGGATTCAGCCTCAGGCAGGCGCAGGCCATCGACAATTACCGCAGCAAGGGCGGCCGTTTCGCCCGCAAGTCCGACTTTGCCAAGTCATTCGTGGTGGCCGACTCTGTGTACGCCCGGCTGGAGCCGTACATCGACATTCCACAGGTGGACATCAATGCGGCCGATTCGGCCGAGTTTGACTCCCTGCCCGGCATCGGCCCGTACTTTGCCGCCAAGATGGTGGAGTACAGGGGACGGCTGCACGGCTATTCCTATCCCGAGCAGCTGACGGACATCTGGAATTTTGGCGACGAGCGTTACGAGGCTCTCAAAGACCTGATTACGGTGGGGGAGTGCGAGCCGTATCCGCTCTGGAGACTGCCGGAGGACAGTCTTGCCCTGCACCCCTACATAGGCCGACGGGCCGCGCACGGGGTCGCGTTATATACGCGCAACACTCCGCCCTCGGAGCGGAGTGTCGATGATCTTGCGGATGTGCTGCCTGCCGGGATGGCAGCCAAGCTCTCCCGCTGCCGTATCGCCCCCTGATCATGCGGAGACCCTGCCTTTTATGGCTGTGACTCCGCCGGAAACAGCTCTCCCCTGGAGCCGTTTCTGAACGGCTGCGGGCGATTGTCAGAACGACAGGGCGATGGCGATGAAGTCGTCAGCCTTGAGCGCGGCCCCGCCAATGAGTCCGCCGTCAATGTCGCTCTGGGCGAATATCTCCTTGGCGTTGGAGGGCTTGCAGCTGCCGCCGTACAGGATGGTGGTGTCCTCTGCTGTTTGCTCCCCGAAGAGGCCGGCGAGAGTCTTGCGGATAAAGGCGTGTATCTCTTCCGCCTGGGCGGCTGTGGCTGTCTTGCCTGTGCCGATTGCCCATACCGGCTCGTAGGCTATGATGACATGTGACATCTCCTCGGCCGTGAAATGGTTGAGCACATCCTTTGTCTGTGTGCCGACCACATCGAAATGCCTGCCGGCCTCCCTCTCTTCGAGGCTCTCACCCACGCAAAGAATCACGTCCAGCCCGTTCTGGAGGGCGAGGCGCAGCTTCTCGACCAGCTTGGCGTCGGTCTCGCCGTAGTACTGGCGGCGCTCGGAGTGCCCGAGAATAGTGTACTGCGCCCCGGTGGAGGCAACCATGGCTGCGGACACCTCTCCGGTGTACGCGCCCTTGTCATGGTCGGCGCAGTTCTCGGCGGAGAGCCCTACGCGCGTGCCGCCAACGATCTGCGCCACAGGGACGAGGTGGGTCGCCGGGACAGCCACTATGAGCTTGACATCTTCAGGTACATTCGCCGAGACGCTCACGACAGCCTTGGCAAGTTCGACTCCTTCGGGCACGGTGGTGTTCATCTTCCAGTTGCCCGCAACAATTTTCTTTCTCATGGCAATATACGTTTTGTGCCCGCAAAATTACTGTTTTTGCGCGACATTACGAAACGCTGCCGCCCGGCCCTCGCGGCGTGACGGGCGTTCGTGACATTCGCAGGGCACGGGCATCTCCTCTGGAGGCCTGTCTGTGGCATGGTCGTGTCGCCTCCGCGCCCTATTTCCCCACGCAGGCCACAGCCTCCGCCATCTTGCCTCCCGCGAGGCCACCCAATGTGTCCTGCGAATGTCACGAACGGCTAAAACCACATGCGGGGCATTGCGCAGAGACCCCAAAGCGGATTGCTGCTCTCGAAAAATAGTGCAGTTGCAATCATCTCTGGTCTTCGAAATAGTGCATAAAACACCCCTTAGAATTCAAGAAAGATATTGCCAAGCGATATCATGTCCGCTATGTGGACGCTCTGCAAAAAATGGCGAACTATCTGACAGACAATTTCTGTCAGGAAGTGGTACCCACCACCCTCGCCGAACTTTTCGGTTTCGGGTCAACGCATACGGCAGAGAACTATTATGCTTATCTGAAGCAGGCCTTTCTGTTTCAGGGACTTAACAAATTTTCATTCAAAAGCGCAGAACGTCTGCGGGGTGAGAAGGCCTATCTGGTGGATGTGGCATTTCAGTCCGACAGGGAGAGTACGCTGACTTCAGAGAATCTCGGGCTTAGGCTTGAGAATATCATTTACATCGAATTATTGCGCCGTCACAAGAAGAATAACGTGGATGTATTTTACCACAAAAATGGATATGAGGCCGATTTTATCATCGTGGACAGGACAAAGATTCTGGAAATCTTGCAGGTAACCTACATGATGAACACTTCTTCTACAAGGACGCGTGAATTAAGCGGTCTGGTCAAGGCTTCCGCGCAACTAAAATGCGACAACCTCACTCTTATCTCAATGAATGAACGTGGCAAGGAAACCTGTCAAGGGTATGCCGTCAATAAGGTGACGGCCATTGACTGGTTGCTGGGGAACACACTGTAGTTTTGCAGGAATAAAATAGGCTCAAATGACTCTTTTCAATTATTTACGGATTCCTGTCCTGACCGCTGGGGAAGAGTTCTCATGCAACGGAGAGA
>CAZKVW010000030.1:0-22018 GCA_964556285.1 uncultured Muribaculaceae bacterium
CTATGAAACAACTTCTAATTGCCGCAACAGCGGCTTCTTTCGCGGCGGCATTCGCAGCAGTGGCGGCTCAGGCGCAGGACACTGCGTTCGAGCGGGCGGTCATGGCCGTCTGCGGGGCGGGGGACATCTCCGAGGTCTCCGAGACCGACATGGAACGCTGCGCAGACCTCGCGCGACATCCCCTGCGCGTTAACGTGGACAGCCGCCAGCGGCTGGAGGAGGTGCTGGACACATGGCGGGCGGCCAGCGTGGTGGACTGGCGCAGCCGCAGCGGCGACATCCGCAGCTGGACCGAGCTCGCCTCCGTGGACGGCTTCAATGCCGAGCTGGTCGCCGCCCTGAAGCCTTTCCTCTCCCTTGAGACCGCCTCCAGCTACGCGGCTTCCAGCGGGAGAGGGCGCGGACGCGCCGAGACCCTGCTCCGCGCTTCTCTCAAGGCTGATGAGGGAGAGGATGCCATATGCAGCTATGCCCTCAAATGCAGGTACACCCTCCAAGGGCGGGGGAGCGTCGCGCTTGCACTTAAGCGTTTATCTGGCTCGGACTGCCCGGACGCATTCGGATTCAGCGCGGAGATCCGCTCCCGCAGGCTTCCGGCGAGACTGGTGATTGGGGACTTTCACGCCCGCTTCGGCCAGGGCCTGGCGGTGTGGAGTGGGCTGTCGATGAGCGGGCTGGGCACTGTGGAGGCCTTTCGCAAACGGGCTGCGGGCGTGCGCGCCGCATGGACTCTGTCCCCGCAGTATGCCATGCGCGGCGCAGCCCTCCAGTGGGACTTATCACGGTCAGGGAGCCTGTCCGCCTTGCTGACAAAAGACGGGATGGCGGCATGCAACTTCCGCCTGACCGGCCGCCGCAGCGTCATAGGGACAACGGCATATCTGACGCTCGCGCCGGATGACAATGGGGCGCGTGAGGGTATGGTGGCTCTTGACGGACGGTGGATGCTGCGTGGCTGGCTCAGGAGGTGCGAGCTGTACGGAGAATGCGGATATGACCTCGCGTCAGGACGCTGCGCCGCGACAGGCGGGCTGATCTGGACTCCGGCATACCGCCGGCGCATTGCTCTCATGCTGAGGTCATATCCGGACGGTGTTGCCGGTTCATTCGGCAGCCCTCCCCGCTCATCTTCCAAATATGGGGATGAGACCGGCGTTGCGGCCGGATTTGAGGTCTTGTCTGCGGGCGGGCTTGCTCTCGGCGGCACGCTGGACTGGGCTGTGCACCCAGTGGCAGGGTCTTCCCAGCTCAAATCTGTAACCGATGTGTCGCTGCCGCTTGCCTCTTGGCTGACGTTGAAGCCCAGGCTGACCTGGCGTTTGAGGCCGCAGGACGATTCCGCCAGACGTATGGACGCGCGACTGGACGCTGACGTGGCCTCCGGGGTGTGGAGCGGCAGGCTGCGCGGGGAGCTGGTGCGTTGCGAAGGCCTTTCCAGGCTGTACTATGCCGAGGCCGGATACGTTCACGGGCGGGCAAAAGCGCATGTGCGCGTGACACTCTTTTCAGTTGACCGGTGGAATGACCGGATATACTGCTACGAGCGGGACGTGCCCGGGATGTTCTCCGTTCCGGCCTATTACGGCAGGGGCGCGACCCTGCATGCGCTCTGCTCGCTCTCCGCGTTGCGCGGGCAGATACACTTGCGCGGCTCGTACATGCATTACAGCGCGGGGCCGTTCAAGGCAGGAGTCCGGACAGACAAGCCAGACCGCGTGGAAGTGCGGCTGCAGTACAATGCCAGCTTCTAGCTTAACGCTTGGGGATTTTGAGCTTCTGGCCAGGCTTGATTTTGCTGGAAGACAATTTGTTGTAGGCCTTGATGTCATTTGCGCTCACGCCCGGATACTTCTTGGCTATGTCGTAGAGATTGTCACCTGACTTGACCGTATAGGTGGTGTACCCGGCAGAGGATGACGACGTGCCGCCCGATGCCTTGCCTGTCTGGCTGGCGGAGGACGGGGCGACATAGCCCCTCGGATAGATAAGGAGTGTCTGCCCTACACGCAAGTTGGTGGTCTTAAGATGGTTCCACTTCTTGATCTGGGCGACGGTCACATGGTAGCGCGCTCCTATCTTGCTGAGGTTGTCCCCGCTGCGCACCCTGTAGCGTATGGACTCCCCGTCGCCTCCATTCTTGATGCTCTTGAGCACTTTCTCGCTCAGGAGAGTGTCCGCCTTGTACCTGTAAATGGAGTCACCGGCATCCACAAATGCGTTGGTGTAGCTGTAGGGCAGCCTCAGCAGGTACAGGCCCTCGTTGCCGGGCACTATCTCGTGCGTGTACTGGGGGTTGAGCTCTTTGATGACCTCCATCGGGACGCCAATCATCTCGTTTATCTGCTTGAAATGCAGGTTGTGCCGAATCTCGAACGTGTCCGCGTGAGCCGGCATTGAGATCTGCTCGGGGACCAGCCCGTACTCCTTGTAATAGGTCATGGCGTACATCGCCCCCACAAATGCCGGCACGTAGCCCCTTGTCTCACGGGGGAGGTAGGGGTACACCGACCAGAAGTCCCGCTTCCCGCCGGCGCGGCGGATGGCCTTGTTGACATTGCCCGCGCCGCAGTTGTAGGAGGATATGGCCAGCGCCCAGTCCCCGAAGATGTTGTAGGAGTCCTGAAGGAATCTCGCCGCGGCGTCCGCCGACTTCTCCACGTCGAGACGCTCATCTACAAACGAATTGATGTGCAGTCCGTACAGCTTGGCCGTGCGGTACATGAACTGCCACATGCCGTGAGCGCCGGCCCGGGAGCGGGCCAGCGGGTTGAGGGCTGACTCGATGACTGCCATGTATTTGAGTTCAAGCGGCATGTCGTAGCGGTCAAACACCTCTTCGAAGACGGGGAAATAGTACGCCCCCAGCCCGAGCAGCTGCTCCGTTTTGCGCGGGCGCTTCTCGCTGTAGAGGATCATGTAGTTCTTGACTGTCTCGTTGAACGGCAGGGTTATGAACGAGTTCATCCTCGTGAGCCTGTCGATGAGCACGGAGTCGGGCACGTTGGTTGTAAACTTGACCGAGTCCATGTCGTAGTCGCTGATGCTCTGGAATGTCTCCGCCTGCTTGCGGGCGTACCATTCGCTCAGCAGGCTGTCCGTCTGCTCGGCGGTGAATTCCTCGGCGAGCGCAACTTCATCCGCCGCTTCGGTCTCATCGGCAAGCGCCTCCTCCAGCTCTATCTCCTGCTCGTCCCGCAGGGCCAGTTCGGCCTGCAAGTCGGTGATGACCTGCTGCAAGGAGTCCACCAGTCTCTGGCGGGCCTCCCTCTTCTCGCGTGAGGGGAGCTTGATTTGCACTCTCTGTGTTGCGGAGGCCGCTTGCGAGGCCGCCAATGTCAGCATCAGGACTGATGCCGCTGCTGTTATGTGTGTTATTCTCATCATAATGTCCGGCAAATGCGTCAAAAAATGTCGCCCGGGGCGCGGCGGCCGTCTGCAAGCCTTGCGCCCCCGGGGAATCGCGGAAGCGCTTTTCCCCGATTCGCGTGGCGAATTTAGCAATTTTGTGCCGCACTTTTGCTTGGATATGGGTTTTTTTGTAAATTGCAGAGGTTGAGTTGAGGCTCGCTGTGAGCCGTTAAGAAGTTATTCTTTATGAAGTTGAGAAGTAGTGTGACCTTGGAGGGCAGGAGGATGGCCGGCGCCCGTGCCCTGTGGCTTGCTGACGGCATGACCCGGGAGCAGTTCGGCAAGCCTGTGATAGCCATAGCCAACTCTTTCACCCAGTTTGTGCCCGGTCATGTGCACCTGCACGAGGCTGGTCAGATTGTCAAGGAGGAGATTGAGCGCCTGGGCTGCTTCGCCGCCGAGTTCGACACCATAGCCGTGGACGACGGCATAGCGATGGGGCATGACGGGATGCTCTATTCGCTTCCTTCGCGTGAGGTCATAGCCGACAGCGTGGAATACATGGTCAACGCCCACAAGGCGGATGCCCTCGTGTGCATCTCCAACTGCGACAAGGTCACCCCAGGCATGCTCATTGCCGCCATGCGTCTCAATATCCCTACGGTGTTTGTCTCCGGCGGCCCTATGGAGGCGGGGTCGCTCGGCCCCGGCTCGCCCAAGCTTGACCTGATTGACGCGATGGTGCAGTCGGCTGACCCGTCCGTGCCTGACGCGCAGGTGGAGGCCATAGAGAGGAGCGCCTGCCCTACATGCGGCAGTTGCTCGGGGATGTTCACCGCCAACTCCATGAACTGCCTGACGGAGGCGATCGGACTCGCGCTCCCCGGCAACGGGACAGTCCCCGCCACTCACATCGAGCGCAAGAGGCTGCTTGTCAAGGCCGCCCGCAGGATAGTGGAGAATGCCAGACGGTACTATGAGAATGACGACGCCAGCGTCCTGCCCCGCAGCATAGCCTCCCGGGAGGCATTCCTCAATGCGATGACGCTGGATATCGCGATGGGCGGGTCAACCAACACCGTCCTGCACCTGCTCGCCGTAGCCGCCGAGGCCGGGGCCGATTTCTCGCTTGACGACATAGACATGCTCTCACGCCGAGTCCCTTGCATATGCAAGGTGGCTCCCAACACCCAGCGTTACCACATAGAGGATGTCGGCAGGGCCGGCGGGGTCATGGGCATTATGGCACAGCTCCAAAAGGCGTCGCTCGTGGACTCCTCGGCCGTGAGGGTGGACGGCATGACGCTCGGTGAGGCTCTGGAGAGATATGACATCACGGGCGCGGCTCCTTGCGAGGACGCTCTGGAGGTGTATTCCGCAGCCCCCGGAGGGGTGCGCACGACGCGGATGGCCTCCCAGGACAAACGATATGAGCAGCTTGACACCGACCGCGCCACAGGCTGCATAAGGGACGTGGAGCATGCCTACACCGCTGACGGCGGGCTCGCTGTGCTCAAGGGCAATATCGCCCCCGACGGCTGCGTGGTCAAGACCGCCGGAGTGGCCGAGGAGCTTTGGAGATTCGAGGGGCCTGCCAAGGTGTTCGACTCTCAGGAGTCGGCCTGTGAGGGCATTCTTGGAGGCAAGGTGTCGGCCGGGGACGTGGTCGTCATCGCATATGAGGGGCCAAAGGGTGGCCCGGGGATGCAGGAGATGCTGTATCCCACTTCATATATCAAGTCCATGCATCTCGGCACGAAGTGCGCCCTGATAACGGACGGCCGTTTCAGCGGGGGCACTTCCGGGCTGAGCGTCGGGCACATTTCCCCGGAGGCCGCTTCGGGCGGAAGCATAGCCCTGTTGAGGGACGGCGATATCATAGAGATTGACATCCCATCCCGCAGCATCAACGTGCATTTGAGCGAGGAACTGCTGCGGGAGCGCAGGGAGCAGGAGCTGTCCCGGGGGGACAAGGCTTTCACCGCGCCTAGGCGGCAGCGTGAGGTGTCCTCCTCGCTCAAGGCCTACGCCGCCCTTGTGAGCAGCGCGGACCAGGGAGCCAGACGTATCGTAAAGTGACAGCCATGGCAGACAGCTCAGACAAGATGCTCACTGGAGCCGAGATACTGCTCGAGTCCTTGATTAATCAGGGCGTGGACACCATATTCGGCTATCCGGGCGGTCAGATACTGACCGTCTATGACAAGCTGTATGACTATCGCGACCGCTTGCGCCACATACTGGTGCGGCACGAGCAGGGCGCAATCCATGCAGCCCAGGGCTACGCCAGGGTCACAGGCCGTCCCGGCATGACTCTGGTGACTTCCGGCCCGGGAGCCACCAATGTCATCACAGGCGTGGCTGACGCGCTCATCGACTCCACTCCTGTGGTGGTGATTGCAGGGCAGGTGTCCAATGCCGCGCTTGGGACTGACGCGTTCCAGGAGACGGATCTCATCGGCATGACGACCCCAATCACCAAATGGAGCTGCCAGGTGCGCCGCCCGGAGGACATAGCCTGGGCGGTGGCACGGGCGTTCTATATAGCCGGCACGGGCCGCCCTGGCCCCGTGGTGATAGACCTCACGCGGGACGCGCAGGTCGGCAAGGCCGTGTACCGTCCGCAGCGGTGTCATTTTATCCGCAGCTATGTGGAGACCCCTCCATTGTCGGAGGAAGCTGTTGGCCGCGCGGCGGAGATGATTGACGAGGCGGTCAAGCCGTTTGTGGTGTTCGGGCAGGGAGTCACGATATCTGGCGCGGGAGAGGCGCTGGCGGCTTTCCTGGACAAGGGGGACATTCCCGCAGGATCCACCCTCCTCGGGCTCAGCGCGCTGGACTCTGACAACCCGCATTATGTCGGGATGGTCGGCATGCACGGCAACCTCACCCCCAACATGATGACCCAGGAGTGCGACCTGCTCATCGCCGTGGGGATGCGTTTCGATGACAGGGTCACCGGAGTCGTGAGCACATACGCCAGGCAGGCCAAGATCATCCATATAGACATCGACGCGTCCGAGATAGGCAAGAATGTCCCTGTTGACATCGGTCTGCTCGGTGACGCAAGACAGGTGCTGGAGGCTCTCACGGCCCGTATCCGCCCCAAGAAATGCCCGGAGTGGCAGATGACTTCCATCCTCTGCGATGCGGTGGAGAAGCACAAGGTGATTGATCCGGAGATACATCCCGAGTCCGGCCCCATCAACCCCGGGGAGGTGATTGCCGAGGTGGCCGACGCTACAGGAGGGGAGGCCGTGGTGGTCACTGACGTGGGACAGAACCAGATGCTGGCGGCCAGGTATTCGCGGTTTCATCATACGCGCAGCCTGGTCAGCTCCGGGGGGCTGGGGACTATGGGCTTCGGCCTGCCGGCCGCTATCGGCGCCAAGATTGCCGAGCCCGAGAGGACGGTATGCCTCTTCGTCGGGGACGGCGGCATACAGATGACCATTGAGGAGCTGGGGACTGTCATGCAGGAGGGGACCGGAGTCAAGATAGTGCTGCTCAACAACAACTGGCTCGGCAACGTGAGGCAGTGGCAGGAGCTGTTCTATGACAGGCGCTATTCGGCGACTCGCATGGACAATCCTGATTTCGGGATGATTGCGCAGGCCTACGGCATAGCCTGCAGGACAGTGGAGGAGCGGGGGCAGCTGCGTGACGCAGTGCGTGAGATGCTTGCTGACGACAGGCCGTTCCTGCTCAATGTCCATGTGCGCGAGGAGAGCATGGTGTTCCCCATGGTGCCTCCCGGCAAGAGCGTGGACCAGATAATGTTGAACAAAGAGGACTGGTTTGACTATGGCGGCTGAAAGACTCTATGAGATAACGGTGTACACCGAGAACCAGGTCGGGCTGCTCAGCTCCATCGCCGGGATATTCACGCGGCGGAGCATGAACATCGAGAAGCTCTTTGTGTACCCCTCGCGCATAGCGGGCGTGCACAAGTTCCGCATCCAGACCCGCACTACCGAGGAGCGGGCGCGGTCGGTCGTGCTGCATATCGAGAAAAAGGTGGACGTGATCAAGGCATATTATTATGTGGACGAGGAGTATTCGGCCAGGGAGGAGAAGGCTGTGAGGGAGTTCCTCCAGCTGCGGCAGCAGGAAGAAGACGAATCATAAAAACAAACATAACAACACACACAGAAAATGGCAAAGATGAATTTTGGCGGAGTCGAAGAAAATGTGGTGACCCGCGATGAATTTACGCTTGAAATGGCACGCAAGACCCTGGAGGGCAAGACGATTGCTGTTCTTGGCTACGGAGTGCAGGGCCCTGGCCAGTCGCTCAACCTCAAGGACAACGGTTTCCGCGTCATAATCGGCCAGCGTCCCGGCAAGACATTTGACAAGGCCGTATCCGACGGATGGGTGCCGGGCGAGACACTGTTCGGCATAGAGGAGGCCAGCGAAAGGGGTGATGTGGTGATGTGCCTCCTGTCCGACGCTGCGGTGATGTCCGTATGGCCAACAATCAAGAAGCATCTCACACCCGGCAAGACCCTGTATTTCTCGCACGGCTTCGCCATCACCTGGAGCGACCGCACAGGCTGCGTCCCTCCCAAGGACATAGATGTGATAATGGTGGCGCCCAAAGGCTCCGGCGCGTCGGTGCGTTCCCTCTTTCTGGAGGGGCGCGGCATCAACTCTTCATATGCCGTGTACCAGGATGCCACGGGACACGCGTTGCAGACCACGCTGGCTCTTGGGATAGGGATAGGCTCGGGATATCTGTTCGAGACGACGTTCCAGCGTGAGGCGGTCTCTGACCTCACGGGGGAGCGCGGCTCCCTGATGGGGGCGATCCAAGGGCTGCTCTCTGCCCAGTACGAGGTGCTGCGCGAGAACGGGCACACCCCCTCCGAGGCGTTCAACGAGACTGTCGAGGAGCTGACCCAGTCCCTGATGCCCCTGTTTGCAGCCAAGGGGATGGACTGGATGTACGCCAACTGCTCCACCACCGCCCAGAGGGGCGCGCTGGACTGGATGGGGCCTTTCCACGATGCCATCAAGCCTGTCATGGAGAAGCTCTACAAGAGCGTCAAGGACGGCACGGAGGCGCAGATCTCCATAGACTCCAACAGCAAGCCTGACTACAGGGAGGGCCTGGAGCGTGAGCTCAAGGCCTTGCATGACAGCGAGATGTGGCGGACTGCCGAGACAGTGCGCTCGCTGCGTCCCGAGAACAAGGCGGCATCCGGCAAATGATGGACGGCAGGGTATACGTGTTCGACACGACGCTGCGTGACGGGGAGCAAGTCCCCGGCTGCCAGCTCAACACTGTCGAGAAGATCCAGGTAGCCAAGGCCTTGGAGGAGCTGGGAGTGGATGTCATCGAGGCGGGATTCCCCATATCCAGCCCCGGTGACTTCAACTCCGTTGTGGAGATATCCAAGGCCGTGACATGGCCTGTCATCTGCGCCCTCACAAGGGCTGTCGAGAAGGACATAGACGTGGCTGTCGAGGCTCTGAAATACGCCAAGAACAAGCGTATCCACACCGGCATCGGCACCTCCGATTACCATATCCGCTACAAGTTCAACTCCACCCGGGAGGACATCCTCGAACGGGCTGTGAGGGCGGTCAAGTATGCCCGCAAGTATGTGGAGGACGTGGAATTCTATGCTGAGGACGCGGGCCGTACCGACAATGAGTTCCTCGCCCAGGTGGTGGAGGCCGTCATCAAGGCCGGAGCCACGGTGGTCAATATCCCTGACACCACAGGATATTGCCTGCCGGACGAGTACGGGGCCAAGATCAAGTACCTGCGCGAGCACGTGGATGGCATAGACAAGGCTGTCATATCCACGCATTGCCACAATGACCTCGGCATGGCTACCGCCAACACAATGGCGGGCCTGCTAAACGGGGCGCGGCAGTGCGAGGTGACGGTCAACGGGGTCGGGGAGCGGGCCGGCAACACGGCTCTGGAGGAGATTGCCATGATCCTGCGCAGCCACAGCGAGATAGGGCTCAAGACCAATATCAACACCCGCAAGATATATTCGGTGAGCCGCACTGTCTCCAGCCTGATGAACATGCCTGTCCAGGCCAACAAGGCCATTGTGGGACGCAACGCGTTCGCGCATTCCTCCGGCATCCATCAGGACGGCGTGATCAAGAACATGAGCACCTATGAAATCATTGACCCCAAGGACATAGGTCTGGACGGCAATTCCATAGTGCTGACGGCCCGCAGCGGCCATGCCGCCCTGCGCAGCCGCCTGGAAGCCCTTGGCATAACCATGGATGACAGCAAGCTGGACAGCCTGTACCAAGAGTTCCTGCGGGTCGCTGACCGCAAAAAGGAGGTCACCGACGAGGACCTGCTTGTCCTGACAGGGGCGGCGAGGACAGACAACCATCACGTCAAGCTGGACTACCTGCAAGTCACGAGCGGGGTGGGAGTGAGGCCTGTCGCTGCGATAGGGCTGGACATAGCCGGGGAGAAATTCTCCGCGTCCGCAGAGGGCAACGGCCCTGTGGACGCCGCTATCAGGGCGGTCAAGTGCATTATCCACAGGCAGATGACCCTCAAGGAGTTTACTATCCAGAATATCACCAAGGGGTCTGACGACCTCGGCAAGGTGCACATGCAGGTGGAGCATGAGGGGAGAGTGTATTACGGCTTCAGCGCCAACACGGACATCGTAGCGGCCAGCGTGGAGGCGTACATAGACTGCATCAACAAATTCAGTTCCGACAAGTAGCAGATGAGCAAGACGCTGTTTGACAAGATATGGGACGCTCATGTGGTGTCTGAGATTGAGGACGGCCCCTCGCAGCTGTACATAGACCGGCTGTACTGCCATGAGGTGACTTCTCCCCAGGCGTTCGAAGGCCTCAGGGAGAGAGGGATAGGCTGCCTGCGCCCGCAGCGGGTGTACTGCATGCCTGACCACAATATACCCACCCATGACCAGGACAAGCCCATCAGCGACCCTGTCTCGCGGGCGCAGGTGGAAGCGCTTGAGCGCAACGCCGCCGAGTTCGGCCTGACATATTACGGGATGGACAGCCCGGACAACGGCATCATCCATGTGGTCGGGCCGGAAAAGGGGCTGTCCCTGCCCGGGATGACCATAGTGTGCGGGGACTCCCACACCTCCACGCACGGGGCGGTGGGGGCGGTCGCGTTCGGGATAGGCACCTCGGAGGTGGAGATGGCCTTGGCCTCGCAGTGCATCCTCCAGCCCAAGCCCAAGACCATGAGCATCCGCGTCGATGGCGTTTTGGGCAGGGGAGTGACCGCCAAGGATATAGCCCTGTACATCATCATGAAACTCACCACCTCCGGCGCGACAGGCTATTTCGTCGAATACCGGGGGGAAGCGGTGCGCTCGCTTTCGATGGAGGGGCGCCTGACGCTGTGCAACCTCTCTATCGAGATGGGGGCAAGGGGCGGGCTTGTAGCTCCGGACGAGACCACATTTGAATATCTCAAAGGCCGGCAATACGCTCCCAAGGGGGCGGACTGGGACAAGGCGGTCGCGTACTGGAAGACCCTGTACAGCGGTGAGGATGCCGTGTTTGACAGGGAGGTGCGTTTCGATGCTGCGGATGTCCCCCCGATGATTACCTACGGGACTAACCCGGGGATGGGAATGCCGGTGGATGGCCGGATACCCTCCGATGCCGCTCCGAAGTCTCTCTCCTACATGGGATTTGAGGCTGGGCAGAGCCTGCTCGGGCATCCCGTGGACTACGTGTTTCTCGGGGCCTGCACCAACGGGCGCATTGAGGATTTCCGCGCGTTCGCTTCCATAGCCCGGGGACGGTGCAAGGCTCCCGGCGTTACTGCATGGCTTGTGCCCGGTTCCCGCGCGGTCGCCCGCCAGATAAAGGCGGAGGGGCTGGATGCCGTGCTGGGGGATGCCGGTTTTGAGATCCGCCAGCCGGGCTGCTCGGCATGCCTTGCGATGAATGACGACAAAGTCCCTGCGGGCAAGTGGTGCGTCAGCACCAGCAACCGCAATTTCGAGGGCCGCCAGGGGCCAGGCTCGCGCACCATACTTGCAAGCCCGCTGACGGCTGCGGCTGCGGCTGTGACGGGAGTCATCACAGACCCGAGGGAGCTTATGGGCCAGACAGCATGAAACAGAAATTTGACATAATCGAGAGCAGTTGCGTCCCCCTGCCGCTGGAGAATGTGGACACGGACCAGATCATTCCGGCACGTTTTCTCAAGGCTACGACCCGGGACGAGAAGTTCTTTGGGGGCAATCTCTTCCGTGACTGGCGCTACGCCCCCGACGGCAGCCTGCGCAAGGACTTTGTGCTCAATGACCCGCGCTACAGCGGCTGCATTCTCGTGGCTGGCAAGAACTTCGGTTCAGGATCCAGCCGGGAGCATGCCGCGTGGGCTCTTGCGGGTTACGGGTTCAGGGTCGTGATATCGAGTTTCTTCGCCGATATTCACAAGAACAACGAGCTCAACAATTTCGTCTTGCCTGTGGTTGTGAGCGAGGGGTTCCTGTCCAGGCTGTTTGCCGGCATAGCTGCGGATCCGGGCCTGCGTGTCCGGGTGGATGTGCCGTCCCAGACAGTGACCAACCTGTCCACGGGGGAGAGCGAGCATTTTGAGCTGAATGCCTACAAGAAATACTGCCTGATGAATGCCATGGATGACATCGATTATCTCTTGGCGCAGAAGGACAAGATAGAGAGCTTTGAGAATGGTCGGGATTGTTGACACCACCCTGCGCGACGGGGAGCAGACTGCCGGCGTGTCATTCAACGCCAGCGAGAAGCTCGCCATTGCGCAGCTGCTGATAGAGGAGCTGGGGGTTGACCGCATCGAGGTGGCCTCGGCGAGGGTGTCATCAGGCGAGGCTGACGCCTTTGCGAGGATATGCTCATGGGCTTCCTCGCGGGGGTATGCCGACAGGGTGGAGGCTCTCGGGTTCGTGGACGGCGGACAGTCGGTGGACTGGATCAGGGAGCGTGGCGGCAGAGTGGTCAACATCCTGTGCAAAGGGTCGCTCCGTCATCTGGAACTGCAGCTGCACAAGTCGCTTGGTGAGCATTTGACGGATATCCGGCAGGTGGCGCTCTATGCGGCATCCCAAGGGATGTCGGCCAATGTCTATCTGGAGGACTGGTCGCGAGGCATGACGGAGAGCGAGGAGTACGTGTTTGCGCTGACGGACGCTCTGACGGAGTTGCCTGTGGGGCACATCATGCTGCCGGACACTTTGGGCATCCTCGACCCGTGGTCGGCCGAGCGGCTGTGCCGCAGGATGAGGGAGAGGTATCCGAGCGCTCAGCTGGACTTCCATGCCCACAACGACTACGGCCTCGCTGTGGCCAACAGCCTGGCTGCGGTCAAGGGCGGGTGCGGCTACGTGCACACCACTGTGAACGGCCTCGGGGAACGAAGCGGCAACGCGCCGGTCGCTCCTGTCGTGGCGGCCTTACGTGACATGCTGCATGAGGATGTGTCTGTGGACGAGAGCAAGCTCACGCACGTCAGCAAGTATGTGGAGAGCATCTCCGGGATACGCGTCCCGGACAATGAGCCAGTCGTCGGGGCGAATGTGTTTACGCAGACCAGCGGAGTGCATGCCGACGGCGACCGCAAGGCGGCTCTGTATTCCAGCAGCTTGATGCCTGAGCGTTTCGGGCGCAAGCGCCAGTACGCTCTCGGCAAGATGAGCGGCAAGGCCAACATCATCGAGAATCTGGACAAGCTGGGAGTGAGCCTCACACCGGAACAGGTCAGGCAGGTGACGCGCCGGGTGGTGGAGCTTGGTGACAAAAAGGAGATGCTCACCCCGGAGGACCTGCCGCTGATAGTGGCGGATGTGCTCAAGAGCGACCACAGCCGGGAGGACAAGATACACATCATGGCGTACACCCTGTCCCTTACGCACGGGATGAGGCCGCTGGCCATGATTAAGGTCAGCATTGAGGGACGGGAGTATGAGTCCGACGCGATAGGGGACGGGCAGTATGACGCGTTCATGAAAGCCCTGTGGAAGATCTACGACAGTCTGGGCAAGCGGCATCCTGTGCTGGTGGACTATCAGGTCTCCATTCCGCCGGGAGGCAAGACTGACGCCCTGGTGGCGACCACCATCGTGTGGAACAATGACGGGCACGAATTCAAGACACGCGGCATTGATTCAGACCAGACTGAGGCGGCAATCAAGGCTACCGCCAAAATGCTTAACTTTATAGAAAATACTGACATATTGGTATGAGACTTAATATTGCAGAGCTTCCCGGGGACGGGATTGGGCCTGAAGTTGTGGCGCAGGCCGTCAAGGTCACGGATGCCGTGTGCAAGCGTTTCGGCCACGAAGTGAAATACACCCGGGCTCTTGTGGGGGCCTGTGCGATAGATGCCACAGGGACGGCATACCCGGAGGAGACGCACCGCATCTGCATGGACAGCGACGCGGTGCTCTTCGGGGCTGTGGGCGACCCCAAGTATGACAATGACCCCACCGCCAAGATGCGCCCCGAGACGGGGCTGCTGGAGATGCGCAAGCGGCTCGGGCTGTATGCCAACCTCCGGCCTGTGGAGACATTCAAGCCTCTGGTGCACATGAGCCCTCTCAAGGAGGAGATAGTGGACGGGGCGGACTTCCTGTGCGTGAGGGAGCTTACGGGCGGCATGTATTTTGGCGCGAAAGGGCGCGAGGACGGGGGAGACACGGCTTATGACACCAACATATACCACCGTTTCGAGGTGGAGCGCATCCTCAAGCTCGCCTTTGAGTACGCGCGGCGCAGGCGGCATCATCTCACTGTAGTGGACAAGGCCAATGTGCTGGAGTCCTCCCGCCTGTGGCGGCAGGTTGCTCAGGAGATGTCCGCGCAGTATCCGGATGTGGTCACGGATTACATGTACGTGGATAATGCTGCAATGAAGCTCATCACAGGGCCGAAATTTTTTGACGTGCTGGTGACGGAGAACACATTCGGTGACATACTCACTGACGAGGCGAGCGTGGTGTCCGGCTCAATGGGGCTGCTCTCGTCCGCCTCCATAGGGGAGCACACCTCCCTCTTCGAGCCGATACACGGGTCGTACCCTCAGGCGGCTGGCAAGAATATCGCCAATCCCCTGGCTACCATCCTGTCTGCGGCCATGATGTTTGAGTACGCGTTCGGCCTCATGGATGAGGGGCGGGCGATACGTGACGCGGTGTCGAGGAGCATCGAGGAGGGGATTGTGACCGAGGACATTGCCCAAGGGAGGGCGTACAGCACCTCTGAGGTCGGTGACTGGGTGGCTGGCCGGATACTTGGCCGCTAGGCATCTTAGAAGTTGGCGAACAATTAAAATTACAGATAATGGTTGCGCAAATTGATTGGGACAGCCTGGGCTTTGACGCCTACAGGACCCGTACCGTTGTCCGGGCGCATTATCGCGACGGCGCCTGGGGGGAGGTGGAGACTACAGAGACATTCTCCTTTACCATAGACCCTTTTGCACAGGGCCTGCATTACGCGATTTCCTGCTTTGAGGGGCTCAAGGCGTTCCGCCGCAAGGACGGCAGCATCGCCATTTTCCGCCCTGACAAGAATGCTGCCCGCCTCCGCCGCACGGCGGAGTTTATCGGCATGCCGGCTCCGGACGAGGAGATGTTCATAAGGATGTGCAAGCTCTGTGTGGAGAACAACTTGGAATTCCTGCCGCCGTACGGGCATCAGGCGTCCCTGTACCTGCGCCCGCTGCTCTTTGCGCCGCATCCGCAGATGCAGCTCGTGCCTTATCCCGAGGCTGAGTTTGCCGTAATGTGCGCTCCTGCCGGCTCCTATTACGGGGCGCATCTGCGCAGCGCGGCGGCCGTGATACCGGGGGACTATGACCGCGCCGCTCCCAAAGGGACTGGCAGCTACAAGCTCAGCGCAAATTATGCCGGCACCTTTGTGCCTTACAAGATTGCCCATGCCCAGGGATATGCCGAGCTGCTGTATCTCAATTCTGCCACCCGCGAGTATGTGGATGAGTTTGGCTCGTCCAATTTCTTCGGAATCAAGGACGGCACTTATGTGACGCCGCTGTCTGACAGCGTGCTGCCCTCAATCACCAACATGACCTTGCAGGAGGTGGCGGCGGACATGGGGATGAAAGTGGAGAAGAGGCCTGTGCCGCTGGATGAGCTGGACACGTTCCAGGAGGCTGGAGGCTGCGGCACGGCTGTGGTCATCACCCCCATGTCGCACATTGACATGAAGCCTGTGCTCTCGGGGAGCGAGGTGTCAAGGACATTTGTCTACGAGCCTGACGGGGAAGTGGGGCCGGTGTGCAAGGAGCTGTACAGGAGGATCACAGGAGTCCAGTTCGGAGAGTTGGAGGACACTCACGGCTGGTGCATGGTGATATGAGAGCAGTCCTGCTTCAGAGGGACATCGTGTGGTGCGACCCGGCTGCCAACCGTGCAGCCATTGCGTCCGTCCTGCCGCAGGAGAGCGATGCCGCTCCGGCGGGCGCGGCTCCGTCTGGCTCTGCGTTGTCAGGCATCCAGTCGCATGAGGGGCGCTTTGGCAGATGTCCCAAGGCCGACCTGTACGTGCTCCCGGAGATGTTCAGCACTGGCTTTGTGACCAGTCCCGAGGGCGTGGCGGAGGAGTCCCCTTGCGTCAGTCTGGACTTTATGAAGACACAGGCCAAGAGGCTGGATGCCGCCATTGTCGGCAGTCTCGCCATTCACGAGGACGGCCGTTATTACAACCGCCTGTATTTTGTCAAGCCGTCAGGGGAGGTGGAGCATTATGACAAGCGGCATTTGTTCGGCGGCGAGAGCCGCTGCTACACGCCAGGGGCGCAGAGACGGATAGTGGCGTGGAGGGGTGTTCGCTTCCTGCTGACGGTGTGCTATGACCTGCGTTTTCCGGTGTGGCTCCGCAATGCTCCTGATGCCTCCGCCGCCCTCAAGGCGGAGTACGATGCCATCATCTGTGTCGCCTCGTGGCCTGAGCGCAGACGCAAGGCGTGGGATCTGCTCCTGCGGGCCAGGGCGGTTGAGAACCAGTGCTACGTGCTGGGAGTCAACCGTATGGGAGTTGACCCGTCCAACCGGTACAACGGAGGCAGCGTATGTGTGGACCCGTGGGGTGAGGTGACAGTGCGCTGCGATGATTTCCGCCGCGGATGGGCGGAATGCGAGCTTGACATTGATGTCCTGCGCCGCGCACGGGAGAGTTTCACCGTGCTCGAGGACGCGGACAGATTCAGTGTCAGCCGATAATGCTCCCAAGCCCCAGCAACAGGGCAAAGAGGAATGTCGATATGACGAGCAGCGGGAGCAGCGGGTCCAGTTCCGCGTCCCTGCGCTGCCATACCCCGAGCAGGTGCTTGGCATAGAGGGGCAGCGTGAGGAGGCACATCAGCTCCATCCACTTGTGTGATGCGCAGCATATATACGCTATCGCGAGACACCATCCGGAGCATATCAGAGCGGTATGGTAGATGCGGGCCTTGTGCTCTCCCAGCCTGATGGCCGTGGTGACGCGCGTCCTGGAGTCTGACTTGATGTCCCGTATATTGTTGACATTGAGCACTCCCACGCTGAAGAGGCCTATCGTTGAGGCTGGCAGCAGGAGGGCAGGGTCAATCGTATGCGTCAGCACAAACGACGCCCCCATTACGCTGACAAGCCCGAAGAAGATGAACACGGCGATGTCGCCGCCTCCCCGGTATCCGTACGGGTTCTTGCCGAGGGTGTAGTGCACGGCAGCCCAGATGGCCGCCGCGCCGAGCAGCAGGAGCGCGAGCGGGGCTGCGGCGAGGAATTTCCCGAACGAGAAATAAATCATCAGTGCGCCGAACACGCAGCACAGTGTGGCCATCGTGCCGATGAGCCTCTGCATGTCCGCTATGCTCAAGTCCCCGTCCTGGAGCGAATACCTTTTGCCCTGCCTGTCGTCCGAGTCAGTCCCGCGCAGTGTGTCCCCCAGCTCGTTGGAGAGGTTGGAGAGTATCTGCAGGCTGATTGTAGTCAGCACGAGGAATATCACCGTGAGGGCGAGGCCTGTCCCATGCGGCCATGCCCTGTCCAGGCTCAACAATGTGCCGGCAGTTATGCCGGAGAGTGACAGAGGGAGCGTCCGCAGACGCATCGAGTTGAGGCATGCTTTGGCATTCATCGTCGTCAGTAGCTTTTGTGCCCGCAAAGATACAAAAGAAGCCGCTTTGGAGTAAGGATTATTTCCAAAACGGCTTCCTTTTTGTGCCACGGCATGCAGCCGCGCTATGCCAGCATTATCCGGCAGCGCACGGCCGCGCCGCGTCAGTCGATGCTGACAATGGTGTAGTTCTTGGTGCCGAGGCCGATGTGCTCAGCCCAGTCGATGGTGTGCGTGCCGTGCTGCTTGTCGATGCGGTTGAGCAGGTCGGTAGGGTCATTCTCGGCAGTTACTTTCTGCTGGTTGATGATGTCCACGCATGCCTGGTCCAGAGCCACAGGATCGGTCGATGCGAGGATGCCGTAATCCTTGAGCTTGACCGGCTCCGGATGGTCTACGCAGTCGCAGTCAATGGACATGTTATTCATCACCGAGATGAAGATGATGCCGTTCTCCTTGCGGAAATAGTCCACCACAGCCTGTGCGGCGGCCGCCATGCTCTCGAGGAAGCCGTCCTGGTCGCCGATGTACTCGGGAGTCCAGAGTTTGTCCTCGTCGAGCTTGCTCATCTTGCCGGCTGAATGGATGTACGCCTTGCCGTCCTGGCTGGCGCAGCCGATGGAGAGGTTCTTGAGAGCCCCGCCGTAGCCGCCCATCGGATGCCCTTTGAAGTGGTTGAGGGCAATCATGAAGTCGTAGTTGGCCAGATGGCCGCCCACGATGTCGTAGTTGAGGTGCGTGTGATCCTTGACGGGGATGCGGATTTCGTCATACTCGTCCATTATGTCCACGGGGAAATAGTTCAAGAATCCGTGACGCTCTATCACATTCCAGTGGTTGGCGGTGTTGTCGCGCTGGTCGGCTGGCTCGCTGGGGTAGGCGGTGTTGTTCTCTACGATGGTGCCGTCCACCTCGTACACGAGATCCTTAATCAGTTCTGGCTTGAGGTAGTTGGGGTTGGATCCTTCGCCAGTGGAAATCTTCACTGCGACCCGCCCTGTGGCCTTGACTCCGAGAGCCTTGTAGACTTTGACGAGGGACTCGGGTGTGATTTCGCGGGTCAGATAGACTTTGGCCGGCTCTTGCCCGGAGGCGGCGGCCTGTTGTCCGCCTCCCTGCCCGCACGAGGCGGCAAGGACAGCGGCTGTTGCAGTTGTGAGTGCCATAATCAGTGTTCGCATGATGATGTTGTTGTAATATGTTCAGTTCTTATACAAGTTTAAGCTTATGCGGCTGGGCGGCGCCCTTTGTCAGAACTCCAGGCTGACTCCGCCCATCGCGGTCGCCCTCGGCATCGGGAATCCGGCGTAGTACTCGTAACGCTGCGCAAGCAGGTTGTCGCCCTTTGCCCACAGAGTCACTCCGCGGACCAGACTGTACGACACCGTGGCGTTGAGCAGGGTAAAATGCTCCTTGGCCTCGTTCGTGCCGGTGGCGGTGTACAGCCCGTCCACTCGCATCAGGCCAGCGTCCGCAGTCCATTTGCCATGTCTCCACGTCGCCCCTATGTAGCCTTTGTACTCGGGGGCGGCCAGGATGGGGTGAGCCATGTGCAGCAGGGAGTGGTTGGTGCTGAGGCTGAGCGCGTCCGAGACACGCCATGTCGCTTCCGCCTCGATGCCGCTGTTCTCGACCTTGCCTGTGTTGACATTGCGCCGCATGCCGTCCACCATGGCGGTCTGAATCAGGTTGTCCCCGTTGAGGTAGAACAGGTTGACCCCGTATTGCAAGCTGGAGAAGCTCTGCCTCCACGACAGCTCGTAATTCATTATGCGTTCTGGCTTCAAGTCCTCGTTGGAGGGCGGATAGAGGTATAGCTCACGCATGGTCGGGTTGCGGAATCCCTTGCTGGCCATCATTTTGAGAGTGCCGGTGGGGATTGGGCGCAGCACTATGCCGGCCTGCGGCACCAGCTCCGTCCCAGTGACAGAATGGTGGTCGAGCCGCAGCCCGGCATCCACGGTCAGCCATTCGGCAATGTCCTGGCGGAAGTCGGCGTACACCGCCACCTCGTTGCGGTGGCTGCGGCCGCTCTGCTTGTTGGCGGTGGGGACAGTCGCTCCCGTGGCTATGTCCGTGTACCATGCCTTGCCGTAAATGTGCTGGAAGTCCAGCCCCACGGTGGTGCGGTTGCCCTCAAACAGTCTCGCGCTCTGGTACATGCTCACTCCTGTCAGGGCATCCTTGGAACGGAAATATCGTGTAGGCGGGTTGGACGCGAGGTCAGTCGTGCCGTCGTCAATCTTGTGCCAGCCATAGCTGGAGTACAGGCTCACGCGGCCGTTTGTCCAGCCGTAGTCGTTGTCCATGCCGGCAGCGGCTGCGCCGCGTGTGATCCACTGGTCAGCGTCGTACAGGGGTGCGCTGACCGGGCCGGGGTTGGACGCGTTGAAGTGCGTGATGTTGCCGTCAATCCAGGTGTTCCAGCTGGAGCTCAGCTCATAGCCGAGCTTGATGTGGCCGCCGTATTGCTCAAACCCCATGCGCGGCCGGTGGTTGTCGCTGCGCCCGTACTGCGCCGCGACAGCGGAGGAGAATCTCCCGCTCTTCAGCCGGTTGCTGACTTCGCCCTGCACTGTGCCCCAAGATCCCGCTCCCAGATTGACTCCGGTGCGCGAGCCGTCTTCCAGCATCTCGGGGGTGACTATGTTGATGACTCCGCCCATGGCGTTGGAGCCGTAGAGCATGGACGCGGGGCCGCGAAGCACCTCGACACGTTCGGCCATCATGGTCTGGTAGCTGTCAGCGATAGGATGGCCGTATATGCCGTTGTATTGCGGTATGCCGTCTATCAGCACCATCAGCTGTCCCGAGCCGCCGCTGATGCCCCGGAGGTTGAGCCCGCCGGCTGCGTTGGTGCTCACCCCGTAGCCCATCATGCCCCGGGAGGTGAGCATCAGGCCCGGCACCTGTTCCATGAGGGTTGGGAGGATGTTGGGCCGGTAATCGGCTGTGAGAGCTTCACGCCCGACCACATCGACGGTGAACGGGAGTTCGCGGATGTCCGTGACGTTGCGTGTCCCGGTGACTACCGCCTCCGAAAGTACCTGTGCGGTGGTGTCCGCTGTAGCCTCAAGCCCGTCACCGTCCGGTGCGGAGGCCTCCGCCCCTTTGCTGATGCTTGTCCCGGAGGCAGTTGCGGCTCGTGAGGCTGTTGCAGTTGCGGGGGATGCCGGGTTGGCCTGTGCTGTCATGCTCCAGCCCTGCGTTGATGCCAGCAGCGCCCAAACCGTTGCGGCCATAAATGAGATATGTGTTTTTGCCATTATAGGAGTGTTTTCACCTGTCCTGCTTATCAGCGGGCATGCCTTGCCGGAGGCTGGCACGGCACCGTCGCATCCCGCAAGACTCGCATGCAGCATGCAAATATAGAAATAATCGCTAATTTATGGAGGTTAGTCCTGTCTTTTCGGCAAATCTCTTACTCTTCGAGCATGTTGTTGCCGGTCCTGTAGCTCTCAGCCATGTCCCCGTCTGGCTCTCGTGCAGGGGCACTTCCGTTTGATTGTCGTTGTCATTATTGCGTCATTTGCCGTTTATGACGCAAAAATACATCCCGTTTGTGCCAAAACTTGGCAGAAGCAGGAGCGCATCGGTGGCCTTGCCAAGGCGGTACTCAATGGCAAAGCCAAGAGCGAAAACACTTCCGCCATAGAAAGCCAGACAGATGCGGAGGTGTCAAAATTGCATACCGAACAAAATTGTCCGGCAATTATTTGCATTTTTGAGATTAAAGGCTTATCTATGCAGAAAGAGTATGTCTATGACCATTCAGGCAATGCAGCAAATTATCGCCGACTACTTCAAGACCCAGCCCGTCCTGAAGGCCTGGCTATTTGGATCGTTTGCCCGTGGTGAAGAGACCCCAACCAGCGATGTGGACATCCTTTTCGTTCCGGACCGTACAGGCAAACCATTCACTCTTTTCACTATAGGAGGGATGTACATGGATCTTAAAGAGCTGTTGGGCCGGGAAGTTGACTTGATAGAGGACGGTTCGCTGCGTCCATACGCTGCAGAAAGTGCCAACCGCGAAAAAAAACTTATCTATGAGAGAGAAAGCAAGGGATAAGGGCAGGCTTGAGAATATCATAGAATACTCTGATAATGTCGCAACACTTATTGCCGGATACACATTGGACTCATTCATAGCTGACAAACGTACATATTATGCAGTTATGAAGAATGTCGAGATTGTTGGCGAGGCTGCATATATGTTGTCAAAGGACTTCAAGGATGCTCATCCCGAGACACAATGGAACATTGTTCAGGGAATGCGCCATTATCTGGTCCATGATTATGCAAATGTCGTTGCGGACACGCTTTTTGACACCGCCGTGAACGATATCCCCGTCCTTAAAAGTCAAGTCGAACGCTATCTTTCAGAGACCGATTGGCAGAAATGGGAGGAAAGATGACTTGTGCCAAAACTTGGCAGAAGCGGGAGCGCTTGCGGGCTGTCCTCCACCTCTGTTGTCTGTGCCAAATTCTCGCAGCAGTTGCGTAGAGGGGATTTAGCAGTGGCTGCTCCTTACTTGGAGATTTTCCAGTCCTCCAGCCTGCGGCTGGCGGTAGAGAATGTGGC